>JADCJJ010000403.1 GCA_020247085.1 Myxococcaceae bacterium | reverse complement strand
GCCGCTCGGGTATCGGCCGGCCTCGCCCGCCGTGCTCCGCTCGCCAACGTTCGAGCTCTCGCTGCGCCGAGCGCACCTTCGACTGCTTCTCCATCGTCCACCTCGCCTTGGCGAGGGGACTACGTCGTGTTGGCAGCGACCTTCACGCACGCCTACCGGAAGGACACGGATGATGTGGCTCTCGGAGCAGCCGGCCGACGAGGAGCATGCCTGGGGCCACGGCAAGGCCGAGTACTTCTCGAGCGCCTTCGAGGGCCTGCTCATCTTCGTGGCGGCGCTGGGCATCGGGGCGTCGGCGGTGGAGCGGCTGCTGCACCCGCGGGCGCTCGAGGCGGTTGGCGTGGGCCTCGGCGTCGGGGTGGCGGCCTCGGTGGTCAACTTCGCGGTGGCGCGGGTGCTGCTGCGGGTGGGCCGGGAGCGTCGCTCCGTCATCCTCGAGGCCGACGCGCACCACCTGATGACCGACGTCTACACGTCGGTGGGCGTCATCGCCGCGGTGGGGCTCGTGGCGCTGTCGGGCTGGCAGTGGCTCGACCCCGTGGTGGCGCTGGCGGTGGCCCTCAACATCCTCTCGACGGGGTGGCGGCTGCTGAGGCGCTCCGCCGCGGGGCTGATGGACGTGGCCCTGCCGCCCGAGACACTCCGGCGCCTCGAGGCGGTGCTCGATGGCTACCGCGCGCAGGGCGTGGGCTTTCGGGCGCTGCGGACCCGGCAGGCGGGCGCGCGCGCCTTCGTGACGGTGCACGTCGTGGTGCCGGGCCAGTGGACGGTCGACGAGGGCCACGCCCTGTGCAACCGCGTCGAGGGCGACCTTGTGCGGGCGCTGCCGGGCGGCGACGTCACCACGCACCTCGAGCCCGCCGAAGCGACAAGGTCCGCGCGCGGCGGGTGAGCCGGCGCGAGACGCGACGGGTGAGCCGGCGCGAGACGCGACGGGTGAGCCGGCGCGAGACGCGACGGGTGAGCCGGCGCGAGACGCGACGGGTGTGCCGGCGCGAGGCGCGACGGGTGTGCCGGGGCGAGGTGCGGCGGGTGTGCCGGAGCGAGACGCGGCGGGTGAGCCGGAGCGAGACGCGGCGGCGGCTGGCCTGACGCCGAGGGAGCGGTGGCCGTTGGTGGCGCCTGGCATCGCCCGGCCGGCCGAGTGGCG
This sequence comes from Myxococcaceae bacterium, assembly GCA_020247085.1. GTDB lineage: Bacteria > Myxococcota > Myxococcia > Myxococcales > Myxococcaceae > Xiheimicrobium > Xiheimicrobium aquaticum. The sequence continues at coordinate 4,946 of JADCJJ010000403.1, read as the reverse complement.
CCGACGCCCGAGGTAGGCGATTCGTTCTCGCGCGCGCGGTTGAAGCAGGGCCGCCGCTCGCCTCGAGGCACGCGTCGCGCCCCACCAGCGCCGGGCGGCTTCGACAGGATGGCGGCCACGGCCCTCCGCGACCGGGAGTTCCCCGGGAGAGCCCCCGAGGCGCTCCCGCGCCGAGCCCTCGCCGGCGAGAACGCACGCGCGCACCCGGACGGTCGGGACGTCGACTGGGGCACGGGCCTGCCTCTTCCGGAGGGTGTCAACCGGTTGTCGCGTTTCCGTCAACCGGTGGACAGTCCCGGTGGGGGGCACCGGGCCCCCACGCCTGACGGCCAACCATGGAGGGCCGCACCGCGCCGCGCCAGCGGCGCTTCGAGTTGGCGGCGCAGGCTCGAGCCCGCGCTCGTCGCCCAGGCGGTCGACACGCCAGCGCTGGCCTGAGAGGAAGGCGCCGGCTCCCCATGACTGCGCGCCCATTCGCTCTCCTGCTCGTGACGCTCTCGCCGGCGCTCGCCACCGCCGAGGTGCTCGACGACGTGCCGCACGGCTTCTCGCTGACGGTGCCGCCCGGCTACGCGGCGCTGCCGGTCGGCGAGGACCCCTCGACGCTGCACCGCTTCGGCCGAGGCACGCCGGGCCAGGGCCCGTACGGCCTCTTCGTCGTCTCGGCGCTCGGCGGAGCGCTCCCGCAGGGCCGGGTGTTGCAGCGCGAGGTGGTGGAGCGCACCGCGCGGGCGGCGGCGGCGAAGAGCGGTCGCGCCATCGAGCGCTTCGAGTACCGGACGACGCCCTGGGGCGCCTTCGCGCTCGAGACGGTGGTGAGCGAGGTGAGCGGCGCCGACACGAAGGTGGTGACGCTGGCGACCCAGGTCCCGCTGGCGGCTGGCGCCGTCCAGGTGATGGTGCTGGGGCCGGCCGCCGACGAGGCGACGCTGGCGAGCGAGCACGCCGCGCTGCTCGCAGCGCTGAAGGGCCCGACGAACTGGCTCACCGTGGCGGAGCAGCAGGCCCGGGAGGACGAGGCGCGCGGCGCGGCCCTCGGCTTCGGCCTGGGCCTGCTGGTGGTTGGTGCCGGCGCTGGGCTGGTGACGCTGGCCGTCGTCGTGCGCCGGGCGCGCGCGCGCCGGACCCGGTCGGAGTGAGCCCTGGGGCAGCGCCCGCCCCCGCGCGGGCGTCCCCCCAGCACGAGCGCGCGACGGGCCCGCGACGTCACCGGCGCCGCACTGGCGCGCGGGTCGAGGCCCGGGGCGTCGTCGGGCTCCCGGAGCGGCGAGGCGTTGCTCTAGACTCGGCCGCATGCGCCAGCGTGCCCTCTCGAGCCACAGCCCTCACGCTCCGACGCACCCCTCCGCGAGCCGGCGCGCGGTGCTCGCGCTGGTGCTCATGTCCGGCTGCAGCGCCAACACCCCGCCGGCCGTCGGCACCCCGCCCCCAGCCGAGCCGCCGGCGCCCTGCGCGCCCGGCACGACTCGCCGGGAGGGTGCGGCGGCGAGCGAGTGTCTGCCCTGTGAGGCGGGCACCCACTGCCCCGGCGGCGACGCGCCCAAGGCCGGCTGCGCCCCGGGCTCCTGGGACCACGACGGCATGGCCGCGACGGCCTGCACCCCGTGGACGAGCTGCGCGCCAGGCGAGCGCGTGCTCACGGCTGGCTCACCCACGACGAACCAGACGTGCGCCGGGTGCGCGAGCGGCACCTTCTCGGCGCAGCCGAACCTGGCCGCGTGCACGCCCTGGCGGACGTGCCCCGCCGGCACCTTCGTGTCGACGGCGGCGTCGGCAGTGAGCGACCGCGCCTGTTCGGCCTGCCCGCAGGGCACCTTCTCGAGCGCGCCGGACCAGGCGCGGTGTCAGCCCGCGGGCGCGTGCCCCGCGGGGACGGTGCAGCGCACCGCGGCGACCCCCACGAGCGCGGCGCAGTGCGAGGGGTGCGAGCCCGGGAGCTGGTGCGCCGGCGGCGCGGCCACGCCCATGCCGTGCGCCGCGGGCACCTGGGACGACGACGCCGCCCCGGCCACACCCTGCGTCGCGTGGACGACCTGCACTCCGGGGCAGCGCGTGTCCACGGTTGGCTCGGCGCGGAGCGACCGCACCTGCGCGGGGTGCGCCAGCGGCACCTTCACCACCACCGCGAACGCGGCGACCTGCGCGACGTGGACGACGTGCGCGGCCGGCGCGTTCGTCAGCGCCACCGGCGGCCCGGCCGTCGACCAGACCTGCACCCCCTGCCCGGCGAACACCTTCACGAGCGCTGCCAACCAGGCCGCGTGCCTGCCCCAGGGGGCCTGCCCCGCCGGCACCGAGCAGACCGCCGCGGGGACGGCGACGTCGGCGCCCGTGTGCACCCCCTGTCCGGCGGGCACGTTCTGCGCCGGCGGCGCCGCCCCGAGGGCCAGCTGCCCCAGCGGCACCTGGGACCACGACGGCGACGCGGCGACGGCGTGCGTCGGCCACACGGTGTGCGTGGCGGGCCAGCGGGTGGCGCAGAGTGGCTCGGCGACGACGGACCGGGGGTGCCAGCCTTGCGCGAGCGGCACCTTCAGCGCCCAGCCCAACAGCGCGGCCTGCACGGCATGGGCGGTGTGCGCCGCGGGCTCCGAGCAGAGCGCCGCGGGCTCGGCCACCTCGGACCGAACCTGCGCGGCCTGTCCCACGGGCACCTTCTGCGCCGGCGGCGCGGCCCCCGCCGTCTCATGTGGGAGCCTGCGGTGGGACCACGACGCCAACAGCGCGACGCCGTGCTGGTCTCCGGCGCTGCTCCCCGACCTCGTCCTCTGGCTCGACGGCGCCGACGTCGACGGTGACGGCGTTCAGGAGGGCATCGGCGAGGCCAACGTCGTCGTGCAGGCCTCACAGGCCTTCGTCGAGCGCTGGGAGGACAAGTCACCGGCGCGCCGCGCCGCCACCGCCTCGAGCGCGCAGCGGCCCACGCTGCAGCCGGGCGCCGTCAACGCCCTGCCGGCGGTGCGCTTCGACGGCACCGACGACCGCATGCTCCTGCCCGCTGGCGTGTACGCCGACTCGGCCAAGCTCCTGGTGGTGGTGTCGAAGTCCGTCACCGGCACGGCGATTGCCGTGACGCTCCAGGGCTCCTCGACCGAGAAGATGCTCGTGCTCGACTACACGACGTCGAACTTCTGGTTCGCCTCGAGGGGCTCGACCCAGCAGGCCTTCAACGTCACGACGACGGGCACGAACCTGTACTTCGCCGACTTCCCGGGCAACGCGCCGCCCTCCAGCGCGCTCTTCAACGGCGGCGTCCCCCCGACCGGCGCGGACTTCGGCCCGGCCGGCGGCCTCGATTCGAACGTGAACAGCGTCGGCTTCAACCCCGACCGCACCATGAACTTCCTCAACGGGTTCATCCCCGAGCTCGTGGTGACGAGCAGCCTCAGCGTCGCCAACCGGCAGCTGCTCGAGGGCTACCTCGCGCGGAAGTGGGGCGTTCAAGCGAGCCTGCCCGCGGGTCACCCGTACCGCTGACGTGGGCCGACTCGAGGTCGCGCCACGCCCCCGGGTGGAGTATTGCTGCGCGCATGCGAACCCTGCTCTGGCTGTCGCTGCTGACCTCGTCTCTGGCCGTCGCGGGGAGCCCCCGCCGGCCCGTCGTCGCGCTGCTCCCGTCGGCGTCCGACGCGCCCGAGGTGACGGCGCTCGGCGTGCTCATCGAGGCCCGCGCCGCCGAGCTGCTCGAGGCGTCGGCGAAGTACAGCCTGCTGCACGCCAAGCAGGTCGCGGCGATGGTCGACCAGGAGGGCCTCAACCCCATCAGCCTGTCCGAGCCCGAGGCCGCGGCCACGGCGCGCGCGGTGCTGGGGGCCGACCGCGTCGTCACCGTCGTGCTCGAGAAGACCGACACCGGCTCGAACCTGCTCGGCGCCATCGTCGACGGCAAGAGGCCGACGACCTTCACGGCAAAGCTGCCGGCCGACTGGCCGAGCGCCCTGCGCCAGGGCAGCGAGGCCATCGCCAGGGCGGTGCTCGCGCAGGACAAGGGCTCGCTGCCGAAGAAGGTGTCGGCGCAGCCGGACTCGTCGAGCGAGAAGGCGCTGCAGGCGCTCGGCCGCTGCTACGTGCCGGTGGTTCGGCAGTCGCTCGGCGTCGAGGCCCCCGTGACGGTGCTGGGTGAGGTGCTCGACGGGGCCACGGCCGACTGCAGAGAGGCCCTGACCGCCGACGCGACGCTCACCTTCGCGCAGGCGACGCTCGCGCTCGCGCAGGCCATCGTCGGCGACGACGCCGAGGCCGCCACCACCCTCACCTCGCTGGGCGAGAAGCAGGAGGCCTTCGAGCCCTACACCCTCGCGCGCTTCTGGCTCGTCACCCGCTACCAGTCGAACGAGGCCGGGGTCGCGTTTCTGCGCGACGCGGCGAAGAAGCACCCGGGTGAGCTCGTGCTGCGCAGCTACCTCGGCGACCTGCTCGGCGCCCTGGGCCAGCACGAGCAGGCGCTGCAGGTCTGGCAGGAGTACCTCGCCCTCGCGCCGCAGTCGGCCTTCGCGCAGGGCCGGGTGAGCCGCGCGCTGGCGCGACTGGGCAAGCACGACGACGCCATCGCCGCCGCGAAGCAGGCCGTCACGCTGGCGCCGGCGGGCCGCGACGCGAAGCTGCAGCTCGCCAGCCGCTTCATCGACGCCGGCCAACTCGACGACGCCATCGCCACCCTGACGCCGCTCGCCACGGGCGCCGGAGCCCGCCCCGAGCAGGTGCTGCGGCTGGGCTGGGCCACCTGGCTGAAGGGCGACGTCGACGGCGCCGCGAAGCTGTTCCAGGCGGCCGTCGACGCGACGAAGAACCAGCCCGCGCAGTGGCGCACCCGCGGCCGCGCCCTCTACAACTTGGCCCTCGTGGAGGCGAAGCGCGGGAAGCCCGACGCCGCCACGAAGGCGTACCAGGCCTCGCTCGATACGGAGTTTCGCGTGAAGCAGGTCGACCCGTCGCTCGCTGCCATC
>JADCJJ010000402.1 GCA_020247085.1 Myxococcaceae bacterium | reverse complement strand
CGTCTCGCCCACCAACCCCTGCGGCCTCGACGGCATCGAGTTCGTCGAGTTCGTCTCGCCCGAGCCCGAGCGGCTCGACGCGCTCTTCAAGGGCTTCGGGTTCTCGAAGACCATGCGTCACGCCGAGCAGCCCATCGACCTCTACCAACAGGGCGACATCACGTTCCTGGTGAACCGCGCGCCGGCCTCGTTCGCGGCCCGGTTCGGCGCGCTGCACGGGCCCAGTATCAGCTCGATGGGGTGGCGCGTGAAGGACGCCGCCCGGGCCCTCGAGGCGGCGGTGGCGCGCGGCGCGAGGGCATGCCCCGCGCCGGACCTGCGCCGCGACGACCAACCCGTGCCCGCTGTCTTCGGCATCGGCGACTCGCTCCTGCTGTTCATCGACCGGTACGAGACGCCACCCTGGGCGGCACTCGGCTTCGCGCCGCTCGCGCAGCCAGAGTTGGTGCCGGCGAAGGGCTTCACCGCCATCGACCACCTCACCAACAACGTCGAGAAGGGCACGATGCAGCGGTGGGCCCGCTTCTACACCTCGGTGTTCGGCTTCGAAGAGGTGCGGTACTTCGACATTCGCGGCGCGAAGACGGGCCTCACCTCGTACGCCCTGCGCTCGCCCTGCGGCCGCTTCTGCATCCCCATCAACGAGGCCGACGAGGAGAAGTCGCAGATCAACGAGTACCTCGAGGCGTACCAGGGGCCTGGCATTCAGCACCTCGCCCTCCTCACCGACGACCTGCTGGGCTCGCTGCGGCGGCTCGAGGGCACGCCGGTCGAGATGCTCGACATGGACGCGGACTACTACCGCGACGTCTTCCGGCGGTTCCCGCTCCTCGTCGAGGACAAAGACGAGCTGCAGCGGCGCAACGTGCTCGTCGACGGCGACGAGCAGGGGTACCTGCTCCAGATTTTCACCAGGAACCTCGTCGGGCCCATCTTCATCGAGCTCATCCAGCGGAAGAACCACTTCAGTTTCGGCGAGGGGAACTTCGGGGCGCTGTTCCGCAGCATCGAGCGCGACCAGCAGCGGCGGGGCGTGTTCGACCGGGAGTGAGGCACCACCCCTTCGGGCGCATCATGGGCCGAGGCGCAGCGTGGCCGTCGCGACCTCGTGCGTGACGACCTCGGCGCGGCGGGCCTCGAGCCCGAGCGCCTCGAGGGTGTCGGCGCGCACGGCAGCGGCGCGCAGCACGGCGCGCACCTCGACGGGGCCGGTCGGGGCCTCGGGCCGGACCCAGGTGAAGGTGCGTGACGCGCCCGGCGCCAGCGCGCCCTCGCCGACGTTGACGGCGTCGGTGACGAGCGCCACGGGAACGCCACGCGCCGTGAGCGTCGCGCGCAGGTCGAGCACGCGGGGCAGGCGGGCTCCGTCGGCCTCGAGGTCGATGGGGCCCGGTGGGTCGTCGGCGCCTCCTCGGCGGGGCAGAGGGAGGCCACCACGAGGATTGAACGCGGCAGCAGGCGAGCGTGCTTGCCGCAGGGGTGTCCGCGGCTGAGGGCGCCGTTCATGCCTGGTGGCACATGAAGCGCGGTGGATCGCCCGACGCGCGGGCGGATATCAATTCCTGGACCGTCCGGGTCTGGCAGCTCCAGTGCCGTCGGTGACGTCGGTGCTGATCAACGTGGCGAAGCAGGACGCCGATGCACCGGCGACGAGACGGAAGGTCGTTCGCGTGCCACGGCGGGGGCTGGCAGCGACTGGGTGCGGCGGTCGAGTCGGCGCGGCGCCGCGCCGGGTGCCGGCCCCCGCTGGTGGTCGCGAAAGGCCGGGTGGCCGCTCAGGGAGACGCTGGCGTGCGCTTGTCCGTCGTGGCGATGGTGCGGCCGGCGAGGTCGAAGGAGACCGCGGCGTAGAAGGACACGAACTGCTGAACGAGATCGGGGCGGGCGGCGTAGCTCGAGTTGAGCACCGAGAAGCCGAAGAGCGCCGCCCCCGAGACGTTGAAGCCCGACGTCGCTCCAGCGACGGAACCTCCGTGCGCCGACCCCAGCTTGTCGAGGCTCAGCGCCGGCGCCGAGGCGAGGCAACACACGAAGACGCCAACGCGGAGCACCGCGTCACCGTAGCCTCGCTCGACCGCGCGGGCGCCCTGTCTTCGCGGCGAGAAGGTGTCGCCGAACGAGTCGAAGGCGCGGTCGGCGAGGGTGGGTGACCGGTGCCGGGCGCAGGCCGTCGTCGCCTCGGGCGTTGGCTCATCAACACGAGCCAGGCGACGGCACTCCAGGTCCCGCTCCCCGTCGAACAGCCGCCGCAGGCGACTGGATAGAACACCAACGCTCCCGGTCCGGCATCGACCACTCCGCCGACGCTCGTACCGGCGTCATTGGCACCAGCGTCACCTATCCCGGCGTCGAACATGCCGGCATCGAGCACTCCCGCGTCCAGCGCGCCAGCATCGAACGCACCTGCGTCGACTGCGCCTGCGTCAAGTGCGCCAGCGTCAAGAACCACGACGAAGTCTGCCTCATGCTCGCGGTTGGCGCCGAAGGACACCCATCAGCCCTTCGCGATGACTGAAGCGCTGTGGCCGGGGCCGACCCCAACCCGCGCTCGCCACCGGTACCGCCCCGGAGTCAGGGGAGGCAGCGTGGCCGAGGCGACCCCAGGACGCCCGAATGGTGAAGCCACCGTGACGCCTCCGTCGAACCGAACCCCGACGGTTTACCTCGGCCTCGAGGCGAACGCGGTGAAGGCCCGCCACGCTGTCGACGAGTTGCATCTCGACGGTGAGCGGTTGAGTGACCCGCGCGCCCACACCGACGACGGCCCCGGCGAGGCGCTGCCGGAGTCCCAGCGCGCGACCGGGGCGGCCATCACCTCCGAGGAAGATGACGCCCTGTCCGCCGCCGGGGCCGCCGGGTGCGCCCACGGCGATGTCCGAGAAGCCATCGCCGTTGACGTCTCCGGCGCCGGCGACGCTGCTCCCGAAGAGCGCCAGCGCCTGGCTCGACTCGGCGGTCCATCGAGGCCCGGCCCCGAGGCCCATGGCATCGCCGAGATACACAGAGACCTTCCCGGCGTTCATCTGGCTGGTGGTGAAGAAGCTTGACCCCACGATGACGTCCGACAGGCCGTCGCCATTGACGTCCCCGGCGCTCGAAACGCTGCCTCCAAAAGCGGCGCCCTGCTGGGTGCCATCGGCCGTCCACGAGGGTGACGGCGCGAGCCCGGTGGCGCTCCCGAGGAACACGAAGGCGCGCCCCAGGGTCGGGCCACTGATGGCGTAGCGCTCCGCGCCGACGATGACGTCCGAGAAGCCATCGCCGTTGACGTCGCCAGCGCTCGCCGCGCTCGCGCCGAACAGCGCCGCGACCGGGTTCGACTCCGCCGTCCACGCCGCTGTCGAGGAGGGGGCCGTGAGGCTGCCAAAGAAGACGAAGGCCGCGCCCTCGTTCAGCTCGCCGTCGTCGAAGGTGTTGGCTCCGACGATGACGTCCGAGAAGCCATCGCCGTTGACGTCACCAGCGCTGGAGACGCTGTCGCCGAATTGAGCGTCGACCTGGTTGGGCTCGGCCGTCCACGCCGCGGCCGTCAGCAGGGGGTCCACCGTCACGGGGTAGGTGGCGTGTGCGTCGTCCACCTCGAGGTACCAGCCGCCCTCACGTGGCACCACCGCCGTCGCCAGGGGCAAGCCCGTCGCGTCCCACGCCTTGATGCCGCCGTAGGCCAGCGCGCGGCCAGCGGGGCTCTCGAGGTGAAGGGCGTCTCCATCGGCCCTCGCGGTGGCGCCCTCGACAGCCACCTCGACACGCAAGGGTCCGACGCCAGGTGGAGCGCGCTCCACCGTCCACCCCTGCTCGACGCCCGCCTCGTCGTTGACCCACCACTCCGCCACGTCGCCCCAGGTGCGCACGACGCGGCCGGCCGCCAGCGCGGCGTCGGCGGGCGACAGGAAAGCCCCGTCGCCCCGCCCAACCCGCACCGTCCGCAGGGTGGCGAGGTGTCTCCCCGACGTCCGGTCCTCGACGCGCGTGCCCGTCGGCTCCCAGCGCACGCGCAGGCCGTGGGCGCGGTTGGGGGCCGAGAGCACTCCGCGCTGCAGCGAGGGCTGGTACTCGGCGCGTCGCACCTGCGCCTCGAGCGATGACGCGAGGGCTCGAGGCTCGGACTCACCAGGCGGCGGGCGCGCGCAGAGGCCGTCATGCGCCGTCACCATGGCCGCGAGGGCACTGAGGAGGGCGCTCCCCACGCCACGGGGGTGTCTCGTCAACACGTCCAACGCCCGACTCCTTTCCTCTCCCTGACGACGCGCGCTCCTCAATGCGTAACGGGCGAAGACGGCGGGCGGGCAACGAGCTCGTCGAGGCGGCCGGCGGTGTCGGCCCGCTGCACTCCTCTGCTGAGGGCGTGCGTGAAGGTAGGGCTGCGGTCGAGTGGGGAACGGTGGTTGGCTTGCACCCGCCTGCAGCCGGAGTGACGCTTCGGCGCGAGCCGGGCTGGCACCGGCGCCTCTCGTCGGGCGAGCGCCGCGCCCCTAGCCCGCGGCGCTCGGCGTGCCCGGCACCGGCACCCCGGCGTCAGCGCTGGCCTCGTCGGCGTCCTTCGCGGTGTCGGGCCGGTAGCCCTTCAGCATCATCACCAGAATGCCCGGGAAGACGACGAGCATCAGCACCGTGGCGCCGACGATGCCGAAGATGACGACCGTCGCCAGCGGGCGCTGCACCTCGGAGCCGGCGCCCGTCGAGATGGCCATCGGCGCGAAGCCCAGCGCGGCCACCGCCGCCGTCGTCAGCACCGCCCGCAGCGTGTGCGCCGCGCCGTGCACCACCGCCGCCACCAGCGGCAGCCCGCTGGCGAGCGCCCTGCGCACGTCGGTCGTCATCACCACGCCGTTGAGCACCGCCACGCCCGCCAGGGCGATGAAGCCCACCGCGCCGGGAATCGAGAAGTTCATGCCGCGCGCCAGCAGGCCCACCGCGCCGCCGATGAGCGCCAGCGGCACCAGCGTGAAGACGGCCCCGGCGAGGCGCACCGAGCCGAAGGTGAGCACCAGCATCGAGAAGATGATGAGGAGCGCCAGCGGCACCACGACGGCCAGCCGCGCCTGCGCGCGCTCGAAGTTCTCGAACTGCCCGCCCCACGTCATCGTGTAGCCCGTGGGCAGCGGCACCTCTTTCGTGACCTTCGCCCGGGCCTCTTCCACCCACGACACCAGGTCGCGGCCGCGCAGGTTCACCTCGACGCGCACCAGCCGCTCGAAGTTCTCGCGGCGCACGTTCACCGCGCCGTCGGTCTCGTCGATCGAGCCCAGCTCGCCCAGCTTCACCAGCTCGCCGTCGTTCGTCTCGACGAACATGTCGGCGATGCCCTCTCGCGAGACGACCGACGGGGGCACCACCACCCGCAGGTCGTAGCGCCGCGGCCCGTCGTAGATGGTGCCCACCTTCGCGCCGACGCGGGCCGCCTCGATGACCTCGAAGGCCTCGTCGAGGTCGACGTGGTACCGGGCGAGCCGCTCGCGGTCGGGGGTGAAGGACAGCGCCGGGAGCCCCATGATGCGCTCGACGCGCAGGTCGCCGGTGCCGCGCACCTCGCGCACCACGTCGCCCACCTGGTTCGACAGGCTCACCAGCGTCTCGAGGTCGGGCCCGAGGAGCTTCACCGCCACGTCGGCGCGGCTGCCCGAGATGAGCTCGTTGGTGCGGTCCTCGATGGGCTGGCTCACCGAGACGAAGGTGTTGGGCACCTCGTCCTCGATGGCGCGCTTGAAGGCGAGCGCCAGGTCGTCGAGGTCGCCCCCCGTCTTCCACTGCTCCTTGGGCACCAGGTGCACCAGCATGTCGGTGGCCTCGAAGCCGCGCGGGTCGAAGGCGAGCTCGGCGCGCCCGGTGAAGCCCACCGCCGTCACCACCTCGGGAAACCGCTTGAGAATGCGCTCCGCGTCGAGGTCGAGGCGGCGCGACTCGGACAGCGCCACCGACGGCGCGCGGCGAATCGTCACCACCAGGTCGCCCTCGTCGATGCGCGGCACGAAGTCGGCGCCCTGCGCCAGCAGCGTCTGCATCGACACCACGAGCAGCACCACCATCGCCACCACCAGCGGTCCCCGGTACGCGAGCAGCTTCGGCAGCACGGCCTCGTAGCGGTGCCTGAGCCACCCGAGCCACCGCGGCCCGTCGTCCTTCGGCGGCGGCATCACCAGCGCCAGCACGCCGGGGAAGAAGACGACCGAGTACACCAACGCCCCGAAGAGCGCGCAGGCCATCACCGTCGCCATGGGGCGAAACATCTTCCCCTCGACGCCCTGCAGCGCCAGCAGCGGCAGGTACACCAGCATGATGATGGCCACCGAGAAGGCCACCGGCCGCGCCACCGACGACGCCGAGGCCGTGAAGGCGCGCAGCTCGTCCTTCTTCGAGCCGAAGGCCTTGCCCGCCATCGCCGCCATGATGGCCTCGAGGATGACGATGGGCCCGTCGACGAGGAAGCCGAAGTCGATGGCGCCCAGCGACATCAGGTCGCCGGTCACGCCGAAGAGGTGCATGCCGAAGAGCGCCACCGTCATCGACGCGGGAATGCCCAGCACCACCGCGATGGCGCCGCGCACGCTGCCCAGGAAGAGCGCCAGCACCAGCAGCACCACCAGCGCGCCCTCGAGCAGGTTCTTCACCACCGTGGCCACCACGCGGTTCACGAAGTCGGCCCGGTCGTAGATGGCCTCGATGACGACGCCCGGCGGCAGCGCGCGCTGCACGAGGTCGACGCGCTCCTTCACCCGCTTCACCACGTCGCGGCTGTTGGCGCCCAGGAGCATCATCACCGTGCCCGACACCACCTCGCCCTTCCCGTCGCGCGTCGCCACGCCGTACCGCAGCGCCGGCGCCACCTTCACGTCGGCCACCTGCTTCACCAGCACCCGCTGCTCGCCGCCGCGCACCACCACGTTGCCGATGTCCTCCTCGGTCGCCAGCAGCCCGTTGCCGCGCAGCAGCAGCGACTCACCGGAGCGCTCGACGTAGCCTCCGCCCACCGACGAGGTGGACGCCTCGAGCGACGCCTTGAGCGCCGAGAGCGTGACGCCGTACGACTTGAGCCGCTCCGGCGTCGTCACCACCTGGTACTGCTTGAGCTCACCGCCGATGCCCACCACCTCGATGACGCCCGGCACTGCCCGCAGGCGGGGAATCACCTCCCACTCGAGCAGCGTGCGCAGCTGCATCGGCGAGTGGTCGCCCGTCGTCGACGTCATGGTGAAGGTGAAGATCTCGCCAAGGCTCGTCGACACCGGCGACAGCTGCGGCGGCGGCACGAACGACGGCAGGTCGGCGGTCACCTCGCGCAGCCGCTCGGCCACCAACTGCCGTGCGAACCACACGTCCATGCCGTCTTCGAAGACGATGGTGATGAGCGAGAGCCCCGGCTTCGACTGGCTGCGCAGCTCGGTCAGCCGCGGCAGTCCGTTGAACGCCAGCTCGACCGGCGCCGTCACCATGCGCTCGACCTCGACCGGCGACAGCCCCGGCGCCTCGGTCAGCACCGTCACCTGCACCGTCGACACGTCGGGCAGCGCGTCGATGGGCAGCGCACGCACCGCGAAGACGCCGCCCAGCAGCAGCGCCGCCAGCGCGCCGGCCACGGCGACCCGATAGCGGATGGAGAGGGACACCAGGGCCTCGAGCATGGGCGTCGTGATCACACCCCCGCCGCGCCGGAGCGACCGGGTTTTTCGAAGGTGGGCGTAGACTGGCTGGAGGCCGGGCCCCACGGCCGAGGAAGGGCCCCCCCCGACGTCGGGACGCTCCGTCACGTCCGGCCCACCTCAACGGCGACAGGCCGCCGATGCCTCATCGCCGCCACCACCCAGACGGGCCGAGTTCGTCGAGGCGACGGCCGTCGCGGCGAGGTACCCTCACCGGCGTCTGCAGCGCGCGAGGTGCCAGTGCCGACGAACGACGAGGTCGCCGAGGCGCTCGAGAAGGTGGCCACGCTGCTCGAGCTGCAGGCAGCGAACCCCTTCCGGGTGCACGCGTACCGGCGCGCTGCCGGCGTCGTCCGGGCCCTCGACGAGCCCGTCTCCGCCGTCCTCTCGCGCGCGGGGCGGGGCGGGCTGAGGGCCTTCGGGGTGGGTGAGGCCGTCGGCGCCGTCATCGAGGAACTCACCACCACCGGTCACCTCGGCCTGCTGGCGCGCCTCGAGCGCGAGTTGCCGCCGCTGCTCCGCCTGCAGAGGGTGCCGGGCCTCGGGCCGGCGCTGGCGAAGCGGGTCCACGACGCGCTGCACGTCGAGACGCTCGAGGAGCTCGAGGTGGCCGCCCACGACGGCTCGCTCTCGCGCGTGACTGGCTTCGGGGCGCGCCGCACGGCGCTGGTGAAGGCCGCGCTCGCCGGGCTGCTGGGGCGAACGGGCCGCGCGCCGCGGGCGCCCGACGCCGCCCCCAGGCCGTCCCGGACGGCTCCCCCCCACCTGCCGGAGCGCCACCCTGCGCGCCCCCCGGTGGCGCTCCTGCTCGACGTCGATGCCGAGTACCGGCGCCAGGCCCACGCTGGCGCGCTGCCCACCATCGCGCCGCGGCGCTTCAACCCCGGGCACGCCGCCTGGTTGCCGGTGCTGCACGTCACCCGCGACGGGCTCGCCTTCACGGCGCTCTTCTCGAACACCGGGCGCGCGCACGCGCTGGGTACGACGCACGACTGGGTGGTCCTCTATTGGGGACACGACCACCACGAGAGCCAGTGCACCGTCGTGACGGAGCACGCCGGGCCCCTCGCCGGCCGGCGCGTGGTGCGTGGGCGGGAGCTCGAGTGCGCCCGGCACTACGGTGTCGGGTGGCAGCGGCCGCTCCCGCTCCGCGCGAAGGCGAGGTGAACGGCCCGAGCCGGTGCTGCGTGGCCCGAAGGCGAACCCGAAGGACGAGCAGGTGCTGTCGGTCTTCGCCGATTCGCTTCAACCGCGCGGAAGTTTGTTCGGCATGTTGGGCGCGCTCTCTGGAAACCGGAAGCGCGACGGCATGGGCGCGTTCATCGAGAAGAACGCTCAGGCGCTGCGGGGGCCCGCAGTCGAAGACGTCGAGCTGGGCCGCGTTCGTGAGCTCAGCTGGAGCGGGGGCTTCCGCTCCGGCGTCGCCATCGACGAGCTCGCTGAAGAACGCACCGACACGGTCGCGACGGTCGAGGAGCTGGTCGGTCGGCTCGCAGAAGCTCCGGTCGCGACGGCGCTTCGTGACGTCACGCTGTTCCCGACCGGAGTTCCCTGGAGCGAGGCGGTGAAGTCGCTCGAGCTCGGGTTTGGTCATGGCTCCGACGAGGAGGCCGATCGACATCTGCTCGCCTTGCTTCCGCGGCTGAGCGGGCTTCGGCATCTCGCGCTGCGTGAGTTCGAGCTGACCGAGCGGTTCTGCGAGCGGCTCTTCGAGCTGCCGATGTTGAAGCAGCTGCGGTCGGTCGATCTGTTTAACTGTTGGGTCGATGCCGAGTCGACCGCGCGGGTCCTCGGCGACGAGCGCACGTCGTTTCGCCATCTCGAACGGCTCGCGAGTCCGTACGTGCTCGCGACGTCTGACGACCTGGACGGAGCGCCCGACGCCGATGAAGAGCGCGAGCGGATTCCTGTGCTCGAGGCCCCGCCCAACCTCGTCCGCTCGGCGTGGCCAGCGTCTCGAACTCGGTGAGGGACTGCACTTCGAGCTTCGCGAGGCCCTACGGCGCGGCAGGGTGGTGAAGGTCGAGGTGGAGCAGTGACAGAACGCGGGACACCGAGGCCAGGGGCAAGAGGGGCTGAAGGGCGTCCTGGAGCGCGGAGCAGACGTCGAGTTTCGCTGACGTCAGCCAGCCCGAGGGGAAAGTGGCCGCGGAGGCAGGCGAGGGCCCAGGCGCGGCGAGCGCTGGGTTGGCGGTGCATGAGGGGTGTCAGGCCACCACGGGCAGCTGAGGCTGAGCGGTGGCGGGAGGCAGGACGGCGTCGGAGCGAGAGGGTGGCCCAGCTGGCGGAGGCGCTCCCCGGCGTCGGCGTGGGTGGCGTGGATGGCGTGAACGCGACGGCGCGGGACGCCGACGGCAAAGGTGTGGTGGCGAAGGTGTGGTGGCGAAGGGCGGACCAGTGAAGGCGCCGGGGATGCCTGCCAGGCCTCTGTCTCTTCGGCGTCCATCACGCGGTTGAGCACCGCAGGTGATGGAGCTGCGATGTCAGGCGAACCCAGGCCGTTCTCGGGGCAAGGCCATCGGGGTGGCGAGGTGCAGCCGGTCGTCTCGCGTTCCCGTGGACGTGTCCGCTGGGCCCCACCAGACGAATGAGCCGACCTTGAAGCAAGGTTGGCGGAGCACTAAGGTTTGGTCAATGACCTCCATCAAGCGCACCGGCCCGAAGCCTCCGACCGTTCCGACCACGCAGCCCCGCAATATCTCCGGCTGTGGCTTTGCCACACCTGAGCGCGGCGTCTCGTCATGTGGCGGCTGGGTGGGGCAGGCCGCGCGCGGCAGGACTGCGGACAGGCGGCAGAACCCTTCGCCTGCCGACCGTTCTGAGCCTCGCCGCAGCACTGCCACCGTCTCGTCGTGCGGAGGCGCTGGCTGGTCGCGTCGGGGCAGAAGTCCATCGGGATGCTGATTTGACGCATCCATGAGCGACGCGCGTGGTTTTCTCCCCGTCACCGGGCCATCAGGCTTGCGCTTTCGACAGGGGTTCACCCCTGACGGCAGCCGGTACGTGGTGTTCGATAGAGCTGACGGACGGTCCACGCTGTACGGCGTCGAGAGTCTCGTCGTCGCGCAGGACACCAGCGCCAACCTCACGGCGCAGCTGGAGACGCCCGAGGCCCGGGGGTTGCTCGCAGAGCGCCCCTCCTTTCGCCCTCGGGAAGACACGCCCAAGACCATCACGCAGCTGAACATCGGCAACACGCACCACTGCAACCTGGCGTGTACGTATTGCTACAACGAGCTGCCGACGCAGAAGCCAAAGGAGAAGGACGCGTGGATGAGCGAGGCCACCGCCCGCGAGATGGTCGACGCGCTCTTTGCCGGGGCGCCTGACGCTCCGAGCGTGTCGCTGGTGTGGATTGGCGGCGAGGCGTTGCTCCAGAAGAAGCTCGTGTTCGACACCTGCGCCTACGCCCGCGAGAAGGGCGCCGCGCTCGGCAAAGCAGTCAACCTCGTCGTGTACAGCAACGGCGTCACGCTGACGCCCGACGTCGTGACGTGGGCCGACGAAGTTGAAGCCTCGCTGGTGGTGAGCGTCGATGGCCCGCCGAAGGTGCACGACCGCGACCGGTTGTTCGCTGGGGGCCAGAAGAGCGGCCGCATCGTGCTCGACCACGTCAAGCACTTCATCGAGACCACGCGCGCGCCGGTGCGGCGGGTGCGTGCGGTGTCGGTGGGGCGCAAGCGGCAAACGCCGCTCCACCAGTACCTCTTCGACCTCGGCTTCAACGAGATCCAGGTGCAGGTGGCCTACGACGAGAAGACGACCGACGGCTTCAACGGCGTGCTCGACCTCGACGCGCTGCTCAGCTGGTACGAGACGCTGCTTCTCTCGGGGGTGGTCATCGCCATCGAGCCCTTCGCCGGCATCATCGAGAAGCTGCTCGCGGGTGGCGAGTCGCCGTCGAACTACTACCCGTGCGGTGCGGGAAACACGCTGGCTGGCATCACGCCGTCGGGTGAAGTCGTCGCCTGTCACCATTTCGTGCGCGACCCGGGCCCGCCGATGGGGCACGTGAAGCTGGGGCTGCCGCTTCCGGTGCTGCGGGACGCGCTCTCGCTGCCGGTGCTCGAGCGCGAGCCGTGCAAAGGCTGCTGGGCGAGGCACGTGTGCGGAGGGGACTGCTACCACCGGGCCTTCACCGCGGGGCACGGGTACACCGGCGTGATGACCGACGAGTGCGACGGAAAACGGCAGATCTACGCGCGCACCATCGAGCTCTTCGCCCGAGTGAACGCGCGGCGGCCCGAGGTGCTTCACGACGTGGTGACGCGCAACCTCACGCAGCTCGCCCCCAACCCGCGGGCGTACGAGATTGAAGACCTGACCTCGTACGAGTGACACCGGCTTGAGGAATCGGCGCCGCTGCTCCTGGCCGACATGGTCCCGCTTCCAGCACCGCGGGGTGAACCCGCTGTGAGACCTGCCAGGCGAGGCGCCCCGCGGCGTCGAGGTGAAGGGACGGAACGGAGAAGCGAAAGAGAGCGGGAAGCCGAGGCGAGGGGCAAGAGGCGGAGCCGGGCGTCAGGGGCGCGGAACGGGGCCTTCAGTCTCGGTGACGGAGGCCAGCCGGAGGCGGAAGTGGCCTCGGAGGCAGGCGAAGGCCCAGGCGTGGCGAGCGCGGGTTCGCCGGTGCGCAAGGGATGTCAGGCCACCAGGGGCAGCTGAGGCTGCGCGGTGGACGGAGGGAGGACGGCGTCAGGGGCGAGAGGGTGACCCAACTGTCGCAGACGCTCCGCAGCGGCGGAACGGGTGGGGTGGACGCTGCGACGGCCGCCACAGGGGCAGCGCAGGACGTCGACGCCTTTCGGTGTGCTGGTGAAGGGCGGCCCGGTCGAGGCGGCGGGTGGGCCTGCGAGGCCTGCTGTTCCTCCGGCTTCCGCCACGGAGGAGCGGGCACCGGATGCGGTGGAGTTCCCGTCACCCTCGGCCGGAGTGCGGCGTGGGGAGCCTTCGACGCCGTGGGAGCGGGTGAGTGGAGGAGCGCCGGTGGCATCAGCGCGACTAGGTGACGGACGAGGGCAACGGCCGAGAGGGTGAAGGGCTCGCCGCGCCTTGGCGTGTCCCGGTAGCCGCCGTCGTCGAGGCGGCGATGCCTGGACTCGGCGATGGGCCCCCTTGAGCCGAGCGAGGCGCTCGAGGCCGTCCCTGTCGTTGCCGTGGACGGCGGTGTCGGCGTGAAGGGAGAAGCCATGGCCACGGAGCCGCGGCGTCTGCGAGGGCGCGATGGTGAGTCCAGGCGCAGTGGGTGCTGGAGGGACGAGTGCTGGAGCGCCTCGTACTCGTCCACAGGCCACGGGGCATCTTCGTCGGTGAAGTCCTCCTCTTTTGCCTGGCGCAAGACGCGTCGGAGGATGGCGTCGGCGTCGTCGGGGGCGGGGAGCTCCACCACCTCGCCGTATTGCGTCCACAGCGACTGAAGGGAGAGGCGCGTGGAGGTGAGGCGTCACTTGAAGCCTTGAGCCGAACCACTCTCGTGAAGACGACAGCGCCGCCGCGAAGCGGGCCCTGGACGCCCAGCCTGCGAGCCACCTGCCGTTGCCAGCGCCACACGGCGTGCACCAACCGGGACCCCAGCGCCTGCAGCCGCTTCGGGCGCTTCACCAGCGGGGTGTTGCCATCGCGCAAGCGCTGCCGCCGGGTTGAGGACGAAGTCGATTCTGCCGGCGTGATGATTCGTGCAGACGGACCAGTCCTTGTGCGACGCCGGAGTTCCCACGCCGCTCTCGACGTGGATGAGGACGGCGCCACCGTCCCTGGTCGGGTCGGCTGCGCACGATGTTCCTGGCGCATCGGGTGACTGCGCAAACTGTGCAGTGGAGCGGTAGCGTGAGGCCTCACGATCCTGGCACGTCTGACGCAGCAGCCGTGGGGATGGCTCCGGCCCTGACGTCTCGCGGTATCGCGTTGTTGCTGCTGCCTGTCCTGGCTCAAGGGTGCGGGTGTGGCATCGAGCCGGGCCTCGATGGCGGTCGACCCGACGCCTCGGTGCTGCTCCCTGACGGAGGGCGCCCCGACCCGACGACGCCGTGCGAGCCGTCTGGCGTCGAGGTCTGCGATGGCGTCGACAACGACTGCAACGGGCGCGTCGACGATGGCTTCTCGCTGCTGTGTTCACCGTGCTCGAGCGGCGGCCCGTGCGTGGAGGCGAAGCTCACCGGCGGAGGCTTCCGCATGGGGCTGCGTCGCAACCTGACCATCGGCAACGACCGCGGCATCTCGCTGCCGCCCGTCCCTCTGCCGCAACCGTACATCTACATCTCGAACTCCGGTGAGGACACGGTGTCGAAGATCCGCACGTCCGATGCGGTCGAAGTGGGCCGCTTCATCGTCGGCAACAACCCCTCGCGCACGGCGGTTGACGGCAACGGCGACGCGTGGATTGCGATGCGCGGTGGCACGGCCGATCCCGGCGCGGGTCCGCTGGAAGGCGTCATCAAGATCGACGGCGCGTGCGTTCCCAGGACGAAGCCACCGACGCCGACGCGTGAGTGCATTCTGCTCGACATCCCCGCGGTCGGGAATCTGCTGCGGGGCGTCGCCGTCGACGCGAACAACGATGTGTGGGTCGGCTCGTATTCCACGAGTGAGGTCGTTCGTCTTGATGGGGTCTTCGGCACCGAGCTGGACCGCATTGGCGTGCCGGGCCACCCCTACGGCTTGGCCATCGACGAGAATGGCAACCTCTGGCTTTCGGCTCATGACCAGGTCACCTACGCCGCCGGTCATGTCATTCGCGTCGACCCGGTGAAGAGAGCGGCTGATCTCCACCTCTCGGGGGCAGACCTCGAGATGCACTCCACCTACGGCCTGGCCGCCGATGGAGAAGGCGGTATCTGGTACACCGACTACCGGGACTCCGTGTACCGGATTGACGCCGTGACGGGTGCATTCGGGCCGTCGTTCGAGGTCGGGTCCAACACTCGTGGCGTCACGGTCGATGAGCGTGGCTTCCTGTGGGTTGCCGACTCGGCGGCGTCGGTCATCGTGCGGGTCGACCGCCGGAGCGGCGAGGCGATGACCGTGCGGGTGGGCGACGGGCCCGTCGGCGTCGCCGTCGACCACGAAGGCAACATCTGGAGCGTGAACAACGTCTCGAACGACGCCACGAAGGTGTCTCCCGACGGCGGGGTGCTGGCGACGGTTCCGGTCGGTCTGGCGCCGTACACGTACAGCGACATGACGGGCTCGGCGTACCGCATCTTCCGCAAGCTCAACGGCACCTTCACGGCCACCTACGACGTCGGCATCGCCGGCGCGAAGTGGGAGCAAATGCGCTGGGTCGGCGCCGTTCAACCGCCCGCGACCTTCTCGCTTCGCCTGCGCGCGTTCGACGGCGAACCCTCTACGGCCTCGTGGCAAGACGTGTCGTTCTCGGGTTCGACCGCCTCGCTCAATGCGACCGGCGCGAAGCTCCAGCTCGAGATCCGGCTCTTCACCGACGACCGAGGCGCGCAGCCCAGCGTCGAAAGCCTGACCTTCACCTTCCGCCGTTGAGGTGTTCCATGTCCACTCGCTCCATCATCGTCGCGCTGCTGCTCGCGGGGCCCGCGCAGGCCGCACCCGCCGACATCTTCATCCTCATCGACAGCTCGGGCAGCATGTCGCGCCCGCTCGGCACTGGAGACGCCCGTCTCGTGGTCGCCAAGCAGACGGCCCGCGACGTCATCACCGCCGTGAAGGCGCAGCACCGCGTCGGCCTCGCCCGCTTCGCCCAGCTCGATCGCGTGTTGCAGGGTGGGGAAGGGAAGCGGCCGGTGCTCCGGGAAGATGACCAACAATGCGATCACGGCTCGAACCTGCTCGCGGGCCTCGACCTCGTTGGGAGCGACGAGGCGCTGCGCTGGCTCGATGGCGTCAACGAACTCGGTAACCCAGAGATCGTGCCGCTGGGTGACTCGCCGCTCGTACGAGGCGTCGAGGTCGCCGTGGAGTACATCCGCAACAAGCGGCGAGCCGACCCGATGCGGCACTGCGTCAACGCCGTGCTCATCGTCATCACCGACGGTGTCGACACCTGCGTCGGTGGGAGCGAGGTGCGGGGCACCCTCGCCGACCTCGCCCAGAAGGCCGCGCGCGAAGACCTTCGCACGCTGGTGCTGTCGTTTACGCCAGACGCGGAAGCGGCGCAGGCCATCGCGAAGATCGGCGACCCCGACGGCACGCCGTTCAGCGATCCCGTGAAGCTGCTCGCCGCCGCGCGTGTCATCACCGGGCGCCTGGCTCCCGAAGCGTGTCTCGCCTCGGGCGTCGAGCCCAGGAAGCTGGGGCTCCCGCTGCCTGTCGAGCCCGATGGCGGCACGGCCTGTGTCCCCGTCCCGGCGTCTGGGTGTGGCTGTGACAGCAGCAGCGCGGTGCCGTTCATCGCAACTCTCGCGGTGACCGCGGCGTTCTCGACCCGACGCCGGCGGCGCGTGCTCGTCAGCTCGCTTGTCGTGATGCTCTTCGTCGGCTGCGTACAGACCAGACCCACGTGTGACCTCGACACCGGCACCATGCCTGTCTCGTCGCTGAGGGAGCCGGCACAGGTTCGAGATGACGCGCTTTCGCGCCTGCCGGTCTTGCTCGCCGGAGCCGAGGCCACCCGGGGCGACGTTCTCGCGCCGCTGCTCGTTTCCGAGCAGGTGTTCGCGAAGGTGAGCGACGCCGATGGCTGCCTGACGCTGGCGCGCTCCATCGGCTTCGAGCCGTACCTCGGTGTCCAGCGCGGAGTCGCGGGGTGCCTCGCGACCAGGCGCTGCAACAGCTTCGACAAGGCCCTGCTGCTCCAGGCTTGTCTGCGCGCGAAGGGTGCGAGCGCCGAGCTCGAGCTCTGCAACGAGACGCCGAT
This sequence comes from Myxococcaceae bacterium, assembly GCA_020247085.1. Classification (GTDB taxonomy): domain Bacteria; phylum Myxococcota; class Myxococcia; order Myxococcales; family Myxococcaceae; genus Xiheimicrobium; species Xiheimicrobium aquaticum. The sequence continues at coordinate 1,178 of JADCJJ010000402.1, read as the reverse complement.
GGCGATGCGGCAACAGCTGCTCGCCGAAGCCCAGAAGGCGGTGGTGATGCCGGACCTCTCGGCCGCGGTCGCGAAGGAGCGGGAGGTCACCTTGCAGGTTGTGGGAGACGCGCAGCGGTCCGCGAAGCTTGACACGTTGACGGCCGAACGAGACGTCGCGGTGAAGCAGTTCTTCTCGGGAGCCATCGCAACCGACGTGTCGACGCTCATGCCGCTCGCGGGCCTCGACGCGGTCGCGACGGACACCGAGGCCACCGCGCGCGCGGCAGCAGCGCTGGTGCGGTATGGCTTCGTGCGCTCCGGTGGACGGGCGCTCGACCCGACGCTTGCAGGGTCGGCCATCGAGACTGGGGCGTGCGCTGATGGCCCCTTCGTGCCGTCGATGGAGGCGGTGACCATCGAGGCGCAGGTCCTCCTCGGCTATGTGGGCGGGTCCGGCGCGTGGAGCCAACCGCCGATCGTCGCCGCGACGATGACGGTAAAGCCGTTCGAGGTCTTCGGCGAAGTGCTCTCGATGGGGGTGGCCGAGGCCGGGACCCAGACGCTGGGTGCGGCGGTGCCTGCGCCCTCGTCGACCGGCTGCCTGCGCGCATTCCTCGAGGCCGGCGCCACGCGCGTGCGTGGTCAGCCCTTTCACATCGGACCGGGTGATGCCGTCGCATGTCCTGAGCCGTCGCTGTCGGTCGACGAGACCGGGAAGCAGCTGAGCCGGGTGACGTTGCGGCTGACGACGATGGTCGCCGGACGACCGACCGTGGTCGATCGAGTGCTGGTCGACCGCTACGGCTTCGCGGCCTCCGAGCGGGCGGCGCGGGCCAGCGGGCCGATGTACTCCGACGTGACGGCCCGTCGACTCCTGCCCATGCGCGCCGATCTGCGCATCGTGTCGGGCGTGCTCTCCCCGGCGGCGCTCCTCGACGCGCGGCTTCAGGATCTCGCGCTGCGACGCCCTGAGCTCGAGGCGCAGATCTCCGAGGTCGCCGGAGTCCCCTCGGCGACGCCTCCTGCTGGACCTCCGTCAACGCTGCCGTATGCGATGTAACCGTTCAGGGGTGCGGTTGAGGGCGCAGTCTGCGTGTGCGACTTCTGGCGGATGACCAAGAGACCGCCCGAAGGCGAGACGTTGGAGGCGAAGGTCGCGCGAGTCGTGCGCGAGCACCTGGACCAGCAGCAGGTGG
>JADCJJ010000401.1 GCA_020247085.1 Myxococcaceae bacterium | reverse complement strand
TGCCGAAGCGGGCCTTCCCCCAGGCGTCGAGCTCGTCGCGGTGGAGCCCCGGGTCGGGCACGAGGTCTCGCGTGCCGGGTTGGCCGCCCGGCACCGTCAGGGCTCCTGCCACCTCGGCGAAGTCGACGTTGTCCGCGCCGTCGGAGGCGGCGACCGAGAACACGTCGCCCGCCCGGCCCTTGAGCGTCAGGCCCGCCGGGAAGGTGCCGCGCGCGTCGAGGGTCACGGTGGTGGCCTCGCGGGTGCGCTGGTTGACGAAGCGGAGCCGGACGCCCGGCTCGCTGCTCTGCCAGCTGTCGTCGATGTTGGTGACGGTGATGGTGCCCGGGCCAGCCGCGGTGAGCCTGATGCGGAACAGCGCGATCGCGGCGTGGCGCGTGTCGCGGCCGCCGAGGCCCGTGGCGTTGAGGGTGACCCAGTCGCTGGTGGTGCCGTCGTCGAAGCGGGCCCGCACGCGCACCCCGTCTCCCTCCCGCATCGCCAGGTCGCCGGTGAGCTTGGCCAGCGAGAACGAGCCGTCCCGCCCGCCCTGGCCGACCACCGTGGTGTCGTCGAGGCAGTAGCGGCCGGTGGGCGCGGCCGACCGGTTGATGGCTTCGAGCTGCGCGCCGGCCCGCGTCATGTCCGAAAGGCCGTCGCGCTGGTCACCAGTGATGGTCAGGCCCGTGGCCGGCGTGGGGCTCACGGGCTGCGAGAGGTCCGCGTCGAGGAGCTGCCGGTCGGCCAGGCCTCGATGCTCTGCCTCGGTCACGCCGCGGCGGACGAGGGCGACCTGCTCCTCCCGAGACAGGTTCGGCGCGCGGTGAGCACCGCCCGGCTCGAGCGCCCGCCGCGGTCGCCGAGCTCGGCCAGGAGCCGCAGCACCTGCTCCCGTGGGAGCGGCCGGCCCGGGGCTGTGCGCTGCCGGGCTTCGGCCCTCGAGACGAGCGCGGCGAAGCGACGGTCTGAGAACGATGGCAAGGCGGTGACTCGGGGCAGGCGAGTCCGACGCCAGGGGCCGCGCCGACACCGTGCCTCCTGCCACGCCGGCCCCTGCCGCCACGCGCACCGCTGCGAGAGTGCTTCGAGGTGCTCGTTCCGGTTTTCGGAAGGTCATGGCCGGCCGCCCCGGTGGTGGTCGGTGACACGGGTGAGGGCGCGGCGGGGCGCGCGAGGCAAAGGGCGCGGGGCGTGAGCGCGAAGGGTTGCATCGGGCGGTTCAGCCGTCGAGCGGCTGGCGCCGAAGCCGCCCGGTCTCCAAGCCCGGCTCGTCGCGATGAAGCGAGCCCCAGGCGCTCTCGACGACGACCGGGGACGCGGCCCTGGCATTCGTGGCGACGCGGGGCCCGGCGACGGCACGCCCCGTGAGGCCGCATTGGCCGCGCCGCCTGCGCTGCCGACGCAGCGCTTGCGCGGCGGACACCCCTGGGCGCAGGCGAGTGCGTGGGCCGTCGAGTGCGCCGAAGCGCCGGTGAGGGCACGACGTGGTCGGCTCGTTGCATGAGGCGGGCGGCATGGCCCGCATCGCCTTCGCCGTGGTGCTCTCCGCGCACGCGCTGCTCCACGCTCTCGGCGTCGTGAAGGGCCTGGGGCTGGCGCCGCTCGAGGCGCTGCGCACGCCCATCACTCGCGCCATGGCCGGCGCCTGGGGCCTCGCGGGCGTCGTGCTGATGGCCGGGGTCGTCGCGCTCCTCGCCTGGCCTCGGTGGTTCTGGCTCGTCGGGGCCGTCGGTCTCGTCAGCTCTCAGCTCGTGCTCGCCACGGCCTGGCAGGACGCGCGCTTCGGCACGCTCGGCAACGCCCTCCTCGCCGTCGCGGTGGTGTACGGCGGGGCGGCGTGGGGGCCGTTCGGCTTGCGGGCCGCGTACGAGGGCCTGGTGCGCGAAGCCGGCGCGGGCGGCCCTCAGGTGAGCAGCGCGGGCGTCGTCACCGAGACAGACGTCGCGGCGCTCCCAGCGCCCGTGCAGCGCTACCTGCGCTTCGCCGGCGTCGTCGGCAGGCCCCGCCCCGCGGGCTTTCGGGCGCGAATGACCGGCAGAATCCGCTCCGGGGCGACGGCTCCGTGGATGCCGTTCGAGGCCGAGCAGGTGAACTTCTTCTCGCCGCCACGCCGCTTCTTCTGGATGAAGGCGAGCCGGGGCGGGGTGCCGGTCGACGGCCTGCACGCCTACACCGAGGCCGACGCGAGCATGCGGGTGCGGGTGCTGTCGGTGCTCCCGGTGGTCGACGTCGGCGGGGCTGACTTCATGCGCACCGAGACGGTGACCCTGCTCAACGACATGGCGGTCTTCTCACCCGCGGCGCTGCTGGACCCGAAGGTTCGCTGGCGGGCGCTCGACTCGACACGCGTCGAGGCGACGTTCACCAACGGCCCGCACGAGATCCGCTCCGTGCTCGTCTTCGCGGCCTCGGGCGCGCTCGTCGACTTCTGGTCCGATGATCGCCCTGCGCTCGACGAGGACGGGAAGACGCTGGTGCCGCGGCGCTGGTCAACGCCCTTGCGCGAGTACCGGCCGATGGGCGCCCTGCGGCTCGCCTCGCGAGGCGAGGCTCGGTACGCGGCCCCGACGGGTGACGCCGCGTACCTCGAGCTCGAGGTGCACGAGGTGGCGTCCGAGCCGCTTGTCCCCTTCTCCACGCACGAGGCCACCGACCGACGTGATGCCGACACGGGCCCGGACCCCGTCGAGGTGGTGGTGACCGGGCCCCGCCGTGCGGAGCCCGGCAGCAGCGCGCGCCCCCGAAGGTGATGACCGGAGCGGCCGGCGCCTCAGCCCAGCGCCTGCTTCACCCGGTCGGGGTGCCACGAGTCGGGCCCGTAGCGCCCGAGGATGGTCTTCGCGGCGTCGACGAGGAACGGCCCCTTGTTGCCGGGCTTGAGGGAGTAGGCGCCGACGGGCTTCTCGACGACGAGCTCGGTCGTGGGCGCGCCCTTGAGCACGCGCATCACCCGCAGCTTCACCGTCTGCGCCGCCGCCTTGTACCCGACGCTGGTCGCCCCCGGCCGGACACCCGTCGGTTTCGGCGGCGCGGGGCCGGTGGCCAGCACCTCGGCCACCTCGGCCTCGACGACCCAGGCGGCGCTCGGCAGCACTTCTTCGATGGGCTCGGGGGGCAGGGCCATTCGCGTGCCTCAGTTCAGGTACATCACGTTCTGGTACAGCTTCGCGAAGTCCTGCAGCTTCAACTTGAAGATGCCGTCGTTGGCCCCGTTGCCCGAGGGCTCCGACTCACCCCAGGGGTTGCGCAACACGACGTACTTCTCGCTGCCCGTCTGCTCGTACCCGAGGATGGAATAGGCATGGTCGGCGTAGACGCCCGAGTTCGTGTAGCGGGCCTCTTCGCTCTCGCCGTACGTCCCGGCGGCCACTGGCTGCTTCGCGTCGACGGCCTTCTTGATGGTGTCGAAGACGCGGTCGAGGTTGCCGGCATAGATGCTCATCTGCTGGCCCTCACGGCCGAGCACCGCCTCGAAGACGTCGCTCGAATGCCCGCCGTTACCGATGGTGTCGTAGCTGCCCTTCCACTGCGCGTAGGCCTTCTCGACGAGCGGAAACCACAGCTCCATCTTCCGGGTGTCGGAGCTATTGGCGCTGCGGCCGTAGAGGGGCCCGCCGTAGGAGCGCGCCCAGAGGTCGCCGTCGACCGTGACCGGAACGTCCTTGAAGCGCCCCGTCGCCCAGTCCTTCTCCTTGAAGGTCACCGTGTAGGTGCCGTTGCCGTTGTCCTTCACCAGGTTGTTGATGGCGTCGGGGTTGGCCTTGGCGATGGCCGCCATCGCCGCCGGGAAGTAGCAGTCGCCGATCTGCCCCTGCTGCACGTCCTCGGCGCGCGCGCCGTCGATGAAGAGGGGCCCGGTGAACGTCGCCTTGCTGAAGCGCGGCTTGCCGGCGGCATCGAGCTCGTCCTTGTGCAGCGCCGGGTCGGGGATGAGGTCTCGGCCCGACGGCGCGCCGCCGGGCACCGTCACGTTGCCTACCAGCTCGGTGAAGCCGGTGTTGTTCACGCCGTCGCTGGCGGCGACCGAGAACGAGTCCCCGGCCTTGCCGTTGAGTGAGAACCCCTCGGGGAAGCCGCCGGTCTCGGTGACAGTGACCTTCGTCTTCTCGCCGCTGCGCAGGTTGGTGAACTGGAGCTGGGCGCCTGGCTCCGAGACCTGCCGGCTCGCGTTGATGTTGGCGACCGACACCTTGCCGGTGCCGGCGTCGGTGAGCCCGATGCGGAAGAGGGCGACGGCCGCGTTGCTGGTGTCCTTGGCCGCGATGCCGGTGGCCTTCACCGTCACCCAGTCCGAGGTGGAGCCGTCGGCGTAGCGCGCCCGCATCCTGACGAGGTCGCCCTCGCGCATCGCCTGGTCGCCGGTGAGCTTCGCCATCGAGAAGCGGCCCGAGGCGTCGGCCTTTCCGATGACCGCCGTGTCGTCCATGTGGAGCCGGCCCGTCGGCGCCGTCGAAATGTTGATGGCCTCGATGGTCGCGCCCGCCTTCGTCACGCCCGACAGCCCGTTCTTCTGATCGCCTGAGATCGACAGCCCGTTCGAAGCGGGCGGCGGAGGCGGCGGTTGCGGGCTCGACCGGTCGAGCACCGCCTCGAGGAACTGGCGCGCGCCCGGCTCGAGCGGCACCGTGCCCTGGTCGAGGATCGCCGCGAGATCGAGCTTCTCCGACGCCGTCATGCCGCCCTTGACGAGGGCGAGCTGCTGCTCACGCGACAGCCCCGGCTTCTTCAGCTCGCTGGCCACCTTGCTCGCCGACCACCCCCGGTGGCCGTCGCCGACCAGCGCCACCAGCTGCAGCACCTGCTCCTGCCCCAGCTTGAGGTTCGGGTTGCTGCGCCGCTGCGCCTCGAACGTCGAGTAGGCGGCGCCGAGGCTGGTGTCGTTGAATCGAATGGGCATGGGGAAATCCGGCAGGACGACGAGGAGTCGCAGGACGAAAGCAGAAGACGGGTGCGAGCGTGAAAAAACCTCAGCTCAATCTTCGATTAAATTATCCGACATCGGCCGACAGAGTTTCTGAGGCTTGATTCATTCGTGAAAGCAGCTGGTTGCATGGCCAAGAATTCCTGAGGCTGCCTGCGGTGCGCTGTGGCAGCGTGTTGAGCATGAGCGTCAAGCGAGACCCTGGCGTCGTCACGTTCCTCAAGAGCGTCCCCATCTTCATCGACCTCACGGGGCCGCGACTCGACAACCTCATCGACTTCCTCGAGGAGCAGACCTGGGCGCCCGGCGACCGGGTCTTCAGCGAGGGCGAGTTCGGGCGCGCGATGTATGTGATCCGCGACGGCGAGATCGAGGTGGCGCGGAAGTCAACGCGCGGCAACCTGGTGCCCATCGTCCGCCTCGGGCCCGGAGACACCTTCGGCGAGATGTCGCTCATCGAGCGGCAGCCGCGCAGCGCGACGTGCGTCGTCAAGAAGAAGACGACGACGTACGTGCTCACGAACGTCGATCTGTGGAACCTCTACAAGTCAGACCACACGGCCTACATCATCATCCTGCAGAACATCTGCCACATGTTGTCGCGGCGCCTTCGCAAGGCCGACAGTCGCATCGTCGAGTTCCTCGACATGCTGGACGAAGCCGGCGTCGCGAAGAAGGAGGAGGGCGCGGCGAAGGCCAGGCGAAAGAAGCGTACCTGACGATGCTCGCCGCGGCCGGCGGCGCTGGGGGCTGTTAGGAGCGGCGCATGTTCACCGGCCTCGTGCAGGACGTCGGCACCGTCGAGCAGCTCACCGCCGGCGGGGTCACCGACGTGTGGATCCGCAGTGGGTTCGACCCCGCCGACTTCCGGCGGGGAGAGTCCATCAGTTGCGACGGCGTGTGCCTGACCGTCGTGGAGTGGCGGGGCCCGTCGTTCAAGGTGCAGGCCGCGCCTGAGACGCTCGGGCGGACGACGCTGGGGCGCTGGCAGGCCGGTACGCGCGTCAACCTCGAGAAGGCGCTTCGGGTGGGTGACCGGCTCGGCGGCCACTGGGTGCAGGGGCACGTCGACGGCGTGGCCGAGGTGCTCGAGGTGCGGCCCGACGGTGGCTCCTGGCGGCTGTCGTGCTCGTTGCCCGGCGCGCTGGCGCCGTTCTTCGTCGAGAAGGGGTCGGTGTGCATCGACGGCGTCTCGCTGACGCTGACGCACGTGTCGGCCGAGCGCTTCGGCGTGATGCTCATCCCCGAGACGTGGGCGAAGACGAGCCTTTCGACGAAGGGCGTCGGTGCGCCGGTGAACCTCGAGGCCGACATCGTCGGCAAGTTCGTCGCGAAGATGGTCGGCGCGCGGGGAGGCCTCACCGAGGAGCAGCTGCGCCTCGCGGGCTTCGTGAGGTGAGCCGGGCGCTGGTGCTGGAGGTGACGCAGCCGGGCGTGGTGCCGCTGGTTCCCGAGCTGCGCCTGCACCTGCTGATGCCGTCGAGTCCGCTCTGGCACGCCACGCCCGAGGAGGCGGCGGCGTTGGGCCTCGCGCAGCCGTACTGGGCCGTCGCCTGGCCGGGCGGGCAGGCCCTCGCGCGCTGGGTGCTCGATCATCCCGAGGCGGTCGCCGGTCGTCGCGTGCTCGACGTCGGCAGCGGTGGCGCCATCGAGGGGCTCGCTGCCGCGAAGGCCGGGGCGGCGGTGGTGGTCTGCGCCGACGTCGACCCGGTCGCCGCCGTCGTCGCCTCGATGAACGCCGCCCTCAACGGCCTGGACGGCCGGGGGACGTCTGTCCGCGGGCCAGGTGGCGCGGTCGGGGACCTGGCGGCCGACGCGCCCGCTGCGGCGGCCCCGGTGGGCGGCGGCGGCCCCGGGCGTCTGCGCGCGCGTCGCAGTGGGCCTCAAGGTGGTGCTGGCGAGGGCGCCAGGCTCGGTGGCGCTCGAGGCGCGCCGCGCGCGCTGCTCGAGGCCGTGGTCGACGACCCCCTCGCGCGCCCGCCCGCCGACCTGGCGTGCGACGTGGTGCTCGTCGGAGACCTGTCGTTCGACGCGGCCATCACCGCGCGCCTCGTGCCCTGGCTGCGCTCGCACGCCGCCCTGGGGCGCCTCGTGCTCGTCGGCGACGCCGGCCGGGTCGAACTGCCCGACGACTTCGTGGCGGTCGGCGCCCACCACGCGCCCTACGACGGGAACCCCCTCGGCTCGACTGACTGGCTCGTCACCGTGCGACGCCTGCCGCCCGGCGTGCGCGCTTGACTCGGGCTCCGACTCGCCCGTCGCTGCGCGGCGCGCACCGCCTGACGAGAGCCCTCGCTTCACCGAGCTGCACGCGTGGAGCGCTCCTGGGGGCCTTCAGCGCCGCGGCCTCCTCGAACCACCGCCAGGCCGGCGCCGCGTCGTGCCCGCCTTCTGCGCCTTCGACGCAGCCCCACCGGGCGCCGCCGCGCTCTGGCGAGGGGCCCGTGCCCGCGGACGTGCTGGCGGGGGGGCTGCTCCGGCGCCGGGCCGCCTCGAGGCGCGACCCTTCGCGCGCGCCGCGAGCTTCCCGGGCACCAGCCGGTGCGCACGGGACGCCCACGCCGCCAGGCGCTCGGGGTCGTCGTAGAAGTCCTCGGGCACGACGATCCACGCTTGCATCGTCATCGCCCGGCCGCCGCCCTCGAACGTCCACGGGTGTCCACCGGCGGCGATGAGCTCGGTCCGCGCCGCCTCGTCGGCCAGCTTGAAGACCACCTCGTCGTTCGTCACGATGCCCGCGAACATGCCGCCGTTGGCCGCGAAGAAGCCGTAGCCGCCGAACATCTTGCGCGCGCGGTACGGCAGGCCGGCGCAGGCCTCGGACAGCAGTTCGAACGAGCGGGACATGTCAGTGGGCCCAGCAGGATTCGAACCTGCAACCAAGCCGTTATGAGCGGCCAGCTCTACCGTTGAGCTATGGGCCCGTCACCAGCGCGCACGTGGAGCGCGCGCGCCGCTCGACCGGCGACGGAAGCCCCGCGCACGACCCGCTGCCCGGGGGCACCCGTACCCGCTCGCTCAGGACAGGCGAGACAGGAGCGTCTGCCGGACGAGGTCGAGCGTCTTCGGCATGCGCTCGCCGAACTGCTCGAAGAACTGCTTCTGGCTCGTCAACTCGTCCTTCCACTCGGCCTCGTTGATGTTGGTCGCTTCGTCGACCCGCGCCGGGTCGATGTCGAGCCCCGAAAGGTCGATGTGGCCCTGCTTGGGCACCCAGCCGAAGAGCGTCTCCTGCGCGCCGACGCTCCCGTGTGCGCGATCGACGATCCACTTCAGCACCCGCATGTTGTCGCCGTACCCCGGCCAGAGGAACTTGCCGTCCTTGTTCTTCCGGAACCAGTTCACCATGAAGATCTTCGGCGGGTACGGAATGCGACTCTGCATCTTGAGCCAGTGCTCGAAGTAATCAGCGACGTTGTACCCGGCGAAGGGCAGCATCGCCATCGGGTCGCGGCGCACGACGCCCTGCTGCCCTGTCGCCGCCGCGGTCGTCTCGGAGGCCAGCGTCGCTCCCAGGTAAACGCCGTGGGCCCAGTTGAACGACTGCATCACCAGCGGGATCGTGTTCGACCGCCGGCCGCCGAAGATGATGGCGCTGATGGGCACGCCCCGCGGGTCGTTGACGAACGACGACAGCATGGGGTTGTTCGAGGCCGGCGCCGTGAAGCGCGAGTTGGGGTGCGCGGCCTTCTCGCTCGACCCGCGCTTCCAGGGCTGGCCCTTCCAGTCGGTGAGCTCCTCGGGCACTTCGCCGTCGAGCCCCTCCCACCAGACCTGCAGGTCCTTCGTCACCGCGACGTTGGTGAAGATGGTGTCCTTCGCGATGGTCTTCATCGCGTTGGGGTTCGACTGCCAGTTGGTACCCGGCGCGACGCCGAAGTACCCGTTCTCGGGGTTCACGGCCCAGAGCCGCCCGTCTTCGCCGACGCGCAGCCAGGCGATGTCGTCACCCACCGTGTACACCTTCCACCCGTCGAAGCGCTTGGGCGGGATCATCATCGCGAAGTTCGTCTTCCCGCACGCCGACGGGAAGGCCGCAGCCACATACGTCGTGCGGCCGTCCGGGTCCTCGACGCCGAGGATGAGCATGTGCTCCGCGAGCCAGCCCTCCTTGCGCCCGAGGTAGCTGCCGATGCGCAGCGCGAGGCACTTCTTGCCCAGCAGCGCGTTGCCGCCGTAGCCCGAGCCGAAGCTCCAGATCGTGTTGTCCTGCGGGAAGTGGCAGATCGACCGGCGATCGGGGTTGAGGTCACCCGTGCAGTGCAGGCCCCGGTTGAAGTCGTTCGAGTCGCCGAGCATCTCGAGCGCCGGCCTCCCCATGCGCGTCATGATGCCCATGTTGAGCGCCACGTAGACCGAGTCGGTCACCTCGATGCCGATCTTCGAGTGCGGGCTGCCCAGCGGCCCCATCACGTAGGGCACCACGTACATCGTGCGGCCCTTCATCGAGCCCGCGAACAGGCCCTTGAGCATCGCGTAGGCCTCGTCGGGCGGCTTCCAGTTGTTCGTCGGGCCGGCCTCTTCCTTCGTCGGCGTACAGATGAAGGTGAGGTGCTCGACGCGCGCCACGTCGTTGGGGTTCGACCGATGCAGGTAGCACCCCGGGTGCTTCTGCTGACTCAGCGGAATGAGGATGCCTTTCGACACCGCGTACTCGGTGAGGCGCTTCTTCTCGTCGGCGCTGCCGTCGCACCAGACGACCTGGTCCGGGGTCGTCATCGCCGCCATCTCGCTGACCCAGTCGAGCAGGCGTTGGTTCGTCGTGAGGTTCGTCGTGACCGTGGGCATGGCTCGAGGTCTCTTTCGGGGAGAAGCTGGAGGAAAAGCCTGGCTGACCCGGGCGAAGTCTCACGCGACCTGCGGCCAAGCAAGCGGGAAGGCCTCATGCCTGCCATGAGCGATCCGAGACGATGCGCTGCGTCAGCGCGGAAGAGGCCGTGATCGTTCGAGAGTGAGGCCCGTGGACCCACGCCGGTCGTCTCCGGGCGTGAGGCGCTGCGTCATGGGGCCCCGGGCCGCGGCCTGTCGATTTCACCTCGGCCTGCGGAGCCACCGCAGCGTTGGCGCCTCGGCGGGCGCCAGCACCGACGCCAACACGATGCCCACGCCGAGGAGCGCCAGGAGGATGAAGACGAGCGCGCTCGCGTCGAGCGGGAGCCGTCGGAAGCGGCCCCGCGCGCGCCGCACCTCGGCGATGAGGGTGCCGATGCGCACCGTCAGGTCCTCGCCGGCGTCGAGGTGTAGCAAGAAGGCGTCGCCGGCCTCCTTGACCCGGCCGCGGGCGAGCAGCTCGCTGAAGGTCGTCCCGGCGTCGCCGGGCGACGACAGCTCCCCTTCGACGCCGGCGCTGAACCGCACCTCGAGCCCGGTCGGCAGCCACGTCAGCTCGAGCCGTGCCGAGGAGCCGATGGCGATGTCGTCACCCGGCGCGTCCCCGAGCTTCAGTGTGGTGCGGCCACGCCCGTCGAGCACCTCGGCGGTCAGCCGTCGGCTGCCCCACCGCACCCGGGCTTCCCATGCGGAGTCTGGCGCCGCCAGCGTCTTCACCGGACTCACCTCGTAATGCCCGGGGGCGCCGCTGTCATGGCCCACCAACGACACTGGCCGGTGACCAGCCCCCCGCTGCGAGGGGCGTCACCGGCCAGCGTCACCTTCACGCACGTGGGCGTGATGGGCTTACTTCTTCTTCTTCAGCTCGTCGTCGATGACCGACTTGAACGCGTCGATGGGCTGCGCCCCGACGACCTGCCGGCCGTTGATGAAGAACGTCGGCGTGCCGTTGGCGCCCACCCGCATGCCCTCGTTCGAGTCATCGGTGACGTACTTGTCGAACTTGTTCGAGTCGAGAGCCGCGCGGAACTTGCCCACGTCGAGCTTGAGCTCCTCGGCGTACCGCTCGAGCGACGGCCGGTCGAGCGCCTGCTGATTGGCGAAGAGCTTGTCGTGGTACTCCCAGAACTTGCCCTGCTCGTGCGCGGCCATCGACGCCATGGCGGCGATCTTCGCGTTGTTGTGGAAGGGAAGCGGCTGGTGCTTGAAGACGATCTTCAGCTTGCCCGAATACTGCTTCTCGAGGTCGTGCAGCGTCGGCACCACCCGCGAGCAGAACGGGCACTGGAAGTCGGAGAAGGCGACGATGGTCACCGGCGCGTTCTTCGCGCCAGTCGCCGGGGCGCCGTCGATCTTGATGTCCGTCACCACCTTCTGGGGCTCGGGCGCGCCCGGGGCCGCTGGCGGCGGGGCCTTGCCGGCGTCCTTCATGAACTCGGCGTAGAGGTTCTCGAGCTTCACGCCGCTGGCGAGCAGCTTGTCGGCCTTCTTGAGCTCCTCGTCGATGACGCCCTTGAACGCCTCGAAGGGCTGCGCGCCGACGAACTCACGACCGTTGATGAAGAACGTCGGGGTGCCGTTGGCCCCGACCTGCATGCCCTCGCTCGAGTCACGCTCCACCTTGGCGGCGAACTTGTTCGAGTCGAGCGCGGCCTTGAACTTGCCGACGTCGAGGCCGAGCTCCTGCGCGTACCGCTCCAGCGACGGGCGGTCGAGCGCCTGCTGGTTGGCGAAGAGCTTGTCGTGCATCGGCCAGAACTTGCCCTGGTCGTGCGCCGCCATGGTCGCCTCGGCGGCGAGCTTCGCGTTGTTGTGGAAGGGCAGCGGCTGGTGACGGAAGACGATGCGCACGTCCTTCGCGTAGGTGTCTTCGATCTGCTTCATCGTCGGCACGACGCGCGAGCAGAACGGGCACTGGAAGTCCGACCACGCCACGATGGTCACCTTCGCGGCCTTCGGGCCACGCGAGGGGGAGTCGTCGGGCACGTCGATCTTGCGCACGGCGGCCGGCGGGGGCGGCGCGGACGGCTGCTGCGGCGCCGGGGGCGGCGAGGTGACACCCTTCTCGATGATGCGCGCGTACACCTGATCAGCTGGCGTGCCCGACTTCACCAGCTCCTGGGCGCGACCGAGCTCGGCGTCGATGATGCGCTTGAAGCTGTCGATGGGCTGCGCACCCGAGAGCTTCTTGCCATTGATGAAGAAGGCCGGCGTGCCGGTCGCGCCGATCGACTGGGCGAGGGCCTGCTCCTTGTCGATCTGCTTGGTGAAGCGCTCGGCCTGCATATCGGCCTTCCACTTCTCGACGTTGAGGCCGATCTCCTGCGCATGCCGCTCCAGGTCCGCGTCTTCGAGCGCCTTCGTCTGGAACATCTTCTCGTGCATCTCCCAGAACTTGCCCTGCTCACCAGCGGCAAGCGCCGCGAGGGCCGCGGGCTTGGCGCGCGGGTGGAACGGCAGCGGATTGTGCTTCATGACGACGCGCAGGCGCTCGCCGTACTCCTTCTGGAGCTGGTTCACCGTGTCGTTCGCGCGCGAGCAGAACGGGCACTGGTAGTCCGAGAACTCGACCATCGTGACGAGCGCGGTGGGGGCGCCCTTCTGCGCCGACTCCTCGAGCGGCACGCGGAAGACCGTCTCGTCGCCACCCTGCCCGGAGGGCCGGGGCGCGCTGGGGGCCGACGGAGCCGACGGCGCCGCGGCGATGGAGGGCGCGTTGGCGCCCGAGCTGCTCTTGAACATCGACCCGACGGCAAACCCGATGACGCCGCCGACGATGAGGGCAATGATGACTGAGGGTTTCATGGTGCGGGAACTCCCCTGAGAGGTATGAATGCGCGCGTCCTCTAGCAAACGCGCGCCTGCTTGCAATGCGTTCGGCAGATGAGCCAGTCCGACTCGAAGTTTCAGCGCGCCTCGTCGACGCGCGCGGGAAGCCGTGCCCGATGCCGATCGTCGAGCTGGCGAAGGCCCTCAAGGGGGGCGTCCGGGTCGAGCTCTGGGCCGACGACCCCGCCGCCGAGCACGACCTCGAGATGTTCTGCCGCGTGACCGGCCGGGTGACCGAGGCCCTGGAGCGGTCGCCGTGGCTCCGCGCCGTCGTCCGCACCGCGTGAAGCCTTCGTGCGCGCCCCGCTTTGGGGGCGTGACGACAAGGCCTTCAACTCGAAGTGGCCGTGGTACTATTCTTTTTCAGCGTAGACGGAGCAGCGTGCGACGTCGGCGCAGACGAGTCGGCTTCACAGAGGGGCGTAGCAGTGACGAGTGAACACGACACTGAGGTGGCGCGCCGCGAGGGCGAGGCCTCGCAGGAAGAGGCGAGGCTCTTCGACGAGCTCAAGCGGGCGATGGCCTCGCGCGCGACGTACGAGCGGCGCGTGGCCGAGCTGAAGCACGCCCTCGCCGAGGCAGAGCGCGCTGGTGTGAGCGACCGTCAACTGACCGAGCGGATACGCGCGCGCGCGGCGCCGGCCCTCGATGGAGAGGCTGCGCTCGAGCGCGCCCACGCCGCCAGGCGTCAGGCCCTCGACACCCGCGTCCGCGCTGCCCAAGAGGTCCGTGACGGCCTCAAGCGCTTTCTCGACCAGGCGCACGAACTCGCGCAGCAGCTGGCTGCTGACGAGAAGCAGCTGCAGCGCCTCCAGGCGCAGGCCCAGGCTCGGGCTTCCACGCAGGACGATGGGCTGGGCGCGACGCTGGTCGCTGCGGGACCGCCGCCGGGGCTGCGGCCGAAGGTCCAGGCGCCGCCGGTGGTGCCCCAGCCCCCGTCGGCTCCGCCTCAGAAGCGCGCCTCGCAGCGCGTGCGCATGCAGGCGCAGGTAGACTTCGAGAGCGAGGCCAACTTCTTCAACGGGTTCTCCTCCGACATCTCCGAGGGCGGCCTCTTCATCGCCACGGTGAACCTGCTCCCCCTGGGCACGCAGGTCGACCTCGGCTTCTCGCTCCCCAGCGGAGAGCGGGTCGACTGCAAGGGCGTCGTACGCTGGGTGCGCGAGGTGGACGAGCGCCAGCCCGACGTCATGCCCGGCATCGGCGTGCAGTTCGTCGACCTCGACACGCGCGCCGCGCAGGCCGTCGAGGCCTTCGTGCAGCAGCGGGAGCCGATGTTCTTCGTCGAGTGACGGCCTCGGCGCGGGGGGGCGCACCCGTGGCCCGCCCCAGGCGTGACGCCCTGCGCGAAGGGCCCCGGCGCGATTGTCCGTGACGCCAGCATGACGAAAGGCGAGGACAGTCGCCCTCATGAATCGCGTCGTGAACGTGTTCCGCTTCGTGGCGGGTTTCGTCGTCATCATGGTGATGACGCTCATCGTGATGGTCGCAGTGACGCTGCTGCTGCCCTTCCGGGTCGCGCGCATCTACGTCTGCAACTGGTGGGGCCACGTGGTGGGGCGCTCCATCGTCTTCCTCGCGGGCGTCACCCCGCAGGTGAACGGGTGGGAGCGCCTCAAGGGCTCGATGCCGGCCATCTTCGTGATGAACCACTCGAGCACCCTCGACGCCTTCTCGGGCATCTGGATGTGCCCGTACGGCGGCTGCGGCGTCTTCAAGAAAGAGATCGTCAAGGTGCCGTTCTACGGCCAGCTCGCGTGGATGTCGGGCCACCTGCTCATCGACCGCGGCAACACCGGCAAGGCCGTCGAGACGCTCAAGGACATGGCGGTCTTCATGAACCGCCACCGCCTCGGCATCTGGATCTTCCCCGAGGGCACCCGGAGCCGTGACGGGCGGCTGCTGCCCTTCAAGAAGGGCTTCGTGCACATGGCCATCGCCACCGGCTTCCCCGTCGTGCCCGTCGTCGTGCACGGCGCGCACAAGAACTGGGAGAAGGGCACCTTCCTCGGCTTCAAGCCCATGACGATGCCCGTCGACGTGCTGCCGCCCATCGACACCAAGGGCTGGAAGGAAGAGACCGCCGCCGAGCACGCCCAGGCCGTGCACGACCTCATGGCCGCGACGCTCGCCGACGATCAGAAGCCCCTGCCGGCTCCGGTGGCGCCCCTCGCCGCCGCGCTGCAGGCGCCGCTCGCGCCCTGACGCGCACCTCAGGTGAGCTGCAGCACCTTCTCTTCGAGCTTCTTGCCGCGCCACACGCCGGTGAACAGCACCTTGCGCTCGACCAGCAGCCCGCAGGTGCGCGTGATGATCTCTTCGGGCTGAATCGTCTTCCCGTCGAAGCTGACGCAGAGCACGTTGTTGGGCTCGATTCGCGCGTCCTTCACGCCCGAGAGGGCCTTCACCTCGAACGTCGGCACCTCGCCGCGGGCGAGCTGCACGCGGAACTCGGCCATCTGGCCGGTGAGCTCGCTCATCGTCGCGGCGCTCACCAGCTTGCCCTTGTCGAGGATGGCCGTGGCGTCGCAGAGCTCCTCGAGCTCCTGCAGGTTGTGGCTCGACACCACCACCGTGTGCTGGCCCTTCAGCTCGCGAATCACCTGGCGCACCGACGCGGCGATCTTCGGGTCGAGGCCGGCCGTCGGCTCGTCGAGGAAGATGACGGGCGGGCTGCCCATGAGGGCCTGCGCCATCGACACGCGCTTGGCCATGCCGTGCGAGAGCTGGTTCGAGTACAGCCCCCACGTCTCGGGCAGCTGCACCTTCTCGAGCACCCGCCTCGCCTCGGCCTCGGGCGAGGGCAGGCCAGACAGCTCACCGTAGTAGGTGAGGAGCGCCCCCACCGGCCACGTCGGCGGAAGGATCGCGTCCTGCGGCAGCACGCCCACCTTGCCCTTGAGGGCGCCGGGCTCGAAGGGGTCGACCCCGAGGATGCTGATCGTCCCCGACGTCGGGAACAGGTAGCCCGTCATCATCGAGAACGTCGTTGTCTTGCCCGCGCCATTGGGGCCGATGAGACCGTAGCAGTGCCCCGCTTGCACCTCGAACGAGACGTCGTCGACGGCGCGCTTGGGGCCGAAGTGCTTCGACAACCGGTCCAGCCGAATCGCCGTCTGGCTCACAGGTCCCTCTTCTTCATCACCAGCTGCGCCGCCCCGAGGAACACCAGCGCGAAGCCGACGTGCACCACCGCCGCCGTCAGGAAGCGCGTCCAATCGGGGTGCAGCAGGTCCTGCCCGTAGTGCCACACCGAGAGGTAGCGCGTGTACGCGAGCGGGCTTTCGTCGGTGATCATCGACTTGAGCGAGCTGGCGTCGACCACCTCGCCCGGCAGCGTGAAGTACTCCCCGAAGAACGCCAGCGCCCAGATGCCGAAGAGCACCATGATGTTGAGCAGCAGGCTCACCGCGCCGGAGCGGACGAGCGCGCTGCACAGCGTCGTCAGCGCGAGGTAGGCCAGGGCCAGCACGAACGAGGCCGCCAGCAGCCGCCCCGTCCACAGCACCACGTCCTTCGCGGCGAAGTCGGCGTTGAGCGCCTTCGCCACCAGCACCATCAGGAGCGTGCAGACGAAGAGGAGCCCCGAAAAGATGGTCACCTGTGACGCGAACTTGCCCAGGATGAGGGTGTTCCGCTTCAGCCTCACCACGAGGAAGCGGATCGATTTCGGCCCGAGCTCGCCGGCGAGCTGATCGAACCCCATCAGCGCCACGAAGAGCGGCACGAAGCGCAGGGTGAGCTTGAAGACGAAGAGCAACACCACCGGCAGGGTGAGCAGCGACTCGAGCATCTCCTCGTCGTCGGTGATGACGACCGAGAGCATCTGGCGCTTGCCCTGGTTGAGCTGCTCCTTCATGCGCTCGTCGCCGGCGTCGACGCCCGCCGACTGCAGCTGCTTGTCCACGGTCGCGTTGAGCTGCCGTGTGACGAAGCCCACCACCGCCAGCGTGAGCGAGACGAACATGACGAAGAGGATGAGCAGGGCGAGGACGCGGCCCGAGCGCGTGGCCCGAACGGTCTCGCCCTTCCACACGGCAGCGATTTCCTGAAGGTCCGTCACGGCCGGCGCTCATAGCGGGAAGCCTCGCGGGGGGATACGCCCTCGTGCGCCGCCCGGGTATGGTGGGCCCGCGCGAGCCGGTGGGGCGCGCCGGCGGCCTTGTCTGGCGGCCCCGGTTGCGCGCATTGTGCCCGCCCGTGTGGCGCGCTCTCGTCGCGATGCTGCTCCTGCCGGCCCAGGCGCCGGCCGAGGTCCCCCTCGACGAGGGTGGGCTCGACGTGCCCCCCCGCCTCACGGCCCCGCCGCTGTCCCGGGTGACGCCGCTGCCGCCGGAGCACGATCTGCTCGCCCGCGCCGTGCGCGTCGGAGACCGCTTCGCCGCCCCCGTCGCGGGCGCGCTCGAGCCCCTCACCATCGACCCCCGGCTGCAGGGTGAGCTCGAGGCGCTCCTCGAGAAGTACGAGACGCCCTACGCGGCGGTGGTGGCGATGGAGCCGGGCACCGGGCGTGTCCTGGCGATGGCCGAGCACAGCGCCGCCGCCCCGGGGCTCCGCGGCCTGGCCACCCGCGCGCTGTACCCGGCGGCCAGCGTCTTCAAGATCGTCACCGCTGCCGCGCTGCTCGACGTCGGCGTCGCCCCCGGCGAGGTGCTGTGCGCCCGCGGCGGCAAGCGCAAGGTGAAGGCGGCGCAGCTCGAGGACTCGGAGCGCGACGTGCGCTGCCTCACCTTCAGCCGGGCGCTGGCGACGAGCGCCAACGTCATCTTCGCCAAGTTCACCTCGCGCTACCTCGACCCCGGCAAGCTCAAGGCGGTGGCGCGGGCCTTCCACTTCAACGTGCCTTTCCGCTTTCCGGTGCCCGCCGACGTGTCGCTCGCCGCGGTGCCAGACGAGACCTACCCCCTGGCGCTCACCGGGGCCGGCTTCGGTGACGTGTACCTCTCGCCGCTCCACGGCGTCGCGCTCGCTGCGGTGGCCGCCAACAAGGGCGTGTGGCGCGCGCCGGTGCTGCTCGAGCGCGACGTCTCGGCGGCGCCACCCACCGAGCGCGTCGTGTCGGAGCAGGTCGCTGCGCAGCTCACCGCCATGCTCGAAGAGACCGTCACCGAGGGCACCGCCCGCCGCGTCTTCAGCGAGCGCGGCATGCGCGTCCCCGGGGCTGTGGGGAAGACGGGGAGCCTCGCCGACAAGGCCCCCTTCCGGGACTACACATGGTTCGTCGGGTTCGCCCCGAAGGAGGCGCCCCGCGTCGCCGTGGCGGCCGTCATCGTCAACGAGGCCCGCTGGCGCATTCGCGCGACCTGGCTGGGCCGAGAGGCCATGCGCCTGTTCTTCTCCCGGCGCTGATTGTCCTGCACCGCGCCGGGCTGGGCGCTAGGTGTGCCTGCCGCCCGTTCGTGAAGGCCCCTATGTCCGACTCGGCTCCTCCCCGCTCCGTGTGGTCTCGCTCGTCGAAGCTGCTCAAGCTCGCCGCCGGGCTCGCACAGAAAGAGGCCGCCGGGCGCCTGACCCGCGCCTTCGAAAAGGGCGAGGCGCTGGCGCACAGGCTCCACACGGCGAAGGTGCAGGTCGAGCAGGCGCGCGAGATCGTCGAGCACCTCGGTCAGCTCAAGGGCGCGGCGATGAAGGCGGGCCAGCTCCTCAGCATGGAGCTGCGCGACGTGCTCCCGCCCGAGGTCGTCGAGATCCTCAGCAAGCTCCAGGACTCGGGGAACCACGTGAGCTTCGCCGAGATCCGCTCCATCCTCGAGGACGAGCTCGGCAGCGAGCTGCTGGGGCAGCTCGAGGTCGAGGCGCAACCGCTCGCCAGCGCGTCGATCGGCCAGGTGCACCTGGCCCACTGGAACCGGCCTGACGGGGGCCGCGAGGCCATCGTCCTCAAGGTGCAGTTCCGTGGCATCGCCGACACCATCGAGTCCGACCTGGCGGTGCTCGAGAAGGTGGCGCGGCTGTTCCTCGCCATGCAGCTGAAGGACATCGAGGTGTCCGGCGCCTTCGACGAGCTCAAGGCGGTGCTGGTGCGCGAGACCGACTACGAGGCTGAGGCCGACTCGCTCGAGCGCTACCGGGTCAAGGCCGCCGACCTGCCGGGCGTCCGCGTGCCGCGCTGCTTCCGGGAGCTGTCCACGAAGCGGGTGCTGGCGCTGTCGTACGAGCCGGGCGTGAAGGTCGACGCCTTTCTTTCGACGGGCCCCACGCGCGAGGAGCGCGAGCGCTACGCCCACGTCTTCCTCGACCTCTACTTCCGCGAGTTCTTCGATTGGGGCCTCGTTCAGACCGACGCGAACTTCGCCAACTTTCTGTTCCGGCCGTCGACGAGCGAGCTGGTGGTGCTCGACTTCGGCGCCACGCGTGACTACCCGCAGGCCTTTCGCGACGACTACCGGCAGCTCATTCTGTCGAGCTTCCGGCGTGACGAACAGGCGACGTACGAGGCGGCCTTGCGGATCGGCCTCATCGACCCGAGCGAGAGCGAGGCGGCCCGAGCGGCCCTCTTCGCGCTCCTCGAGTCGGTGCTGTGCATCTTCCGCGACGAGCACCAGCCCTATGACTTCACCGACCGGCGCCACACCGACGCCGCCGCCGAAGCGCTCAAGGCCTTCTACAAGTCGCTCAAGCGCGGCACCGCGCCGGCGCAGCTCATCTTCCTGCACCGCAAGCTCGCGGGGGTGCATGCGATGGGCAAGGCGCTCGGCGCCCGGCTCGACCTGCGCGTCTACTGGGAGCGGCTCACCTCGCCGGAGCGGCGCGCGGCCTGACGCGGGCGCCGGGCGGGGCCGTGCCGCTCACCGCGTGATCCACCCCTGGGCGAGGAAGCGGTCGAAGGCCGATAGCGCCTCGAACTCGCCGAGCGGCGCGACGCGCACGATGGCCTCGAGCGCGCGCACGCCGTCGACGCGCGACAGCAGGTACCGCTCGGCCGCCGACAACGGCAGCGCCGCCAGCTGCTCGCCCGAGAGCGACGGGGTGGGGCGGCGCCCACCGCCCAGCAGCCCGGCACGAAGGTTCGGCAGCCAGGCGGTCTCGATCTGCTTGAGCAGCAGCGCCGCGGCCGGCGTCGGCTCGAGCTGCTGCGCGCGCCGGGCGCGGGTGTAGGCGTCGCGGTACCGCGCCTTCGCGACGAGCTCGCGGGCGCTCTCGAGCAGCCGCTCCGGCGTGGGGCGCTCGCCGAGATCGATGTCGACGGAGAGCTCGGGCTCTGGCTCGGCGCGCGGCGGCCGCACCGAGATGGCGCCCATGGCGTGGAGCGCGTACAGCCGCTGGTAGAGGACGAAGTCCGTGGCGTGCAGGCCGAGCGCGAGCTCTTCGATGGTCCTGCCCGAGTCGATGCCCGCCAGCAGCTTGAGGTCGATCGACCCGTCGGCTGGCGTCAGCTCGAGGAACTCCTCGCGCACCTCGAGCGTGCACCGGGGCGAGGGGAAGACGCTGCGAAGGCGCTCCCACGCCTGCGCCCGCACCTCGGCGTCCTTGTAGACGTCCATCAGCGACACGCGCACGTCGAGGCCCTCGGACGGCGGCGGCGGGAGCCCGGGCACGAACGCGAAGGTGCCCGACTTCCAGTCGAAGGCCTCTTGCAGCGTCTCGCGGAACTTGGTGGCCAGCGCCGCGACGACGACGTCTTCGGTCACCAGGCCGATCATCACCAGGATGCGGCCGAGGAACACCTTCGTCTCCTGCTGCGTCTCCCAGGCCTTGGTGAACTGCTCCTCGGTGATATGCCCGAGGTTGATGAGGAACTGGCCGAGGAACTCGCGCGGCAGGTTCGACGAAGCGTTGATGATGCTGCCGCTCTCGAGGTGGAGCTGCTTCTTCGTGCCCTCTTTCTCGAGCGTCAGCACGCCGCTCGCCGCGCGGTTCGCGAGGAAGCCGATGAGGTCGCGCATCGGCATCGTCTCGAAGTCGCCCGACAGACCGCGAATCGTCACGAGGCCGATTTCACGCCAAACCCCGGCTCGCCTCAACGGTTGGTTTCGTCGCCCTCGCAGGCCTGCGCCCACCACGGCATGTGGACGGGGGCGCCGTCGGCGCTACGCTTCCCACACATGGGCTCGGGTGCGTCGGTGTGCGATGGGCCGGTAATCGTGCTGTACACGAGGCCGCAGTGCCCGTTGTGCGACGAGGCGCGCGAGCTGCTCGACGAGGCCGCCGCCGTGGCGCCGTTCAGGCTCGAGCCGCGCAACATCCTCGAGCGGGACGAGTGGTTCGCGGCTTTTCGCTACCGCGTGCCCGTCGTCGAGCTCGACGGAGTCGTGCGCCTCGAGTTGCGGTTTTCCCTCGAGGACGTACACGCAGCGCTGTCGTCCACCGCGAAGCGAGGTCCACCGTGAGCGTCGTCGAGGAGCACTCCATCACCGCCTTTCGCCAGGTGCCGCGCACCGGCGTCATCTTCGTCACCACCGAGGCGCAGCGGCTGGGCTTCAGCGCGAAGAACCCCGACTGGTGCAACCTGGGGCAGGGGCAGCCCGAGACCGGTGAGCTGCCGGGGGCGCCGCCGCGCGTGCACACCATTCCCGTCGACGTCGACGACCAGGAGTACGCGCCGGTGCAGGGGCTGCCCGAGCTGCGCGAGGCCATCGCGGCGCTGTACAACCGGCTCTACCGCAAGGGGAAGCGCTCGCAGTACGGGCCCGAGAACGTCAGCGTGTCGGGTGGGGGCCGCACCTCGCTGACGCGCGCCGCCGCCGCGCTCGGCTCCATCAACCTCGGGCACTTCCTGCCCGACTACACGGCCTACGAGGAGCTGCTCGACATCTTCAAGGCGTTCACGCCCATCCCCATCCTCCTCGAGGGGGAGCGCGGCTACGCCTTCTCGGCCGACGACCTGCGCCGCGAGGTGCTGGGGCGGGGCCTGTCGGCGGTGCTGCTGTCAAACCCGTGCAACCCCACCGGGAAGGTGGTGCAGGGCAAGGAGCTCGAGCGGTGGGTCGAGGTGTCGCGCGAGCTCGACTGCACGCTGCTCGTCGACGAGTTCTACTCGCACTACATCTGGAACAGCCCGCCGGGCGTGCTCCCCGTCGAGAGCGCCGCGCGCTACGTCGACGACGTCAACAAGGACCCGGTGGTGGTCTTCGACGGGCTGACGAAGAACTGGCGCTACCCGGGGTGGCGGGTGACGTGGACGGTGGGGCCGCGGCAGGTCATCGACGCGGTGGCCTCGGCCGGCAGCTTCCTCGACGGAGGCGGCAACAAGCCGGTGCAGCGCGCGGCCATTCCGCTCCTCGATGAGGCCTTCGTGGTGCAAGAGACGATGGCGCTCCACAAGGTGTTCCAGGAGAAGCGCGACCGCCTGCTGTCGGGCCTCCTGCGCCTGGGCATTCGCGCCGACCGGGTGCCCGACGGCACCTTCTACGTCTGGGGCAACGTCTCGCAGCTGCCCGCACCCATCAACGACGGCATGGGCTTCTTCCGCGCGGCGCTCGAGAAGAAGGTCATCACCGTGCCCGGAGAGTTCTTCGACGTGAACCCCGGCAAGCGGCGGGCAGCGCGGGCGAGCCGCTTCCGCCAGTACGTACGCTTCAGCTTCGGGCCCACGATGGCGACGCTCGAGACGGCGCTCTCGCGCCTCGAGCAACTCGTCGCCGAGGCGATGAAGGCCGCCTGATGGGGGCTCAAGGAGACGGGCCGGCTACTTCGCCTCGGCCTGCGAGAGCGTGCCCTTCCAGTCGCCGCCGGCGCCGCCGTCGGGCGCGCGGTACTCGTTCGAGTGGTTCACCATCAGCCGGTTGGTGGTGAAGACGCCGCTCGCGGCGAAGGTGCCCTCGACGACGACGCCGATGCCCTCGCGGAACATCTGCGGCGGGGTCATGCCGCTGGTGACCTTCACCTTCGGCGCCGTGGGCGCATGCGAGTCGGCGACCTCGAAGGTGAGGCTCGTGTGCTCGGCGTTCCAGACGACGGAACCAGGCACCACCACGCCCCCCAGGCGCACCGTCGCCCCGTAGGCCTTCTCGCCCTGGGCCAGCATCTCGCCCGGCTTCCAGTAGTAGACGAGGTTCTCGCCGATGTTGCCGAAGGCGATCCACGCGAGCGCGCTCGCGGCGACGAGGAGGGCGCCGAGGGCGATGAGGCGGTTTCTCGATTCGGGCTTCATGGGCTCCTCGTCACGGGCGCGACGGCCGCTGCCGCCGAACGAATAACGACGCCGCGTAGGCCAGCACGCCCGCCGTTCCCAGCCCGTAGGCGGCGTAGACGTACTCCCAGCCTCCCTGAATGACGCCGGCCCCCGCCCGCTCGATGCCCGCGGGGTGTGTCACCACCGGCACTTCGGGCGCGGGCGCCGGGGTGGAGGGCGCCTCGGCCTCGCGCGGCTCGGGGGGGGGCACCACGTCGGCGAGCGCCACGGCCGAGAGCAGCCACAGCGAGAGGGTCAACGGCTTCACGCGGCCTCCGGGCGGGGCGCCTCGAGCGGGGGCAGCTCGAGCGCCGCCGTCTGCCGCGAGCGGGCGAGCTCGTAGCGCTTGACGATGAAGACGAACAGGAAACACAGCATCGTCACCGCGCCCCAGCGCAGCACCGCCACCATCGGCTTGTCGACGGTCGACGGGTTCGACTGCACCTGGTGCAGGCTGTTCCACCAGCGCACCGAGAACCAGACGATGGGCAGCGACACGTACGAGAGGATGGCCGCCGCCGCGCTCCAGGTGGCTCGCCGCTCCGGGTCGTCGGTGAAGCTGCGCAGCGCGAGGTAGCCGACGTAGGCCAGCAGCATCACCGTCGTCGAGATGAGGCGCGGGTCCCAGTCCCACCAGACGCCCCAGGTCGGCCGCGCCCAGATGCTGCCCATCAGCACGCCCACCGCCCCGAAGTACACGCCCACCTCGGCCGCCGCCTCGGCCAGCGCGTCGGTCACCCACGACTTCTTCGTCAGGTAGGCGACGGCGCAGCCGACGTTGAGCGTGAAGGCCAGCAGCGCCATCCACACGTGGGGCACGTGGACGTAGAGAATGCGCCCGACGTCGCTCATGTACTGCTCCGGCGGAGCCCAGAAGAGGCCGAGGTACCACAGCGCCGCCAGCATCAGCACGCCGAGGGCGCCCACCGCCGGCGACACCCATCGCCGCGCCGCCGGGCTCGTGACGTGCGCGACGATGCCCGCGACCACGAGCGCCAACACCACCAGCGGGAGAGTCGGAGTCATCGTCAGTCTTCCTCGACCACCTTCGGGAACAGCAGGAACCCGACGGACAGATAGATGAGATCGAAAGCCGTCAGCAACCTGAGCCACGAGCCCAGCTGTTCTTGCGGGTCGGGCGCCAGCGTGAACTTCGTCGCGCTCACCGCCGCCAGGAGCAGCGGCACCAGCACCGGGAAGAGCAGCAGCGGCAGCATCACGTCGCGCGCCCGGGCGTTGGCGCTGATGGCCGAGTACACGGTGCCGGGGGCGCTGATGCCCAGGCAGCCGAGGAACAGCACCAGCAGCAGCTTGAGCGGCGCGCGGCCGAGGTCGACGTCGTAGAGCGCCACGGTGACCGGCAGCAGCACCAGCGACAGGCCGAACAGCAGGCTCGCGTTGCCCAGCACCTTGCCGAGAAAGATGGCCCGCGGCTCGACCGGCGTCAGCACCAGCCCCGTCAGCGCCTGGTTCTCGGCCTCGACGCGGAACGACTCGCCCAGCGACAGCACGCTCGCGAACAGCAGGCCCAGCCACAGGTAGCCCGGCGCGTGGGCCCGCAGCGTGGTGACGTCGGGGCCCATCGCGAACGAGAAGAGGAGCAGGGTGGCCAGCGAGAAGAAGAGCAGGGCGGTGAGCCTGGCGCGGGTGCGCCACTCGATCTGCCAGTCCTTCTTCAGCACCAGCCAGGCGGCGCCGAGGAGCGAGGGGCGCGTCACGCCGCCGCCGCCTTCCGCCCGCCCTCGAGGTGCAGCCGCTCGTGCGTCAGCCGCTGCCCCTGCTCGACGAGGTGCGTGGCCAACACCACCGACGCCCCCTGCGCCTGGAGCTCGGCGATGAGGGCCTCCATCTGGGCGATGCCGGCCGGGTCGAGCTCGCCGAAGGGCTCGTCGAGCAGCGCCACCTTCGGGGCCCGCAGCAAGAGCCGCGCGATGGCCAGGCGCTTGCGCATGCCCGCCGAGAACTGGCGCACCGGGCTGTCGGCGCGCTCGCGCAGCCCCAGCCGTCCGAGGAGCTCGTCGACGACCGTGGAAGGCTTCGCGACCCCCAGGAGCCGGGCCGTGAGCGACAGGTTCTGCGCCGCCGTCAGGTCCTCGTAGTGGAACGACGCGTGCGAGACGAGCGCCACCAGGGGCCGCAGGGCGTCGCGCTGCGCGCGCGAGTCGTAGCCCAGCACCTTGAGCACGCCGGCGGTGGGGAACGAGGCGGTGGCGATGAGGCGCAGCAGCGTCGTCTTGCCCGAGCCGTTGTGCCCCGTCAGCAGCAGCGACCGGCCCTCGGGCAGCGAGAAGCTCAAGCGGGCCAGCGCCCAGCGCGCACCGAAGCGCTTGCTGACGTCGAGTGCCTCGAGCGCGAGTGCCACGGCGCAAGGGCTCTAGCAGCCCGGCGCCCTGCATCAAGCCCGTCGTCCGCCGCCGGCGCGGCCCTCAGGTGCGGGTGGCCTCGCTCCGCCCGGCGAGGCGGGCCTCGAGCGCGGCCACGCGGCGCGACGACGAGAGGAAGCCGGGGTCGCCGAACAGCGCCTCGGCGTCGGCCCGCGGCCAGCCCAGCTGCGCGCCCACGGCGCGCACGCGCTCGGCGTCGCTCAGCGTCAGCGCCAGCCCCAGGTGTTCGCGCAGCGCCAGCCGTACCTCGTGCCGCAGCGCCTCGACCAGTTCGCGCTCCACACCGGCGCGCTGCGTGAGCCGCGCCATCGCCTCGACGTACTCGAGCCCCGAGCGGTGGACGCGCCGGGGCGGCTCCCGTGGCGGACCCAGGCGCGCGCCGGACGAGAGCGCGAACAGCGCCGCGACGAAGGCCAGCTGCAGCAGCGTCGCCCAGAGGCTGAGCGTGGCCCGGGGCCCTGCCCGCGCGACGTGGTGCGACTCGTCGAGCCACAGCGGCCCACGGGCGGCCAGGTTCAGCCACAGCTGCGCGTTGCCCTCGAGGTCGAGCCGGCCGTTCTGCGCCAGGTCGGCCCCGGTGGCCACGTAGACCTCGCCCCGGCCCTCGCGGAGCCACCAGACGGCCGGCGGGCTCGTCAGGGGCACGGCGTCGGGCCGGGCCAGCGTCATCGCCTCGCCCTGCCCGACGCGCAGCCGCTTGACGCCCGAGAGCGCGCCGCGCTGGTGCACCACCGTCAGCGTCGCGCCGGCCGGGTCTCGCGCCGTCGCGTCGAGGGGCACCGCGGCGAGCCCCTTCACGCCGAGGAAGTCGCGCAGCGCGCCCAGGTCCACGCCGCGTGGCAGCAGCACCACGACCGTCCCGCCGGCCCGGGCGAAGGCCTTCAGCGCCTCGACGTCGGCGTCGTCGAGCGTCGCGGCCGTGGGCGCGGGGATCAGCACCGTCTTCACGTCTCGAGTCAGCCGAAAGAGGCCGTCGGCGCTCACCCGCACGTCGAACCCGGCCTCGGAGAGGTACGTGTGCAGCACCTTGAGCCCCAGCGGGCCCGGGTTGTCGACGCGCGGTACGCTCGAGACCCGCTCGTCGGACTCCGCGGCGAAGCCGAGCGAGAGGGCCAGCGCCAGCAGCACCGCGTAGCTCGCCCAGGGCCACAGCCGCTTCATGGGCCCGGCTCCGGCCCGAGCCGGGCGAGCTGCGCCACCAGCCCCTGCGCGGCGTCGAGGAAACGCCCGGCCGCCTCAGCATCGAGCGGTGCCGCCGAGTACCAGGCCCGGTCGAACCAGCCGAGCTGGGCTCGCACCGCCTCGACGATGGGGCCCGGCGCGCCGCGCCCCGGCAGCTCCGAGACGATCTCCCGGTTCGTCTTCACCCGGTCCGGTCGGGCGAGCCGCTGCCGCTCCAGCGCCGACAGAATGGCCAGCAGGCCCTCACGCGCCGCCATACGTGGGGCCGACGAGAGCGCGTCGCGGGCCCTGGCGAGGTGCTCGAGCGGGTTCGCCAGCTCGAGCCCGGCCTCGGCCGGGGTCCCCGGCGCCGTCGCCGTCGGGCGTGCGCCGCGCCGCCCCAGGCGCACCACCGCCGCGATGGCGCCCAGCGCCGCCGCGACGAGCACCACGACGCGCGTGACGTTCGAGTAGCTCTCGGCCCCCGCCGTCTCGAAGATCGCCTCGAGCCACGCCCTGAGCCGCCGCAACACGTCGCTCGCCTCGGGGCGCCGCGCCCGCTCGAAGCCGGGCCGCGCGTAGATGGCGGCCAGCGAGGCGCCGCTCGTCGCCGGCGCCTCGACCTCGAGCGCGCACAAGGCCCGCGCCTGCGCGTCGCTCAGCCCTTCGGCGCCCGGCAGCTCGCACGGCGCGGCGCAGAGCAGCGCTGACAGCGCCACGGGCATCACGCGGGAGCGCCCCGGCCCGACAGCTCGAGGTCGAGCCCCTCCCGGCGAACCCGCATGTCGACGTAGAAGACGACCTGGAACACCACGTACAGCGGGGCGAGGACGGCCCCGACGACGACCTGCAGCAGCTGCGCCGGCACCACCAGCAGCTCGGGTGCGCTCTGGGTCGAACCCGGGCCCAAGGCCCCGTAGACCCCCTTCACCACCAGCTCGGGCAGGCTGGTCAGAAAGCCGAGCACGAGGAGGATGGCGAAGATGAGCGAGAGCAGCAGCGTCAGCCGCCCCTTGACCAGCCCCCCGAAGCCCGGGCCGACGCGCCCGCTCGACAGCGCCCCCGTCCGCAGAAAGGCGGCGAGCGCCCCCCCCGGCTCGATCGCCAGCACCTGCGAGGTGAGGACGAAGCGCAAGAGGAACCACAGCACCAGCACCAGCAGCCCGCCCGCGGTCAGCCCCAGCCCGACGAGCGCTACGACGGCCCCAGCCGCCGTGTTACCCCGCGAGGTGAGCAGGAGCCCGCCGGCGAGCGTCGCCCCCCCCGGCAGGAGGAAGGCGACGCCGACGAGCGCCGTCCACCCGAGCGTCAGGGCGAACAAGCCCAGCCCCGGTCCGAGCTTCCCCAGGGCGAGCCGCAGCGCCGCCCCGACCGTCGGCGCGCCTTCCCCCACGAGGCGGGGGAAGACGAAGCCCGTCAACGCCACCCCCGACATCTGCCCGACGAGCAGGTTCACCAGCGACACCGCCACGAAGAGCGCCGCCACCGGCACCAGCGAGGGGCCCCAGACCGCCGGATCCTGCTGCATGAGCTCGAGCGCCTTCGTCGGGTCGAGCGCCGCGGGGAACCGCGCCGCGAGCGTCACCTCGACCGCCTTGAACAGCACGTACTGCGCGAGCTGAAAGCCCAGGAAGAGCTGGAAGAGCGCCCGCCAGTGCGAGCGCCAGAAGGTGGCGGAGCGGTCGACGATCTCTCCGAGGGACAGGGGCCTGAGCACGAGCATGCGAGACGGCGCAGCGTAGCCGACGCTGCCCCGCGGCCGTACGCCCTCGCGAAGGGGGCTGGCCCACGTGGGGCGGTTTCGGCTAGGGACAATGTCCGTCTCCGCGCGGCCGGCCGGAGCCGACCGCTTCGTCTCGCCCATGAACGCCTCCACGCGCCTCGCTTTCGCCGCCTCGACGTTGGGTTTCCTCATCGGAGTCAGCGCGACCTCGTGCTCGGGGGTGCCGACGTGTGACTCCCGCACCTGCACGTCTGGCTGCTGCACCAGCACTGGGCGCTGCGTGTTGACGCCCACGAGCCAGGAGTGCGGCATCAGCGGCCAAGCGTGCATGCAGTGCGCGCTCGGCACGACGTGCAGCTTTGGTCGGTGCGAGGGCGGCTTCGGGACCGGCGCCGGCGTGAGCGGGTCCGGCGGCGGACTGGCTGGAGGCCGGCCGGGCGGAGGCGGCGGTACGGTCGCCGTTGGGGGGGGGAGCAGCGGTGGCGGCACCGGCGTCGGTGGTGGCAGCGGCGTCGGCGGTGGCGCCCCGCCGTGCACCAACGGGTGCCGCCTCGAGACCGGCGTCTGCGCCCGCGCTGGCACTTCGGAGCAGAACAACACCCGCTGCGGCAACGGTGGCGCGTTCTGCGCGGCCTGCCGAACCGACGGCGAGTGCATCGCTGGGGTCTGCGTGCCCGCCTCGACGGGCGGCGGCGGTGCGGGAGGCGGTGGGGTGGGGCCGACGGGCGGCGGCGCGGCCTGCCCGACCCTGAGCGTCGGCGCCCTGCCGGGCGGCGGGTACACGCGGCTGCGCGCCCGGTACGCGACGACGGCCCGCGCCGTGTACAACGAGGCGTACTTCTCGACGTCGACGCAGCAGGTCGGGTTCGAGCTCGTGCGCGCGGCTGCCGGCGCCCTGCCGCTCCCCTTCTCGGGTCAGTTCACCGGCGCCAACTATGGCGACTGCCAGGCCTGCCTGCGCTTCGGGGAACAGTGCACCTTCTCGGGCTCGACCGCGACGGGCTGCGCGCGGGAATTCCTCGCGCAGTCCGGCAGCGTCACCTTCACCGCCGCCACCGAGAGCGCCTCGAGCGGGCAGTTCTCGGGTTCGGTGAGCAATGTCGTGGTGCGCCAGTGGAACTTCGGCTCCGACACCCCCGTGGCGAACGGCGCCTGCTACACCATTCCCGCGGCGAGCTTCAGCGCCTCGTGGCCCTGAGGAGCGCCGCCGCTGCCGCGGCCGGGTCATCGGCCTCGAGCACCGCCGAGATGACGGCGACGCCCGGGGGGTGACCCAGCCGTGCCGCCGACGCCGGCGTGATGCCCCCCAACGCGAAGGCTGGGCAGGGCAGCCGGGCCGCCAGGGCCGAGAACCCTTCGGGCCCAAGCGGCGGACGCGTGTCGCCGGGCTTGGAGGTGGGCGTGAAGACGGGGCTCACCAGGGCCAGGTCGGCTCCAGAGGCCGTGTCGTCCACTCCGTGCACGACCGTCGAAATCCACCGCGACGGCAGCAGGGCCCTCACCTGGTCCGGCCGCAGCGACCGCGTCGTGCAGTGAAGGTGGGCGTCGAGGGCGAGGGCCAGGTCGACGCGGCCGTTGACGAAGAGCGGCGCGCCCGCCGCGGCGCACAGCCTCGCCAGCGACAGGCCCTCGTCGTAGTGCTGGGCGTCGGTCGCGCCGGGGTGCCGGTGCTGCACCGCCACGCCTGGCCCCGCCTCGAGCGCCCTCGCCACGCGGCCGAGGAGCCAGTGCGGGCCGCGGGACCAATCGGTGATGAGGAGGACCGAGAAGGGGAGCGTCATGCGCCGTGCACGAGGCCCGTCAGCGGGCTCGAGGCCGAGCCATAGGCCTTCATCGGAATGCGCCCCGCGAGGTACGCGTCGCGGCCGGCCTCGACGGCGAGCTTCATCGCGCGCGCCATGCGCACCGGCTCCTTCGCGCCGGCGATGGCGGTGTTCAGCAGCAGGCCATCGCAGCCGAGCTCCATCGCGATGGCGGCGTCGCTGGCCGTGCCCACGCCCGCGTCGACGATGACCGGCACCTTCACCGTCTCGAGGATGAGGCGCAACGCGTGCGGGTTGCGAATGCCCAGCCCCGAGCCGATGGGCGCTGCCAGCGGCATCACCACGGCGCAGCCCGCGTCCTCGAGCTTGCGCGCGGTGATGACGTCGTCCGAGGTGTAGGGGAGCACGGTGAAGCCCTCCTTCACGAGGCGCCGGGCGGCCGAGACGGTGGCCTCGACGTCGGGGAAGAGCGTCTTCTCGTCGCCGAGCACCTCGAGCTTGACCCACGTCGACAGCCCCAGCTCGGCGGCGAGGTGACACGTGCGCACCGCGTCGTCTGCCGTGTAGCAGCCGGCGGTGTTGGGCAGCAGGCGCAGGCGGCGCGGGTCGATGAAGGCCAGCAGCGAGCGCTCCTTCGGCGCGCTCAGGTCGAGCCGCCGCACGGCCACCGTCACCAGCTCGGCGCCCGACGCCTCGTGGCACGCCTGCATCACCTCGAGGCTGGGGTACTTGCCGGTGCCGACGATGAGGCGCGAGCCGAAGGTGACGCCCGCGATGGTGAAGGGCCGGTCGATGGACATGGTGCGCTCCTGGCGGCTCAGCCGCCCCCGACGAAGGTGACGATCTCGAGGCGGTCGGCCTCGCCCAGCGTCGTCTCGGCGTGGCGGGCCTTCGGCACCACCCGCTCGTTGAGCTCCACGGCGACCCGCCGCGGCTCGATCGAGAGGGCCGTGAGCAGCGCCGCGACGGTGGTGCCCTCGGGCACCTGGCGGCGCTCTCCGTTGACGACGATCTGCATGACGCGCCTTCTGCCACCCGGCGCGCGCTTCTGCCACCATGGGTCGAATGATCGACCTCGACGAGCTGCACCGCCGCGTCCCCATCGCCGACGGCCACGCCGACTCGCTCATGTGGAACCGCGACCTCAACCAGGCCTCTGAGAGGGGCCACGTCGACTTCCCCCGGCTGCGGGAGGCGGGGGTGAAGATTCAGGCCTTCACCATCGTGACGCGGGGGTTGCCGCTCGTCGACGGCTTCGAGCTGCTGATGCGCAAAGAGGGCTGGCCGAGCGCGGCCCGCGCGGGCGAGTGGGCGCGCTGCCTGTGGCAGGTGGGAAACCTCGAGCGGTACTGCGCCGAGTCGAGGGGCGTGGCGGCGGTGACGGGGGCCCGGGCGGCCCTCACCGACAACCTGGCGGCGGGCCGCCTGTCGGCCATCATCGGCATCGAGGGGGCGCACGCCATCGAGGGGCGGGTCGACCGGGTCGCCGAGCTGGCCCGGCGAGGCGTGCGCTTCATGTCGTTGACGCACCTGTCGAACAACGAGCTCGGCGGCACCTCGACGCCGCTGATGGGCAACCGGCCGCTCACCCCGCTCGGCCACGAGGTGCTCGACGCGATGGGCCAGCACGGCATGGCCATCGACGTGGCCCACGCCTCGCCGGCGATGCTGCCCTCGCTGCTGGCCCACCCGGCAGCGCGGCCCTTCTGCAGCCACGCGGGCGTGCGGGGCGCGACGCCGCTGTGGCGGAACCTGGACGACGCCACGCTCAAGGCCATCGCCGACAAGGGCGGCGTGGTCGGCATCATCTTCGCGCCGCAGTTCCTCGGGGGCCGGCGCCTCGACGACGTCGCCAGGCACGTGGAGCACGCCCTCGACGTCATGGGAGAAGACGGCGTCGCGCTCGGCAGCGACTTCGACGGGTTGATCCCGCTGCCCCAGGGCATGCGCGACGTGCGCGACCTGCGGCGCCTGACCGAGGTGTTGGTCGCCCGCCGCCTGCCGGTGCGGGTCGTCGAGAAGGTGCTGGGGCACAACTTCCGCCGCTTCTGGGGAGAGGTTCTTGCTTGACGCGCCACCGGGCGGGGGCCGACAGTAAGCCCGCTTCCTCACCGGGCCGACCTCTGGAATTCCATGCGCCACTTCGCCTTCGCCTCGACTGTCTTCGCCAGCCTCCTCGCCGTCGGGTGCGGCGTTCCGAAGGCCGGGGACTCGTGCAACGTCACCGGGTTCCTCTGCGAGAGCGCCTCTGCCGCGCTCGAGTGCAAGGTCGGCAAGTGGACGGCGCTGCCCTGCAAGGGGGCCAACGGCTGCCGGCGCGAGGGCGACACGGTGAAGTGTGACATGAGCGGCAACGTCGAGAACGACGCCTGCGCCTCGTCGGCCGAGCGCAAGGGCCTGTGCACCGCCGACGGCAAGGCCACCCTCGAGTGCATCGACGGCGCGCTGAAGAAGACGAACACCTGCCGCACCTGCATGGTCAGCGGCGAGACGGTCGTCTGCCAGCCCTGACGCTCCCTGCCCGGCGCGGCGTCAGCCGAAGGCCGTGGCGAAGCGCTCGAGCAGGCGCTTGAACTCCGCCGGGCGCTCGACGGGCACCAGGTGCCCCGCGCCCTCGACGATCTCGAGGCGCCCGTCGCCGAGCAGGTCAGCCATGGCTTTCGCCTTCTGTGGCGGCGTGATGACGTCTTCGGCGCCGACGACGACGAGGGCCGGGCCCGCGAAGCGCGCCAACAGGTCCTTCGCGTCGGCCCGGCTCGCCATGCCCCTCGAGGCCGCGGCCACCGCCTCGGGCGTCTGCGCGCGCATCAGGGCCTCGATGGGCGCTCGCACCGCGGCCGGGGTCGCCGCGGCGAAGAGACGGGGCAGCATGCCGTCGACCAGCCCATCGACGCCGTGGGCCAGCACGTCATGGGCGACCGCCTCGCGGCGGGCCTTGCCGGCTTCGTCGTCAGGGAGCGACTGCGTGTCGACGAGCAGGAGCCCGCGGACCCGCCCGGGGTCGAGCCGCGCGAGCGAAAGCGCCACGTAGCCGCCCATCGACAGCCCGCCCACCACCGCCGACGGCAGCGAGAGCGCGTCGAGCAGCGCCAACGCGTCCTCGGCCATCGCCTCCATCGTCGAGGGGCCGGGGCCGAGCGCGCTCTCGCCGAAGCCGCGCAGGTCTGGCGTCAGCAGCCTCACGCCCCGCGGGGGCGCGTCGAGC
>JADCJJ010000400.1 GCA_020247085.1 Myxococcaceae bacterium | reverse complement strand
GGCACTCACCGTGACACCTTCTCCCTCCCGCTCGAGGCGATGACTCCGGCCGCTTTCAAGAAGACGCTCGGCTGACACGCCCCCGCGCGAAGCTCAGCAAGTCCGCTCGGCTCTTTCATCCCGCCGTCGCTGATCGCTCACCGACTGCCCGCCGGGGGAGTTCGCCTTGCGGACCGCATCGCGGCCCTTGTCCGCCATGCCTCCGAGAGGCTCGAGGCCGACATAGCCTTCGGCGACCATAAGATCGTGGCACAGCCGCTCGAACTGGTCGTAGTCGGTGAGCTGCTCGAGGCAATAGACGAGAGGATCGGCACCCATGCGTCAGCTCCACGACTGGTTGCGGCACCGTCGGGTCGAAGACGCAACCCAGCCGCTCAAGGCGCAATCGCCCGCTCGAGCATCAGACGCACGTACTCGTCCTTCTGCTCGACCTGAAAGAAGACGTTGCTCTCGTTGAGCTTCTCGAGTCCGCCAGGCTTCAACGTCCACAGGTTCTTCATCTCGACAAATGAGGTGTTGGAAACGATGAAGGAGCGGAGCCTCACAGTCGCGTCGGCCATGCGCCTCTCAATGTCCTGAATGGTCTTGTGGAAATCGATCTTCGGGTCGCCCTCACCCATCTGGCGCAGGCCCTTCGGGTCCACGAAGATGACCGTCTGCACGCTCCCAACAACCAACCACAAGATGAAATCCGGGTAGAAGTTTCCAGCCTCAAAGAAGCCGACACCGCGCCCTTTGCTCTGGTTGCGCAGCAGGTACAGCTCTTTGTCGGCAAAGAACGACTTGTTCCCCTCGTGAAACGAACGGAGATCTTCGACAAAATCCCGCTCTCCCTTGTTTAGCGCCACCGGACTGATGCTGATGTCGACGACTTTGGTATCGAGGTAGAGCAGCGGCGCGTAGAGGTGCCGATCGAACAACACCGTCTTGAGGCCTTGGAACTCCCACGGCTTGAGCTTCTTCCCGTCGATCAGCGTCTTGAGTTCACGAACCTTGGTGATGAGCTCCGTTTGCCTCTCGTCAATCAGCACCTGGTAGTAGGTGTCGCCCTCGTATCTGTCAGCGAGGTTCGCGTCGTCCTCTGTAACGTCGTGGTACTCGAGATGCGGCAGCTCCCAGGCGCTCTTTTTGAAGCGATAGAAGCGCTTCACGTACTCCTTGAGCAGTGACGTGGCGATCTCCTGCCACAAGGACACGTTCGCAAAGGAGCTGAATCGCAGCTCAGTCTCGGGAATGAACAACTGATACCAATCGCTCCTACCAAGAAGAGGCGGCAAGCTGTCGCGGGGAATGTTCAAGTTGAACCAGCCGCGCTCAGCCTTGAATTGCTCAAGCTCAAAAAAGATCTGGTCCCAGTCGAGAAATGCGAGGTGGAGGTTGGTCAGAGTGCCACTGTGGCGGCTGGCTTCAGCCTCTCCGCCGTGAGCGCCGGACGACCTCATGGCTTGG
This sequence comes from Myxococcaceae bacterium, assembly GCA_020247085.1. Taxonomy (GTDB): domain Bacteria; phylum Myxococcota; class Myxococcia; order Myxococcales; family Myxococcaceae; genus Xiheimicrobium; species Xiheimicrobium aquaticum. The sequence goes on along the minus strand of JADCJJ010000400.1, from coordinate 11,046 downwards.
ATCTTTGGGTACCAGTTCAGCAGAACCTTGCCCGTGCTTTCAACGTCTGGACCCGAGGCCGCCACGGTTGGCACTGGGCCGAGCTCTCGAAAGGCAACGCCGAACTCGGTCTGCTTTCCATTGATCGACTTCTTGAGCCGAATAGTCTTCAGCTTCCCCTTCGGCACGTTCTTGATGACGGGCAAGAGCAGCTCGATTCGGTCGTCGTTCGTCGGCAGCCCCTCTTCTCTCAGAAAGTCCCGGAACTGCGCCATGTAGCTTGCGTGAACACCGAAAATGCCGAGCGTCTCGAGCACGCCAATGTGCTTCGGGCGTAAGAGGCCTTGAGGAAGCTGTGCCATGCCACCGCTCGTGCGCTTCAGACTTAAGTCGAAGCCCTTGAGCCGCACACCTCGCCCGAACAGCTGAATGATCTGTGCGCCTTCGCCTTGGCCGACGTTCATCAGCCCCATCGTCGAAACGCGCCAACTGCTCCAGCCCTCGGTGAATTTCTTCGAGCCGATAAGCAAGTTCACCGGTGAGTCAGGTTTGTTGATCTCATGGAACAGCGACCCAGTGAACTCGCGCTCACCGACGGCAAGCCCATTTTGCTCGCAGAGCTTCACCAACTTCGCGTCGTCACCGACGTTGATAACCCCAAAGGCTTCGTTCTCAGCACCGAGCCGGAGCGCAACCTCGCCAGTCGCCCCCTTCAGATTCTCAACATAAAGGTGTCCTCCCGCCGGAGCGTTGAAAAGCGTCTCAAGCGTCTCGTCGAACACCTGTGCGGGGGTAAGGCCGCAGGCGTTGAGGTACTTGAATCGTTCAGCAAATAGATTTTTGCCGGTCGCCGTTACGAGCCCCTGGTTCAACACGGTGTCGATGCGCTGAATGCTGCGGGCCCGATTCGATGTGTAGCTCTCCAGAAACTGAAGAATCGCGACGATGTCAGAGGCATCCCGTGTCGCCAGAGTCGCCGTGACGCTTCCTCCGACAAAGATCCACAACGGCTTCTCAATATTGAAAGGGCGAAACGTTGCGCCTTCCTCGCGAAACAATCGCTGCTGCTGGAAGAACGACAGCAGACAGGCAACCAGATACAGCTCGAGATGATTCTCCTGGGTCGCGTCGTCGAGATTTAGGATCTGGTAGTCTTTGCCGAAACCATCTCCGTAGAAAAAGCGGTACGAGTAGTCAAACAAGATGCTCTTCGCGTAGAGGTCCACAAGCTTGGGCTTCCCCTTGACCGCCTGACCAAACGTTGCGGAATACTCAAACGAAAACCCTTTTTCGCAAAGCGCGTTGCGAAAACGCATCCATGAGCCCTCTTCGCCAGCACTGGCGCCGCGATGCCCCTCGTCAATGAGCACGAGATTGTTGCTCTCGAAGGCGTCGACCGCGATTGTCTTCTCGCCCATTTCGTCGCGGAGCTTGGTTACCTCGAGGATCTCAACCGACTGCCCGCTGAACAGCCCGCGGCCGTCCTTGCTGAAAAGCTCGGCATCAATGCCCGCTGCCGTGAACTCGCGCAGGTGCTGCTGAGACAGCCCTTCATTGGGCGTAAGAAGAATCACACGATTCAGCTCTCGACGACGACCGTGTTTCTCGAGCCAGTGCTGGAACTGGAGAATGTTCGCGTGCATGAGCAGTGTCTTCCCACTGCCAGTGGCGCTCCAGTAGGCGAGCTTATTGAGCTGAGGCCAGGCTTCGGCGCCTGTATCGAAAGGCGGGACCCGATCGGCCTCCAGCTTGTCCTCGTTATAGATGGCCACCTGCGTGTTCACAGCGGCGAGCAGCGCAGGCGCGTCGCGAAAATAGCGGTCGAGGTAGATTTCGGTGAAGAGCAACGTCAAGTACTGGAAGTACTTCCAGACAATGGGCTCCTCTCCTCGGGCGATACGCCGGTCGTTAAGGCGCTGCGTATGCCTGACGATGTTCTGGTCGTACTCAAGCAACAGCTCCGTCGGCAGCTGGGTCAGATTGAACAGCTGCGCCGTCAGCGCGTGGTGGAAATGGTGAACATTGTTCTCATCCAGCCCCTCAAGCGCTTCGTTGCGCAGGGGCTCCGCGAGATCCTCGAACCGTTTGACGTTGAAGAGCGACAGCAGCCATTGGTTCAGCACCAACTTTCGGGCAAACGGTACCTGAGGACGATTGTTGGCACGACCACGAGACAACCCGACTCGGGGCGTTCGTTGGGCGCTCACAGGCGCTCCATCTCGAACATCAAGCGATGGAAGTCCTCTTCTATGAGCCGCACCTTCCAGGTGTCGTCGGGGCCCTTTAGGTTCTCGAGGTTGTTGTCGCCATTCACGTAGATGAGACCGAACTCGCTGTCCTTTGCCGAGTAGCCCTGCTTGGTGAACCAGGCATCCAGAACCAGGTTGTCCTTCTCAAGGTCGTCAGTGAGTTTGCGCCAAATTACGAGGGTCTTTCTTCCGTCGCGTGCGACACCGGTGACCGTGCGAAACCAGTGAGATCCATCCGCCCCCTGCTTGAGGTGGCCGCGCAAACGCAGGCGCCGCTCGGTGTCACGCTCGAACGAGGCGCTGAACGTCTGTGGGGCGGCAATGTGCTTCACCGTATGGCCAATCAGCCAGTTGAAGGTCTCCACGAGATCGACATGCACTTCGCGGGTCTCATCCGAACCGGGACGCTTGACCCTAAGCTTGTATGCAGTGGGGTCAGCAAACCCTTTGACGTTGAGCAGCGATTGGCTTGCCCGAGTCTCGACGTCGAGCATGTAGCGCAAGACATACTGCTCCCTGAGCCCACCAGACCCCTGAGCGCCGCCGGTTTGGAGCAAGAGCTGTTGCGATTCGGTCCGGCGGGTCTCCAGGTTGTTGAGTGCGTCCTCGTACGACTCCAGACGCATGTACTTAAAACAGTGCGAGGCACTCTTCGTCCGCGTGCTCGGAGCGCCGTCCTTCCAATCGGGCGAGTAGATGACTTTCTTCAGGCGGGGCAAGAGCACCGTGTCAAAGTGCGCTCCCATCTCGACGAGGATGTATCGGCGCTTTCCCTCATCGTCGCGGTTCAGACTGAGAACAGCATGACCTGTGGTCCCGCTGCCCCCGAAGCAGTCCAGCACGACGCCTGACGTACCGATGGAGGCCACGTGGAGAGAGTCTCGGGTCGCATGCAGCGACTTCGGGAAGTCGAACGGCGTTCTGCCGCCTCCGAAAAGATTCTTCACAACTCCCGTCCCGTACTCGGTCGCGGAGTATTTCTTGTCGGTCCAAATCGTCAGGGGCAGCACCCCTTCGCTATTAGGTCTGTACTTGTTGTAGATCTGCGTCACGCCTTGTGGGTTCGTCTTGACGGACAACTCGTGCATTTTCTCCCGAGCCGTCTCGATTCCCCAACGCCAACAACGCTCGCCGCCCCCAGAATCTACAGGCCAGACGATCTGCTCGCCACGAGCCGGCTGTTCGAGAAGTTCGTATTGGCTTCTTGCCGTATCCCAACGCACCTGTGGGATTCGCAGCGCTTCGTTCGTGGCAAAGATCGGAAAGAATTGTTTGGGCCTGTCTCGGCGCGTGGAACTCGACCCGTCGCGCCGAAAATTCCTCCATTCGAACGCGCCGTCTGGATCTTCGTTGTCAAAGCGCTCTTGTTGCTCGGCGGTTCGCGGCAGCTTTTGCAGACGCCCTTGCTTAGTCTTCGAGGCAAAGATGGCGTATTCGTGGCACTGAGCCAGACCTCTGAGCGTGATTCTGCCTGAGGGATTCGAGCGCACGGCGACCGTTCCAAGGACCTGCTCCTCCCCGAAGACCTCGCGGACAATCGTTGTGAGTTCGACAACCTGCTGATCGTCAATCGTGGTGCAGAGAACACCCTCCTCCGACAGGAGCGCGTGGCAGGCCCGTGTTACGGGCTCAATGAGGGCACACCACGATGAGTTCCTGTACCCATTCTTGTAGAGGATCTCCGACGCGTCCGTATTGTAGGGGGGATCATTATAAACAGTATCGACCGCGCCACGGTATCGCGCGGATAGAAGCTCCGCAGCGTGCACATTGTTTGAATGCACTACCAACCCGTCGGTCTGCGATTCCAGCTCGTCGATTGATGCAACGACACGATCCCGAAAGCTCACGTCAAAGTGTGCAGTATCAACAACCAGTCCTCGATTTGCCTTCAAGAACTCGAGGGTAAGCGGCGCACTGTATCCAGGCGTCACGAGATCCTTCTTGACCTCGTCAATCGACACCAACTTCTTCCATTCGTCTCGTTGTGCCGCATTGGCAGCGATCTCCGAATAAAACTCAACAGAGATTCGGTCGAGAGTGATGCAGTAGTTCGTCTCGACAACGAATTTCTTCTTGAGCCAGAGCTTTTTCTGGAACTCCTCGAGCTGGGATAGAAAGTCGATGATCTTTGATGCGATCCTGCGAATGACCTTGATCTTGGAGAGGTATTGGTCGACCCGAAGAGCGGATTCGTTTTCGACGTCGTCGAGGTGCATGACTTCGTTCTTGATGTAGAAGTCAAGTTCTCGATGGAGAAAGGCCCCCAGGCTCTTGTGGATGAAGTAGTCGAAGGTGTTGCGTGCTGAGTAGCGCCTAAGGTGCATCTCAAGACGGCTGTAGTCAGCCGGGCTCCCAACAGTCGGTGCATGCGGTTTCCCAAGCTCAGAAATCCACGCTGCCAATGAACGTTCGACCACGGAAAGCACGCGCTTCGCTGCCAGCGAAAGCATGTCCTTCTGCGATGGCGGTTTGGTCTTTCCTGTGCGGGCGTCGTCAGGCCAGTCGTTGAGGGTTGCAGGCCGATACTCGAATCGGATGACGAGTTCCTTCCCTTGATCCCCATCCTCCTCCGCCATGAAGTCGCGGCCAGACGCACCCGGCTGTGAAAGTATGAAAATCCGATCCTTTCCCTCCACTGCCTTCACATTGCCGTGCTCGCCTTCAGCCACGTCAGCGAGCTTGAAATGCACTCGCATCGGCCTCGCATTGTCTTCGGGCCGCAATCGAAACGCGTAGTCGCGTAGGTACTCGGCGGTTTTAACGTAGTACTGATCCTTGTTAGCCCAGTGGAGCGTGACTTCCTCGCCCTCGTACGGGATCGCGTAAACGCCCGCCTTGTAGACTCGCTTAGCGAGGAAATCGCCCTCGGAATAGTAGCGTCGGAAGAAACTGAACAAGTGGTCATAGACGTCACTCTCAAGAGCGCTGACGTCGACGGCCTCGTTTCTCAGCCGACTTTCCAGCTCCTTGACCTTGGGCGATTCCGCAGCATTCATGCCTGCAGCTGCGATCCCCGCCTTGAGGGTTGCCAACTCCTTCTCAAGCTCGGTCTTGTCGGCAGTCTTGTGTTCGCTGAAGGCAGCCGCGACTTGCGGAAGCAGGTCCTTCTCGAGGAACTGCGTTACCTCGGCGCTGCGGGCGTGCATTACTCTGTAAATTCCGAAGTCCAAGTCCGGTTGGTCAAGCTGAAACAGTTCGAGCAGCAACGTCTTGACTCTGTTGAACTTGGCTTTGTTGATCTCGGAAGTCATACGGTCCTGTTCATCTACTGAATGGTCCATCGAATCGTGAAAAGCACATCGGACGAGGTTTTCTGCGAGAGACGGCGCTCGAGAGAAGCGATGAGCGCATCGCGTTTGACAGCGACATCGTCCTCGACATCGAAAATCGCCTTGCGCTGTTTTCGTTTCTGCTGCTCGAGCTTTGCGATCTTCTCCTGAATCAGTCGCTGCTCTTCCATCGTCGGTGCACGCCGAGCCTCGCGCGTAAGAACTTCAATGCGTTCCTTGGTCAGATCGATCGCCTTCTCTGCTGACTTGACGAGGTCACTTGCCCACTTGTCGAGCTTCTCGCGGGCGTCGTGGAAATGTTTGCTGTTCTCTTCCAGCGAGCGCGAGACGCAGGCTTGCTGGTGCCGCCCCATCTCGGCTCGCAGGCGCTCTACGATGCTACCGCCGATGGAGGCGTCGCCCGTGTCTCTGCCGTCGCACGAGAAGATCTTCTCGCAGGTTTCTTGATCCAGACTCTTGCCTTCGTCATTGATGGCGGAGAACAGGAGGTACTCCTCCCGGTCATAGCTTTCGACAACGACTCGTTGGAGCGCGAGCCACCCCGACTGCCCTTGCAATGCTTCGACGACATGCAGGCGCGTCGCGTGGTTGCTCACATCGAAAACGATCGACGAGGTCGGCGTCCCGAGAGCTTTCGCAGATTCTAAGACACGCTCACCGAGGGGATGGGACAGGCGGTACAGAAAGCCTTCCGCGAGAGAGGGCGCAGCCTCGCCGAAGGGGGCAGCGTGCGTACGGGTGCGCGAGATGAGGTGGTAGCGACCGACGGGAATCTTGGGACCTGGGGAGGTCTCGAGCTCGAACTGAAGGGCGTCATCGTCGAATGATGCTTGGCCTGCGAGCATGTGCCGCGTCAGCGACCAAAACCGGCGCCCAACCCGATCCAGCTGTGCCTTGGTGTTCTCGAGCTGAAGACGCAGACGGTCATGCACGTCTTCGTCGAAATGCTCGAAAAGTTTCTCGCGCGTCTCGCTCATCCTTGTCCGAATGCTCGCGTCCATCTCTGCCTGGAGCCGCTGAAACGCAGTCTCTATCGCCTCGGTAGTGCGGCACTCCTGGTAGATGGCGAGGATCTTCTTTTCGAAGTCGACGCCGGAGTCGATGGTGCCGAGCACTTTGTCCGATGCGCCAAAGACGCCATCGAAGAGCTCGAACTTTTCTTGAAGGAGTTCCAGCACCCGACGATCCGCGTGATTTCGCTCGTTCAAGAAGTTGATGACGACGACGTCGTGCTTCTGTCCGTAGCGATGGCACCGGCCGATGCGTTGCTCGACGCGTTGCGGGTTCCAAGGCAGGTCGTAGTTGATGACCAGGGAACAGAACTGGAGGTTCACGCCTTCGGCCGCAGCTTCGGTCGCAATCAAGATCGTCGCCGTGCTCTCGAAGTGCTCGACCAGTGCGGTGCGCATGTCGATGTCACGTGAACCCGAGACCCGGCCGTTTCCAGCGTGCTTCGCGACCCACGCCTCGTAAATGGCAGTGGCCTCTTGCCCACCGTTGGTGCCGTTGAACAACGCGACGCGCCCGGCATACCCGTTCGCCTCAAGAAAGAGCTTCAAGTACTCCTGCGTGCGCCGCGATTCGGTGAACAGAAGCGCTTTCTGCTGCGCACCAAGCTTGGTCATCTGCTCGAAGCCGACGTCGAGGGCGTTCAACAGCGTGCGAGTCTTCGTGTCCGTACCGATACTTCGAGCCCACGCCGCGAGCTCAGCGAGCAATGCGATTTCCGCCGTGAGTTTGGTTCGATCGATGCGCACCGGGACGTCGTCTTCGTCTTTCTCCTGCTCACCGTCGTCGTCAGCTTCAGCATCGAGCTCCAGAATCTCGTCCAGGAGCTCGTCTTCGAGGTCCTCCCCAGCAACGAGCTGCTCGGCAAACTGCTCGTCATCGTCAACCTGCTCGACCCGAAGCGCTTCGAGCCGCACCTTCATCGTGTCGAGCGTTGCGGCGATGGCGTGTGAAGATGAGGCGAGCAGCTTCCGCAGCACCAGCTCGGTCAGGTGGCGCTGCCGTTTGGGGATCGCGTAGCTGTCTGCCCGCTGCAGGAAGGCTGTGACAGCCTCGTACAGGCGGTGTTCGTCGTCGGTGGGCGAGAAGGGCCGGGTGATGGCTCGACGCTTCGTGTACCGAACATACTCAAGGACATCTTTGCGCAGGGTGCGCTTACAGAACGTGCCGACGCGGGCGCGAAGGCCCTCTAGGTCCCCACCCACGTTCGCGTACTGAGATCGAAAGCCGTTCAGGTCACCGAAGAGGTGCTCGTCGATCAGAGTCGAGAGCCCGTAGAGCTCCGTCAGAGAGTTTTGCAACGGGGTCGCCGTCAGCAGCAGCTTCCGACAACCATCCGTTGCCCACCGAATGCCCTGAGCGAGTTTGCTGTTCGGGCGGTAGGCGTTCCGCAGCTTGTGCGCTTCATCGATGACGACGAGGTCCCACGCCACGGCGTTGAGTTCGTCGCGAATGCGGTTGGCGTAGTGGTACGACATCACCACGATTTTCTTCTGGTGAAGCGGCGAGACCCCGGCCCGTTGGGCGTCGCGGTATGTCTTCGTGTCGAGCACCGTCACCGGTAGGTCGAACTTGTCTTGCAGCTCTATCGCCCACTGCTTTCGCAGCGAAGCGGGGCAGATGACTAGCAGCTTGCGCTTCCGTTCAGCCCAAAGCTGACAAATGACAATGCCAGCCTCGATTGTCTTGCCGAGACCGACCTCGTCGGCGAGCAGCACCCCTTTGGAGAGGGGCGATTGGAGCGCAAAGAGCGCCGCTTCGATCTGGTGCGGGTTGAGATCGACCGAGGCGTTGAACAACGACATCGAAAGACGGTCGAGGCCGGACGCGGCTTTCTTCGTCAAGTCGTGCGCGAAATACTTCGCATGGAACGCGGTGATGCCAGACGGGGGCGCCACGCTCACCTGTCGAGCATGTGTAGTTAGGGACTCGGACGACAACACTGGCGAGAGCGTTACAGTCGGCGGTGCTGGCGGCGGCGCTAGGGGTTGGGAGTCACTCGAGACGGAAGCTACGCCAGGCGTGGCGCTGCCTCGGATGTACCCAATGACCTCGGCCATGACCCTGCAGTCGACCTCGTTGTACTGACGCACCTCCTGCATGAGCGAGGTGCTGAGGAGGACGCCCTCGTTGCTCTCCGCCTCTTCAGCCGCACGCCAGGCCGCGACCATCGCGCCAAGCCCATCTGTGGGGCCATCGGTCCAAGACGTCGCAATCAAACCGTGTTGGTGGAGCGCCTTACCGATTGCCTTGAGCCCGAAACCCGTGGCCCCTCGGACCACGAGAGGTTCCGCCTTCACGACCCGCTTCAGGAAGTCGTACCAAGGGAGCTTCGGCCATGAGGATTGAGGATGCCGATTGCGTGCAGAGCGGAGTGCGGTGTCGAGGCTCGATTCCTCGGCGGGTGACCAGTGAAAGACCCGGCTGTCTGCGAGATCTACCCCGGCTTGCTCGCACAAGGAGGTCACCTTCGCGAAGAAGCGGTCGAGCATGTCGCCTTCGGCAGCGACCGTTAGGCTGTCGGCGACGAAGCAGTCGAATACCCATCGACCATCGTCGGTGAAGAAGCCGACGCCGACCATGAAGATAAGTGCCTGCCCGCCGCGCTCCGGTATGGCTGTGAAGTCGTCGTTCAGATCGCTGACGGTTTCGAAGTCGACGAAGAGCTCTAGTTTTCTTCGAACGCCCCATTCCTGGGCGTCGGCCTTCACGCGTGCAGGGCGCACCGGGTCGCCCCCACGTTGGACCTCTAAAAGCGCATCGAGAATCGGCGCGTAGGTGGGTTTCGTGAGCCCGAGAGTTGCAGCGCACAGCTGGGGATCGTCGGCACGCTTGATGGCGGGATGAAAACCACCGTCGTCGTTCGGGACCTCCCCGGCAATGGCGCGGTTGCGCAGGTCGACGCCCACCTGCCAGAGCTGAGTGAGTTCCTGTTGCGCTGCTGCGATGTCCCGCTTGGCCCGGTGCCATGGCTGATCGAGCCGCTGCTTCATGTTCGGACGCAGCTCATGGACTGACGGCTCTTTTTCGGCGACCCATGTCGCGCCTTCGGCCTTACAGCGTCGCAACCAGTCGAGCGCGGCCAGGGTCGTTGTGGCTACCGAACGCTCACGGCCGAGCTCGGAGTCGAGAAACACGGGAGCCAGCCTGTCTAGGCATCGTCTCCCTTCTTCGCGGGTATTCTCGGTGGTTCCCTTCTCGAAGCTACGGCCCAACAAGAACGCTGAGGGCGGCAGGAAGCCCTGCGCCTGCTCCAGCATCTGGTTGTAGAGCCAGACCTGTCCCTTATAGGCGGGCAGTGATCCGCTGTTACTTGCGTGCCAACGACGGTCAAGGTGGAGGCCCGTGAACTTGATGTCGACGACGCGGTAGTGAAATCCGGAGCCCAGCGTTGGAGCGGAAACGCTGGCAATTCCGGTCGCCGTTTGCGTCTGCTTCTGAGCCTTGAGCCAATCGACTTCGGGGTCGAACACTGTAGGGACGAGCCTGAGAAGTACGTCGCTGCGAACAAGCAGGTCGGGAGCACCGTAGGTTCGGGTTCGATCATCGCGAAGCGTGCCCTGGGCGATGACTGGTACGCCGCGCTTCATCGCGTCGATGGTGCGCCGCACGCCACTGTCGGAGCCGATTTCTTCTCTCGTCGTGGTTACGGTCTCAATCTTCTCGACCGCGTCGTGCACCGCCAGATGGGCGAGCACGGCCGCCTCAAACGCCCGGCCCTTAGCCAAGATGAACGCTGAAAAATCCGTAGCGGCGACGAAACCAGGCCACTCCGCGTCCGGCCGGTATCCCTTCCCGACCCCGTGGGCCTTCAGCCAATCGAGGATCGGGTCGTCGAGCAGAAAGTTGCGTGTTCGGCTAGCGCTGAACCAGCCATCAGGGACGCTCATGGTCGCCCCAGCAACCGCAAGGGTGTTTCGGCGATATTGGCGAGCAGTTCACCTGCGGCAGGCTCACCCAATGCGTCGGCCGTCGCCCTTGCCCAGAGGGTGCCTCGACGCGCCTGTCTCTGAGCTTCAAGCTTCCTCATCCGCAGTCGGCCCCCTCAGGCACCCATGCACCCTCAAGACGACAGTTGCGACGTACTTGCGGGGGTTTACGTGATCTACCCCGACCCGGAAGCTATGACGAGCGCGATCAGCGGCGGGCGCCTGGCAAGGTGACCGGTTGTCCGGTTGTCCGGCTGTCCGCGCGGGTTTTCACCCCTCAACGATCGACCATGTCTCTTCGGCGGTTCGCCCGACCCGAGTGAGACGCGAAAAGCGGGTACCAGTCGATGGAGGTGCGCTGGTGCGCCTCCATCACCCCTGGAGGCTTCATGCTCGTCGGCGTTCCCGAAGATTTGTTTCCCCGTTCGATTCAGCTCGACTCATTTTCGGACCTCATGGACTTCCTGTGGGTGACGGGAGGGGCGGCGAGAGCATGATGCCGCCGCAGCAGAGGAAGATCATCGCGATGAGGGCCTGAGCAGAGTGAAACCCGTAGGCGCGTCGAGTGATGAGTCGTGTCTTGTTGTT
>JADCJJ010000040.1 GCA_020247085.1 Myxococcaceae bacterium | reverse complement strand
GCTGGCAGGCGGCAGATGGGGCGCCGGCGAAGGTGCGCGCTCACAGGCGTACTCGCGAACGGAGCGTCGGTGGCCCGCTCTCGGTGACTCCCATGGGAGGCGAAGGCGCGCAGCGAAGCGCTTCGTCGCGGGCCGCCCGGCCAGACAGCGGGGAGGGCGGCATCGACACGCCGCTCATGCCAGACCGTCGGCGTCACCAGCACCTGACGACCCAGAGCGCCCCGCGTGCGCACACCACGTCTGCCCGGCGCCACCTGCAGCGCCGAGGGGAGCGGACGGCCGCAGCCTGCCGGGCGCGCTCCACGGGGATGCTTCGAGCGCGGCAGCCCCCGCGGCTCAGGGGATCGACACCGACACCGCGCGACCGCCCTCCTGGTCGCCCTGGGGCCCGAAGCCCTCGGTGAAGACGCCCCAGAAGCTGAGCTGGCCGTCGGCGGCGAAGCCGGTGAAGGTCGGCCGTGCGCTCCCGCCGCGGGGGTCGAGCACCCGGATGTCGGCGAGGCGTCGCGCCGGGCGCTTGAACCAGCCGCGCGCGGTGCCTGCGGGCGTCGGCTCCTCGAAGTCGAACGGCACCCCGTAGAACCTGAAGTCGTTGCCCTGTCCGGGCGTCCGCGGGCCGGCGACGAACGACAGCCAGATCTTCCCGTTGGGCAGCGAGGCGAGCACGGGGGAGAAGGCATCGAGCTGGCGACCGACGAGGAGCGGATCCGGGAAGAGGATGCGGGTCTGCCCGTCGGTCTCCACGGTGAAGACGTTCAGGCCCGACCCGGTGGCCCAGCGACGCTGCGTCACGTTCCACAGCGCCATTTGCACCGTCGAGACCTGCTCGACGCCTGGCAGCACCGTCACGTAGGCCGCGAGGGCGCGCTTCGTCGTCGGGTCGATGGTGACGGTGGCGTGATCCTGCGGCAGCGGGTTGCCCATGAAGGGCGGAACGCCGGTGAAGGTGAGCATCTGGGGCTGGTTGAAGGCGCCCGTGGCGCCGTCGCGGTAGACGCCGAAGACCTCGGGGTCCGACAGCCCGCCCGACAGCACGCGGGTGGCGGTGAAGACGATGTGCACCTGCCCGTCGGCGGGCAGCGTGGCGATCGATGGGCGCAGGGGGTTGAAGGCGTTCCCGGCGTCGGGCGGGGACGACGCCATGGCGACCTGCCCCGGGTCCTCGACGGTGATGACGGGCATGCCGCCCTGGGTGCCGGCGGTGATGGAGCGGGCGACGAGCTTGTCGTCTTCGACCGTCACCATGAGGGCGCCACCATTGCGCCACGGCGCGATGTCACAGTCGGAGATGATGGACGAGAAGCCCCCGTCGTCGGAGGCCGGCGGCTCGATGGTGGTGGCGACCTCGCCCCACGTCCGGCCGTCGTCGAGGGAGCGGCGCACCCGAACACCGCGGCCGACGATGTAGCAGGCGAACACGGTGCGGCTGTCGGGGTTGTAGGTGATGCGCGCCCGGCCACCGACGGTATCGAGGAGCGAGGCAGTGGTGCTGTCGTCGATGAAGTCGCGGCCGCGGCGGAAGCTGGCGTGGCCGATGAGCTGCCCCTCTTGCTCGAGGACGACGAGGGCGCGCGCCGAGTCGATGGCCACGACGTCACCCCGGCGGCCGGGGAAGCCGCCGACGTAGCGGGGCTCCGAGGGCCCGTAGGCGCCGACGGTCGCGAGGGGGTCGTTCGACAGGAACGGCAGCGGCGTCTCGGTGCCGCTCATCATGCTCTGGCCGGCGTCGAAGGCCGTGCCGGCATCGACGGCCGTCCGCAAGCAGGTGCCCGAGGGCGTGCACTGGTACTGCACGGGGCACGTGACGGCGCCGCCTGGCTGGCACGACTGGGCACGGCACTGCCCCAGATCGCACACGCGGTCGGCGGGGCAGTCGATGGGCAGGCGGCAGCTCTGGCCGGCGTCAACGCGCATGCCCCCGCCGGCGTCCGGCTGGCCGAACGCCACCGTGCCCGTGGCCGTCTCTCCCACGAGGAACCAGCGGGCCGCGCCGCCCGGGCCGGCGTCGGGCAGCAGCAGGTTCCGTTGCGACACCATGTCGATGAACAGGGGCTCGGCGCGCGCGCCGCCGTCGCCGATGGCGATGACGGCCCAGCGCGTGACGTTGGCCGGGCTCTGGAGCGTCTGCCAGGCGAGCGCGACGGTCGTCTCGTCGGCGACGGCTACCAGCTCGACGGCGCTGCCCCCATCGCGCAGGGGCTGTGGGCCGGCGTCGGGGACCCCGGCGTCGAAGAGGCCGCTCGGGTCGGGCAGCACGCCCGCGAAGGCCTGGTTGCAGGCCGCCGAGATGCCCGACAGCCGCATGACGCAGCCGGTGCGCGCGCCGACCCACGCCTGCTTCGCCGACTCCTCGCACGCCGGCAGCTTCTCGGCGCACGTCAACACGTCGAGGAGCAGCGCCCGATCGGCGCCCGAGCACGCGCCGGCTGCCGCCGAGCAGGTCGCCTGGTCACCGAAGAGGTCACCCGAAGGGATGCCGGTGCACGTGCCCAGGCGGGCCGACTGGTCGACCTCGGCGTTCTTCTGGCAGAGCTGCGCCGCGGTGAGCCCCGAGGGCCCACAGGCGGCGAGCATCGAGAAAGCGAGGAGCCCCGGGAGGGAGCGAGTGGTGTTCGTCATGTCGTTCCTGAAGGACGGATGAGTGGCCCCGCGAAGGGGCCCGGCCGCTGTGACGCGTCGCTGTTACACAACGCGCCGCGTGGTGGCCAGCACAACACCTGCCATTCACGGGCGTGGCGGTGGCTCACACCAGCGACCGGGTCTCACGGACGACGTCGCGCCAACGCACCGTGGCGAGGGCCCGGGCCAGGCGGCGGCCGTGGGGCCCCTGCCCCGCTCGCGCCTGCTGCGCCACCAACCGCGCGAGCACGATGGCACCCAGCACCAGGAGCCCACCCGGCACCAGCACCATCAAGAGCAGCCCCAGCGTCTTCGTCGTCGCCATCATGGTCGTCGCGCTCCGTCTCAGCCGGGGTCGGCAGCTGCACCCGACGTGCCTTCGACGACGGCCCGCGAAGCCGCTGAATTCACGATTCACCGCATGGGCTGACGGTCGGCGGAGGGCGTCAAAGCCTGACGGGCCGAGGCGCCGGCGCCACGACAGGCGTGTCAGCGCTACGACGTCACGGTACAAGCCCCCGCATGGTGAACGGGTTCCTGTCGGTCGAAGACGCCGGGCAACGGCTCGAGGCCGTCGGCTACCTGCCCAACAAGGCCATCTCGACGGTGGCCTTCCTGATGGACCGGCTCGAGAAGCCGGTGCTGATCGAAGGGCCCGCGGGGGTAGGCAAGACCGAGTTCGCGCGCGCTCTCTCACAGGCGCTGGTCCGACCGCTGGTGCGCCTCCAGTGCTACGAGGGCCTGGACGAGGCGAAGGCGCTCTACGAGTGGGAGTACGCCAAGCAGCTGCTGTACACCCAGCTCCTGAAGGACAAGATCGGCGAGCTGATGGTGGGCGCCGGGTCGATCAAGGAGGCAGCCGACCGGGTGGCGCAGAGCGACTCGGTCTTCTTCAGCGAGCGCTTTCTGCTGCCGCGTCCAGTGCTGCAGTCACTGATGGCCGACGCGCCGAGCGTGCTGCTGGTGGACGAGATCGACAAGGCCGACCCGGAGTTCGAGGCGTTGCTGCTCGAGGTGCTGGCCGAGAACGCGGTGACGGTGCCTGAGCTGGGCACGATTCGGGCGAAGCACGTGCCCCGCGTGGTGCTGACGTCGAACAACGCGCGGGAGCTCTCCGACGCGCTGAAGCGGCGCTGCCTGCACCTGGCGATCGACTACCCGACGAAGGAGCGCGAGCTGGCCATTGTGCGTCGGCGGCTGCCAGGCGTGTCCGAGGTACTGGCACAGGCGGTGGTGAACGCGGTCGGCAAGCTGCGGGGGCTCGAGCTGAAGAAGGCCCCGTCGATCTCCGAGACGCTCGACTGGGCGCAGGCCCTGGCGCTGCTCAACGCCGACTCGCTCACCCCGGAGCTGCTGAGCCAGACGCTCAACCTCGTGCTCAAGCACGAGACCGACGTCGACAAGGCGAAGGCGAACCTCCACGGCCTGACCCAGGCGGGCTGACCGTCGCCTACGGCGGCGCCGGTCGCCCACGCGAGCGCCACGCGCGAGTGTGCTAAGGCGCTGCCCATGTCCGTTCGCGCCTTCCTCGTCGGTCTGACCCTCGGCTGTGTGGCCTCCGTGACGCCCGGGTGCGGCATGACGACGAAGCGGTGCCTGCGCTCGAACTGCGCTGGCTGCTGCGACGCGAACGACGAGTGCCAAACGGGCGTGGCGCCCTTCGCCTGCGGCAGTGACGGGCGCTCCTGCTCCACCTGTGGCGCGGGGCAGACCTGCGCCAACGGCGTCTGTGCGGGGTTCACGGGGGGCGGGGCTGGTGGGGGCGCGACGGGGGGCGGCGCGGGCGGTGGCGCGACGGCGGGCGGCGCGGGCGGGGGCATGGCGTTGTGCGCGAACTGCAACGGGTGCTGCACGAGCACCGGCACCTGCCGCGGCGGCAACACCCTGACCGAGTGCGGCATCAGGGGCAGCGCCTGCCAGAACTGTCAGGCGATGGGGAAGGCCTGCAGCGTCATGGGCGCCTGTATCGAGTTCCGGTGCCCGGGCTGTGTGATCCCCGACGGTGGCGGCTGCGTGATGGGAAACACGAACCTCGCGTGCGGGAGCGACGCCGGGATCTGCCAGCAGTGCGGCGCGGCCCAGAGCTGCTTTGGCGGCCAGTGCGTGACGGCGACGACGTGTGGTCCGGCCAACTGCAACGGCTGCTGCGACGGGACGATGTGCGTGCAGGCGCCGACGCAGATGCGCTGCGGCTCGAGCGGCAACATGTGCCGTGCGTGCGGCGCCTCGGAGCAGTGCATCGGCGGGACGTGCACGGGCGCGACGGCAGGCGGTGCGGCAGGCGGTGCGGCCGGCGGTGGGACGGGCGGTGGTGCAGGAACGGGCGGTGGCGGCGTGAACCCGCTTGGCTGCAGCACGATCACCTGCGCGGCCGGATGCTGCGATTCGTCGATGGTGTGCCAACCGGGCACCTCGGTCCAGGCGTGCGGGGTCCTCGGGGCCACCTGCCGACCCTGCAACATCGCATGCACTCCGTTCGGCTGTATTTAGCAGCGTCTCGGAACGTGAGCACGATGAGGCATACGGCACTGGTGTGCGCGTACTGGCTGGGCCTGTCGTCGTCACTTCTCGCCGAGGGACCCTTCGTCGCGCGGGATGGCCGCGAGCGCCTCGACGACTGCGCGGGCGGCCAGCCGTCCCGATGCTGACGACCTGACGAGTCGTCTCGGGCAGAGCAAGCGCGGATTCAGCCCCGGCCGGCGCTCCGGTCGACAGGGCGTGGGGTCGAGCAGTCCCCGCCCGCATCCGGGGTCTCCCGGCTCTCGGCGACTCCGGTGGCTCCGGCTCAGCGCCGCGCGATCGTGCCTCCTTCGCACCCTTCTGCATCGGGCTGGGCCGGTCCTCGGCCTCATGCTCGGGGCCCGCCCCGTTCGACGCTGCCCGACCGGCCGCTGCAACAGCCTCGCTCGTTGCGTGAAGGCGACCAGCGGGCAGGACTGTGGGACCCGCGGTCAAGCCTGCACGAACTGCGCGCTCGGTCAGACCGGCAACCTCGGCACGTGTACGAGCACGTTTGCGGCCGGCGCGGACTCGGCGGAACGGGCGTTGACGGAGCCGGCGGAGGTGGTGGTGCTGCCAGGGGCGGTCCTGGTGGGGGCGAGACCGTCGTTCGCTGCAACGTGACGACCTGCGCCGGCTGCTGCGACGTCAGCGTTCGGTGCCAGACGGGGCCCCCGGCCCTTCGCTGGCGGCGCCGAGGGCCGCGCCTGCGCGACGTGCAGCGCCACGCAGAGCAGCTTGAACGGTCTCTGCCCGGGGAGCGGCGGAGGGAGCACGGGCAGAGGCACCGCCGGTGGCGCGGCGTCGTGCACGAACCGCAACGGGTGCTGCGACGCCAACGGCGCTGCCGGGACAACAACGCGTTCACGGCCTGCGGAATGGGCGGCGTGTGGTGTCAGGACGGCCAGACGAAGAACCAGGCCCGTGAGGCCCAGTGCCAGTGCGTCTCTTTCCCGTGCCTGAGCTGTCGCCTGGACGGTGGCGCGTGCGCGCCACGCACGTCGAACCTCGCGTGCG
>JADCJJ010000004.1 GCA_020247085.1 Myxococcaceae bacterium | reverse complement strand
GCACGCGGTGACGCCGTAGGCCGGGCGGTGATTGCGGAAGGTCTCCATGTTGCCGCGCTCGGTCGTCAGGCCGGCGGCGTCGGTGCCCCGGGTGAACCCGCCGGTGCCCTGCCCGAGGAGCAGCTGTGCCTGCAGCCCCCAGAAGGTGCGCCCGTAGTACTCGTAGAAGTAGCCGACGAAGAGGTCGAGCTTCCCGTCGCGGTCGGCGTCGGTGAAGGCGGCGGCGGTGGTGGGCAGGCGCGCCGACGGGCCGCCGCGCACGGGCGTCGGGTTGGCGAGGGCGAAGCGGCCGGTGCCGTCGTTGAGGAGCACCTCGCTGCGGTCGCCGACGTCGGCCTTCGACGGGTCGTCATGGGTGCCCGAGAAGGCGTCGAGGTCGCCGTCGTTGTCGACGTCGCCGAAGACCGCGAGGTGCGCGGCTCGGTACTGGCGCCCGTCGCCGTCGCGCACCTGGAACAGGCCGTTGCCCGTCTCGTCGACGAAGCGCCGGTGGCCGTCGGGCCCCTGCCGGTTCATCAGCTGCCACACCTGCCGGGCGCCGCCGTCGAGGGCGACGGGCTGCCGGGCGTTCGTCGTCAGCGTGTGCACCACCAGGTCGGGGAAGCCGTCGCCATCGAGGTCGGCCACGGTGAGCCGGTTTCCGCGCAGGCGCAGCCCGTCGTCACCGAGGTTCCAGGCGTCGGTGGCGTCGACGAACAGCGTGCCGGGCGTGGACTCGCGGCACACCGGCGGCGCCTCGAGCGGCGAGATTGCGTCGTCGAGCGACACCAGACCCGTCGCCTCGAGCGACGCTGTCGTTGCGGGGGCGAGACAGCTTGCGAAGAGCACCGAGCCGAGGAGTGCGCGATTCATGGGCGGCGCGCCTTAGGGTGAGCTTCCGCGCGCCTGCAACCGGCCGCCGCGAGAACATGCCGACCCGATGGGACGGGAGGGCCGCGGTGCTACGGGGCCTCGCGGAACCAGCCGAGCACCTCGCCCACGCGCTCGCGCGGCGCGCCGCGGCGCAGCACCACGAGGGCGCGGGTGGCCGAGTCGACGCCGAACCCCTCGCGCTCCACGAGGCGCTCGACGAGCGCCCCGAGGCCCGCGGCGTCGAGCGGCCAGGCGTTCGCTCCCGGGCGCACGACGACGACGGAGGCGTCGGCCCAGCGCTCGAGCGGGCGCACCGCGTCCGAGACGGGCAGGTGCGGGACGAGGGCGTTCTGCGCGGCGACGGCCTCTCGCGCCCCCAGCGAGGCCAGCGTCGCCCGGGCGGCGCTGTCTTCGGCCGTCGGCCACGTCACCGCGAAGGTGAACGGCCCCACGGCAAGCGGGAGCAGCGCGAGCGACACCACCAGGGCGTCGCTCACCCGTCGCAAGCGCTGCAGGCCGCGCGCGGCCCCCAGGAGCCACAGCGCGAGGGCCGGCAGTGCGTAGTAGCCCCACAGCGAGGCCTGGTCCCCAAAGCGCGACAGCGCGTGCACGGCCACCAGGGGCGCCGAGGCCAGCAGCGCGAGCGGGTCGAGCACGGGGAGGCAGGCCAGCGCCGAGAGCGCCCCGCGCACGGGCGGGCCCACGAGCAGGCGCGCCGCCTCGAGGAGGTGGCCGAGGACGCCGGCCACCACCTGCTCCGGTGTCTGGCCCCACTGGCCGTAGCGGTCGCCCACCATGCGCCAGGCCTGGGGCCCGGGCGGCAGCGCGGCCGGAATCAACGCGCCCACGGCCAGTGCCCCCCACGCCACCCCGGCGACCGCCAGCCCCGCCGCCCACCGCCACCGCGCGCGGTCTGCCAGGCCGAGCCAGGCCGCCAGGCAGGACAGCAGCAGGCTCGAGATCCTCCTTGAGTGACAGCAGCGCAGCCGAGAAGGCGAGGAGCCACCCCGGGCGCCCGCGTCGGAAGGCCCACGCGACGCCGGCCGCGAAGGTCAGCGTCAGCGCTTCGGGGTGGAAGTCGAAGTTCAGCGCCTGCCACGTCGGCTCGAGCGTCAGCGCCGAGGCGGTGAGCCCCGCGCAGGCGAGCGGAGGCAGGTCGAAGGTGCGCGCCGCGAGGAAGAGTGTGACGGCTCCGCCGCCGACGAGGAGTGCCTCGAGCACCACCATCCCCAGGGCGCCGCCGAGGCGCTCGGCGGGGACGAAGGCGAAGAGGACCGTCGAGGCGTGCTACGAGAAGTAGCTCCGCTCGAGCCCCCAGGCGGTGAAGAAGGGTTGGGTCAACGCGCGGTGCACGGCCCAGTGGTACAGTGACAGGTCGAACCCCGCGGTGCGGAACGACAGGTGCTGCGTCACCTTGAAGACGGCGAAGAAGAGCGGGGGTGTGGCGGCGAGCGCCCACCCGGGTGGCCCGGCCAGTCGCCGCCCGAGGCGCTGCACGAGGCCCTCCGGCGCCGGGTGGAGCCACAGCCCGGCCAGCAGGGCCCACGTCGCGAAGCGCAGCAGCGTCGAGTGGCCGAAGGCGCCGCGGAGCGGGCCGAGCGCCCACCCCGAGGTGACGCCGGCCAGCGCA
Organism: Myxococcaceae bacterium; assembly: GCA_020247085.1. GTDB lineage: Bacteria > Myxococcota > Myxococcia > Myxococcales > Myxococcaceae > Xiheimicrobium > Xiheimicrobium aquaticum. Next base: position 35,411 of record JADCJJ010000004.1, on the reverse strand, counting down.
GTGACGAACCAAATGACAGCGACGGCGCCGCAGAGGGACAGGGCGACGGCACTGGCTCGTTCTCGCAAGTGAACCACCGCGCGAGCATCTGCACTGGCGGTCGTCGCCCCGCAAGGGGCAGGCTCGCCCCGGAGGGCGCGGCAGGCCGCACGGGCGCCTCGTTGCGCCGGAGGTCCGCGTCAGCCGAGGCCGTGGCCGCGCTGCCCCGACCGGACACGCGGCGCCGCTCCGGGCGTCACCGAGCGCCCCCCACGCTCCGCCCGGGCGTATGACAGCGAGGTAGGAGCGTCGAGCGACGTGCCGGCGCTCCGGGGCGTCGCTGCGCGCCCCCCCCAACGCTCCATCCGGACGTCCGTCAGCGAGGTGGGGGCGTCGCCTCGCGCCACCCGGGCATCGCCAGAACAGCGTGCGGCGGGCCGGGCCAGGGCGTTCGGGCCGGGCCAGCGGACGTGCTCCGCGGGCGCTGCGCCCCCACGGTGGGAGCGCGGGCGGAACACGAGGGACCGGTCGCATCACACCGACGGACGGTCGCCGCGTCAGACGTTGGCGCGGTCGCGCCGACAGGTGCGGCGCCGATGCGTCCACCGGTTGGCTGCCCGCAGGCGACGCCCCGGGGCTGGGCTGCGCCGCCATCGCCGCCGCTCCCGGCGCGGCCCGGGCGCTGGCGCTGCTTCGCCTGTCTCAGGGGCATGCGCCCCTGCTACGCGCCCCACCGACGGGCGTGCGGCGCGCGCGCGGAGAGCGGTTGGCCGCTGCGGCTCCGCAGCGCTGCGTGGGCCTCGGCCAGCATCGACAGGGCGATCGCCGAGGGTCCCTCGGCGCCCAGGTCCAGCCCTACCGGCGCACGCAGCCGTGAGCGCTGTGCGTCGGTCAACCGGCCGCCCCTGGCCTCGACCAGGCCCAGCACGTGCCCCGCCCGATGTCGCGGCCCGAGCAACCCCGCGAAGGCGACGCGCTCGTCCCGCAGCAGTACGTCCAGGGCCGCCGCGTCGTAGTCGACGTGGTGGGCCATCACCACGGTGAGGACGCCGGGCTCGACCCTCAACCGCTGCGGGAGCGACTGTTCCGGCGCGACGAACACGCTGGCGCCGGGGAAGCGCTGTGACGTCGCCAGCTGCGGGCGCCAGTCGTAGACGTCGACGCTCCAGCCCAGCTCGTCCGCCAGACGCACCACCGGCTGGGCGTCATGGCCGGCGCCCACCACCAGCAGCTTCGGCGCGGGCGTCAACGTCTCGTCGAAGCACCGCGCGCCCTCGCGGGGACCGCTGAACGTCGAGCGCACCAGCTGCCCGTCGAGCCACACCTCGCGCTCACCGACGCGCCCCGTCACCGCCGTCACCACCCGCAGCGTCCGCCTGTCCTCGGACACCAGGGCGAGCTCGTCGAGGAGCGTCGCGTCTTCGAGCGGCTCGAGGAGCACGTCGACCTCGCCCCCGCAGCCGAGCCGCGCGCCCGTGTCCTCCGAGGTGTCGTAGGTGCGCACGACGGCGCCCCCGTTCGCCACGAGGAAGGCCGCCTGCCGGGTGATGTCGGCCTCGAGGCACCCGCCGCTGAGGCTGCCCGCCCGCCAGCCCTCGCTCGTCACCAGCATGCGCGCGCCGGGGCGCCGGTACGCCGAGCCGCGCACGGCGATCACCGTCGCCAGCACCGCCTGCAGGCCCTTCGCGAGCGCCGCGCGCCCCTCGGCCACGACGGCCGAGAGCTCGTTCACGTCGCCTCCGACAGCTCGAGGGGCAGGGCACGCAGCCGCTTCTTCGTCAGCGCGTAGACGGCGTTGGCCACCGCCGGCGCCATCACCGGCACGGCTGGCTCGCCGATGCCCGAGGGCGGAGCGTCGCTGGTCATGACGAAGGCCTCGATGCGCGGAGACTCGTGCAGCCGCAGCGGAGGGAAGTCGTGGAAGTTGGACTGTTGCACGCGCCCCTGCTCGAACGTCACCCGCTGCTTGAGCGCGGCTGACAGCCCGAAGATGGCGCCGCCTTCGAGCTGCGCGCGCACCATGTCGGGGTTCACCACCTGCCCGCAGTCCGCGGCCAGCACCACGCGGTGCACGCGGATGGCGTCGTCCACGAGGCCCACCTCGACGACGCACGCCACCACCGTGCCGAAGCACTCGTGCACGGCGACGCCCCGGGCGCGGCCTTCGGGCGGCGGCGTGCTCCACCCGGCGGCCTCGGTGACTCGCTCGAGCACCGCGAGGTGCTTCGGCCGCTTCGTCAGCATCGCCCGGCGCAGCGCCACGGGGTCGCGCCCCAGCGCCCAGGCGCACTCGTCGACGAAGCTCTCGGTGGCGAAGGCGGTGTGCGAGTGGCCGACGGAGCGCCAGAAGCCCGTCGGCACCGGCGGCTCGTGGCGGGTGAAGTCGACGGCGAGGTGGGGCACCTCGTACGCCACCGAGTCAGCGCCCTCGTATGACGTCGCGTCGCGGCCGGGCACCACCTTCTTCGCCACGTCGGCCACGCCCTGCTTCACCGACGTCGGCAGCTTCGGCGCCAGGCCGCTGAGGAAGCTGTCGAGCACCTGGAGCATCACCGATTGGGTGCAGACGTGGTGCCGCCAGGCCTTCACCTCGCCCCCCTCGAGCGAGGCGGTGAGCGCGTGGGTCGCAGCGGGCCGGTAGAACGAGTGCCGCAGGTCGTCTTCGCGGCTCCACACCACCTTCACCGGAGCGCCGATGGCCTTCGACACCTCGACGGCCTCGGCGACGTAGTCCTGGCCGATGCGACGGCCGAAGCCGCCGCCCAGGAACGTCTGGTGAATCACCACCTGATCGATCGGCAGCCCGGTGACGCGGGCGGCCACCTCGCGGGCCAGGCCCGGGCCTTGCGTGGGCGCCCACACCTCGCAGCGGGTGGCGGTGACGTGGGCGGTGGCGTTCTGTGGCTCCATCGGCGCGTGCGCGAGGAAGGGCGCGAAGTACTCCGCTGACAGCGCCGTGGCCGAGGCCGTCAGCACCTCGTCGGCCTTCCCGTCGTCGCGAACGCGGGTGCGCTTCGAGGCGTCTTGCATCAGGGTGCGGTGGGTGTCTCGCAGGGTGGCCGACGAGAAGGTGGCGAGCGGGCCCTCGTCCCACTCCACCACCAGCGCGCTCGCCGCCTGGCGGGCGTGCCAGTACGTCTTCGCCACCACCGCCACGCCCTGGGGCACCCGCACCACGTGCGTCACCCCGGGCATGGCCTTCGCGGCTGCGTCGTCGAGCGATTTCACCGCGCCGCCCATCACCGGGCAGCGGGCGAGCACTGCCACCAGCGCGCCGGGCACCTGCACGTCGAGGCCGAACACCGCCGCGCCGTTCGTCTTCTCCACCGCGTCGACGCGCGGCAGCGGCTTGCCGATGACGGAGAAGTCCTTCGCGGCCTTCAGCTTCGGCGTGTGGATGGTGATGGTCGCCGCGTCGGCCACCAGCTCGCCATAGCGGGCGACGCGGTTCGTCGGCGGGTGGAGCACCTCGCCCAGCTTCGCGGTGAGCTCGGCCCGCGTGACGCCCCACCGGCGGGCGGCCGCCTCTTTCAGCAGCTCGCGCGCCGCGGCGCCGGCGTGTCGCACCGGCTCCCAGCTCGTCACGGTGCTGCTCGAGCCGCCCGTCAGCTGGAAGCCCAGCGTCGGGTTGTCGTACGCGCGATCGGCGTCGGCGAGCTCGAGCACCAGGGTGGCCGGGTCGACCTCGAGCTCCTCGGCCAGCAGCATCGCCGTCGCCGTCGCCGTGCCCTGCCCCATCTCGACGCGCCCCACGACGACGCGAATGGGCCCGCTCGATGGGACGCGGACGTAGGCGTTGGGTGCGAACAGCTCGGCCGACCCTTTGCCGCGCTCGGTGGTGAGCCACACGGCGACGGCGAGGCCCCCGCCCACCGCCACCCCGGACTTGATGAGGGCCCGCCGGCTGAGCTTCATGGCCGGCCTCCCTGCGCCAGCAGCGCCGCGCGGTGGATGGCGTCTCGAATGCGCGGGTAGGTGCCGCAGCGGCAGAGGTTGCCGCTCATGGCCGCGTCGATGTCGTCATCCGTCGGCTCGGGCTTCACCGCCAGCAGGGCCGCCGCGCTCATCAGCTGCCCCGACTGGCAGTACCCGCACTGCGGCACCGACAGCTCGACCCACGCGCGCTGGCACGGGTGCGGCGCCTCGCTCGGCGCGAGCCCCTCGATGGTGGTGACGGCCTTGCCCTCGACCGCCGACACCGGGGTGATGCACGAGCGCACCGCCGAGCCCTCGAGGTGCACCGTGCATGCGCCGCACAGCGCCATGCCGCAACCGAACTTGGTGCCGGTGAGGTGGAGCACGTCGCGCAGCACCCAGAGCAGGGGCATCGCCGGCGGGGCGTCGACCTCGGTCGGGCGGCCATTCAGGGTGAAAGAGATCATCGCTGCCTCGGGGTGTTCGGGGGGCGCTTCGTCTGGGGTGCCTGTGGCGCCTCGGTCGGACAGGGTTGACCCAGCTGGAGCCAGGCCGAGAACACCTCGAGGAAGCGCGCGTGCGTCAGCGGCGGCAGCGCGCGGCCGGGGCCCGGCGCGAAGCTCCACACCACGCGCGGGTCGTGCGTGAGGTGCTCGAGCATGGCCTCGGGCGTGAGGTTTCCGTTCTGCGCAGGGTCCTTGAGCTGGTGACACAGCTGCGCGGGGGTGCGCCCCTGGAAGACGAGCGGCAGGTCGGCGCGCGGCATCTTCCACTCGGCCGCGCTCGGTGGCAGGCCCGGGCCCTGCGGCGCGTTGGGCAGGTGACAGGCGGTGCACCGGGTGCCCAGCGCCTCGATACGCCGGGTGACGTTCTGGTGGTGGGGCCGCGAGGCGTCGGTCTGCAGCGGGGCCTCACCAGCCGGGTGGCAGTTGACGCAGCGCGGGTGGAGCAGCACCCGCGCCACGTCGTCGAAGGGGTGCGCCTGAGACAGCAGCAGGGCGAGCGCCGAGGCGAGCATCGTCCCGTATCTTCCGCAGGGCAGCGTCACCCGTCGACGACACGTGTGGTTGACAGACCTGCGCCAGGCGTTCTCGTTCATCAGGGCGAGCCCCATGGCCCTCGCCATGCGACGCTCACCACCATGTCAGCCACCCGAAGCGTCGGCACCGCACCGAGAGACCGCGAGCTGCTGGCGCAGTTTGTCCAGGCCGTGTCGCCGATGCGCCCCGAGTCGGCCAGCGCCTTCGTCGCGGCCTTCTCGCCCTTCGTGTTGCCAGAGGGCGGCGTCTTCGTCGAGGCCGGCACCCTCGCGCTCCGGGTGGGCTTCTTGCTGCGCGGCATCATGCGCTGCTACTTCCTCTCCGAGGACGGCGGTGAGTACACGAAGGACTTCTTCCGCCCGCTGTCCTTCGTGGCCGCGCCGAGCTCGCTCTTCCAGCGGCAGCCTTCGACGGTCAACATCGTGGCCCTCGAGCGCGTCGAGTTGCTCGTCGCCGACGGCGACGCCCTCGAGCGGCTCTACGACGCGCACCCGGACCTGGGGCGCTTCGGGCGGAAGGCCGTCGAGCGCGTGTTTTCGGAGCGCGAGGTGAAGGAGTACGAGCTCGCGGTGCTCGACGCCGAGGCCCGCTACGCGCGCTTTCAGCAGCGATACCCGGACCTCGAGGCGCGGCTGCGCCCCGCTGACACGGCGTCGTACCTGGGCATCACGCCGATGCAGCTCTCGCGGGTGAAGCGCAAGGCGCGGGGCTGAGCGCGCGTCACAGCCGCGGGCCGTGCTCTGGGCGACGGCAGGGGCGCGTGGCAGCCCCGGCGCGCTCATTCGACGGCCAGAAGCGCGCCGCGGCGCCTGGGCGCTCAGTGCACCGCCGCCCGCAGGGGCAGCGCGCCGAGCAGCTCGGCCTCGGCGTGCAGCAGCGCCTCGAGGCGCGCGTCGACGACGTCCTCGGCCTCGACGTTCTTCGCCAGGCGCACGAAGAGCCTCTGGTGCCCGTCTTCGCTCCTGGCGAGCTCGGTGTAGAGGCGGCGGAGCGCGGGGTCGCCCAGGCCCGAGGCGAGCAGCTCGAGCCGCTCGTGGCTGCGCGCCTCGATGACGCCAGCCACCAGCAGGCGGTCGAGGCGGCGCTCCTTCGCCCCGTGGCGGACGAGCTGCTGCAGCCCCTTCGCGTAGGGGTCGCCCGCGTCCCGCCCCAGCGTCAACCCCCGCGCCTCCATGAGCTGGAGCACCTTCGCCAGGTGCGCCGATTCTTCGCGTGCCAGCCGCGCCATCTGGGCCGGCAGCCCCGGCACCTCGGGGTGGGCCTGCAGCAGCGACAGCGCGTTCACCGCCGCCTTCTTCTCGCAGTGGGCGTGGTCGACGAGCACCTCGTCGAAGTGGGCGAGGGCGTGCGGCAGCCAGCGTGGGTCGGTCGAGACCTTCAGCTGCATGACATCACCTCGGCGCCGGGAGCTTCTTGAGGTCACCCACCTTCACCACCGTGAAGCGCGCCGGGTCGACGTGGCGCAGGAGCGCGGCGTTCACCGCGCCCGGCGTCAGCGCGCGCACGGCGTCGTCGAAGCGCTGCTCGAACTCGAAGGTGCGCCCCGTCTCGAGCTGCTCGGCCAGCTCGTCGGCCACCCGCTCGTCGGCCGCGCGGGCCTGCTCGCGCGACTGGAGCAACCCCTTGCGGGCGAGCGAGAGCTCGGCGTCGGTGAAGCCCTTCTTGACGGCGAGCTCGAGCTCCTCTCGGAAGCCGGCCTCGACCCTCGCCACGTTCTCGGGCGCCGAGATGGCGTAGCCGACGAGGGCCCCGTTGTCCTCGAAGGCGCCGGCGCGGAAGAAGGTGCCGGCGCCGTAGCTGAGCCCCTCTTTCTCGCGCAGCCGCTGCGGCACCCGGCCGTTGAGGAAGCCGCCCCCGAGCATCGCGTCGGCCAGCACCAGGGCCGGGTAGTCGGCGTCGGTCTCGCGCATCGGCAGGGTGGCGCCGGCGACGAAGCAGGCCATGGCCTTGTCGGGCGTCTCCTGGGTGAGCGTCTTCGGCTCGACCTTCACGAACGGCCGTGGAATGCGCGTGTACGGCACCTTCGCGGCGAAGACCGAGAGCCGCGCCGAGAGCTGGGCCTTCACGGCCGCCGGGTCGAAGTCGCCCACCACCGCGCCGAAGCCCGCCTGCGCGCCGTAGAAGCGCCCGTGGAAGGCCCTCACGTCGTCGAGCTTCGCCGCGGCGAGGTCGGCGATGGACTCGTCGAGGGACGACACCGCGAACGGGTGGCCCTTCGGCCAGACGTTGAGCGCCTTCTGCAGGGCGAGGAAGGCGAGCGCGTTGGGGTCGTCCTTCTTCTGCTCGAGCTCGGCCAGGACCTCGCGCTTGAGCGAGTCGAACTCGGCCTTGTCGAAGGCGGGCTGGGTGAGGGCCTCGGTGACGAGCTCGAGCGTGGCCTCGAGCTGGGGCCGGCGCACCTCGAGGCTGACGGTGACGCCCTGGGGCTCGGCGCCGAAGCCCACCTGGGCGCGCAGGGCGTCGAGCGCGTCCTTGAACTGCTGGCGCGTCTTCGACTTCGTGCCGCGGGCCAGCATGCGGGCCGTGAGGTCGGCTACCGTCTTCTGGTTCGCCAGCGTGGTGGCGTCGCCGTAGGGGAAGCGGAAGCTCGCCCGTACCGTCTCGCCGCGCGTGCGCTTGGTCAGGAGCGCGAGCTTGAGGCCGAAGGGCAGCGCCTCGCGGCTCGTCCGCCCGTCGAGGTTCTTCGGGGTGGCCTCGAACACCTCGCCCTGCGCCACCGCCGCCTGCCCCTGGTAGCCGCCCACCAGCGGCGCCAGGTCGACGAGGGCGGGCACCTCGGCCCGGTCGGGCACCTCGGTCGGTACGTACTCGCCCAGGGTGCGGTTCGAGGGCTTGAGGTACCGCTCGGCGACGCGCTGCACGTCGGCGGTGGTGACGGCCTTGATGCGGTCGCGGTGGATGAAGAGGAGCCGCCAGTCGCCCATGGCCGCGAACTCGGACAGCAGCACACCCACGCGCTCGGAGTCGTTGAGCACGAGCTCGACCTGCTTGAGCAGCTGCGCGCGCGCCCTCGTCACCTCGGCGTCGGTCACCTTCGCCGCGCCCAGGCCCTCGACCGTCGACACCAGCAGGTCGCGGGCGGGGCCCGGCGGGTCCTTCTGGTTGAGCTCGGCGAAGCAGAGCAGGGCCCCGGGCTCGCGGAGCTGGTAGCTGAAGCAGCCGGCCTTGGCCGCCTTCTTCGAGTCGACGAGCGCCTTGTAGAGGCGGCCCGAGGGCGCGTCGCCCAGCACCTGCGTCAACACGTCGACGGCGGCGTAGTCAGGGTCGCTCCCGGCCGGCACGTGGTAGCCCGAGGCCAGCACCGGGGTGCCACCGACGCGGCGAACGGCGACGGTCCGCTCACCGTCTTGTGTCGGCTCCACCGTGTACGTGACCGGCAGCGCCCGCTTCGGCTTGTTGATGCGGCCGAAGGCGGTAGAGATCCACGTCAGGGCCTTCGCCTCGTCGAACCGGCCAGCCACCACCAGCAGCGCGTTGTCCGGCTGGTAGTAGCGCCCGTAGAAGCCCTGGAGCCGCGCCTGGGGCACCTGCTCGATGTCACTGCGCGCGCCGATCGTCGTGCTGCCGTAGTTGTGCCAGGTGAAGGCCGCCGACATCACGCGGTCGAACAGCACGCCCTGCGGCGAGTTCTCTCCCATCTCGAACTCGTTGCGCACCACCGTCATCTCGGGCGCGAGCTTCTCTCTGGTGATGACGGTGTCGACGAGGCGGTCGGCCTCGAGCTCGAGCGCCCACTTGAGGTTGTCGTCGCTGGCGGCCAGGGTCTCGAAGTAGTTGGTGCGGTCGAACCAGGTGGTGCCGTTCGCGTCGGCGCCGCGCTCGGTGAGGGCCTTCTTCACGTCCTTGAACCGCTTCGTCTCTTTGAAGAGCAGGTGCTCGAGCAGGTGCGCCATGCCCTTCTCGCCGTAGTCCTCGTGACGGCTGCCGACGAAGACGGTCAGGTTGACGGTGACGGTGGGCTTCGAGGCGTCGGGCACCAGCAGCACCTTGAGCCCGTTCGGCAGCTGGTACTCGGTGAGGCCCTCGACCGAGGCGCCCTTGACGGGCCTGGGGGCGGGGGCGGCGGCGATGAGGAGCGCGAGGAGCGAGGCAGGTGCCATGCCGGGCTGACACTACGAGCGGGGCCGGCAGTCAATGTGTCGGTGCGCCGCTCGACTTCGACGGGGCGCGCCGGCGAGGTCAGGGGTGACGGGGACACCGGCGGGTGGCGGTGCTGTCGCGCGTCCGGCATGAGACGGGGCTCGTCGGCGGGCGCTGGAGACTTCACGCCGATGGCGTGAGCGGTGCGCGTCTCGAGGCCACGGAGCTCGGAGGGCTCACCCTTCAGGCACGCGCACCGTTCGGGCGCGGACAGGCGGGTGCGGGCAGTCTTCATGGCCGGGCAGCGTGAAGGGATGACCGTCACGGCCTTGCGGCTCGCGCTCGCTGACGAGCGCTCTCCATGCGGCACACTCGACGCGACGGTGACGATGAACGGCCTGTCTTTGCCCCAGCCATCGGCTGGCGCCCTGGAGCCGGGCTGGCACTTCGTCATTCCCACGCCCGGCGGCCATCCGCCGAGCTTCATGCTCGACCGCACCGCTGCGGCGCAGCCGACGGCCAGGCCCCTCGAGGTCGTCATCGAGTCGGGCGACGAGCGCGTCGTTTGTCGGAGCGATTCCTTGTCGCTGGCTCGCGCCGACACCGTGACGGCGACTCCGTTCGAAGGGCCCCGAGCGCTCACGCCGCAGGGGGTGAGCAGCGTGCAGCGCGGCATGCCCGACACCCGCGTCGCGGTGTCGTGGAGCCAGGTCGTCGTCGCGCGCCCGCCGCCGGTCGAGGCGCGCGAGCCCGGGGCGCGGCCCCGGCTCAGGCGGTGCGCGGCATCACCGCCAGGCACAGCGCAGCCAACACCACCCACGCGGCAAGCCAGCGCCCAGCGCGCCGGGCGCGCGCGGCCGAGTGGAGGGTGACCTGCGTGGTGCCAGTGTGGCTGTCGGTGCTCACGCTCTCGCTGCCGGGCGCGAGGAGACCGAAGCACAGCGGCGGCAGCTGGATGATTCCGACGGCCGAGAACAGGAAGGCCAGCCCGAAGAGCACTCCCGTCGCGCCGTCGGTGACGTCGACGGTTTGGGTCATCACGTAGGCGAAGGGGCCCGCGCCAAGAGCGACGGCGCCCACGCCCACGGCCAGCGAGGCCTGCCCCGTTGCCCGCCGCGCGGCCCGCGTGCGCTCCGCCCTCCTGTCTTCCGTCACCGGGAGCGTCGGCGCCTCCGGCGCGTTGGATCCGGTGAACTGCGCCGCGGCCAGGCGCACGCGCTCCGGGGCTTGGCCATCCAGCGCGCGCTCCTCGGGCTCGGCCGGCTGGTCGAGCGCGTCGGCCCTGGAGCGGAGCGCCTCGTGGGGTCCTGGTTTCGAAGGCATGTCCTCCATGGTGCCCGGCGGCCCCGCTCGAGCGCACGAGCGCTGCTCGGTCGGTCGCTCCGCTGGCCCCTCACCCGGAGGCGCGCGCCAGCCATGAGAAGGGCCCGTCGGTGTCCTTGACCTGCGAGGCCTCGAGGAGCGCCGGCGACCCGGCGAGGCGGGAGCGCACGCGCAAAGGGCGCAGCGTTGCGGTGCAGAAGCCCACCTGCTTTTGGCAATCGCCCGACGGACCTCACCAGGGCTGAGTTCGAGAGCGGCACGCCAGGGCTCGGCACCTGTACTGCCTGCAAGGCGCCTCCGGTCGGGCACGACTGGACGGTGGGCGACGCGGCGTCGTGTGTCCGCTGCGCCGAGGCGGTCTGCGCGGGTCCTCCGCGCGAGGGCGCTCTGCTGCGTGTCCTCAAGGCGTTCGCCTTCGGCTCGGGCGTGGGGCTGGCCGGCGACATCGGGTTCGGGCTGATCAGCACCTTCCTCGAGGTCGAGCTGGCGCTGGTGACCAGCTTCATCGGCTGGATGGTGGGCCGCGCGGTGCGCTCGGGCTCCGAAGGTCGCGGCGGGCGTGGGTACCAGGTGATGGGCGCCGTCCTCACGTACGGCTGGTGCATGATGGCGTCTGTCCCGGCGCTGGTGATGGAGCAGCGCATGGCCGCCGAGCCCGCACCGTTCCCCGTCGCGGTCTTCCTGTCGCCCTTCCTCGCGCTCGTCGTGCCCTTCACCGGAGCCATGGGCGTCCTGAACACCCTCATCCTCGCCTTCGGCGTGTGGCGCGGGTGGCGCGAGCGCGCGCGCCTCGGCTCCGGCCCGGTGAGCGGGCGCTCGTCAGCGTCTCCCCGTCGGCTCCGCCTGGGGTGTCGCGCGGCGCCCGTCGTCGGCGCTGGGGCCCCACGCGAGGCTCCGGGGCGGTAGACTCCCGATGAGTCATGGCTCCCCAGTCGCCCGCGCTCGCGCTGCTTCGGCAGTTGGTCGAGCGCCATCACCCGCACTGGCTCCTCGACGACGTCGAGCTCCGGCGGGGTGACGACACCGTCGAGCTGTGGGGCGCCCTCTCCCGGACGATGCACTTCGGCAGCGCGCGGGTGACGCTGTCGACGGGCCTCCTCGTGCTCGTCGACGAGGACCACCGCGACGGCGGCGCCGACGAGGTCGGCCGCGTGATGCTGGGGGCCGAGGCGCTCGAGGCGCTGCGCGCGTGCCTCGCATGACCGCCGCCGCTCGCGGGGGCGTGCAGGCACCCGACGACGGAACGGCCAGCGGACCTGTCGTCAGCGACCACGCCCCGGTGGCGCTGCGTCGCCTGGCGCTGGGCGGTGGTGCGCGCGCCGAAGGTCTTCGACGCGCAGGAGGCGTCGAGGGGGAACCCGGGGGCCTGGGCGAGAGCGCACCGCGGTCGGCCCGGAGGCGTGCCGGGCGGACCCTGTGAAAGGGGGCAGGCCGTCACCGTGTCCGTGGGCGCCCGACCCCGGCCGCCGCTACCACTGGCGCACCAGCTCGGTGTACCCGCGGAACGCCAGCGCTCCCCAGAAGGCCACCAGGGCGCCCAGGCCCAGCGTCACCACCGGCACCGGCCGCCACAGCCGCCAGCCGTTCACCGCCACCAGCAAGACGAGGTAGGGCGTGTAGTCGAGCGAGAAGCGAAAGCCGAACTGGGCGTAGCCGGTGTTCTGGTACAGCAGCCCCGGCAGCGCGCAGGCCGCCACCGTCAGCCACAGGGGCACGAAGAGACGCGCCGCGGGCCGCGAGCGGTTTGACAGCGCCGAGCTGGCGTAGGCCGCAGCGGCGCCGCCCAGCGTGACGATGAGCACCACCTTCAGCATCGCCGGGTGCAGGCCCAGCAGGCCCGCGTCCTGCGGGGCGACGTTCACGTTCGCGAGCGCCGGGTTCGGTGCCTTGCCCGCTCCGGCGAGGGCCACCGTCACCACCAGCACGCCCGCGGTCGCCAGCGCCGCCTTCACCTGCTCGCCCTTCGTCGCCGCGAGCACCACCAGCGGCGTCGTCAGGAGCATCGAGAGCCCCCAGAACGAGAACGGCGCCTGCCGGTTCGACAGGTCGGGCAGCAGCAGGAAGGCCGCCTCGAGATTGCGCGCCAGGTAGACGGGGTGGAAGAGACCGAACCGGTCGATGTCGGGGTTGACGCGGTTCTCGAAGAAGAAGCGGTGGCCGAACTCGGCGACGGCGCCAAAGCGCGTCTGGTTCATCGCCATGGCGAGCACGGCGAGCGGCGCGGCGCCCACCGCGAAGGGCTGGAGCTTCGCCTTGAGGAGCGCGCCGGGCGCCGCGAGGAAGGCCTTGAGCTGTGCCAGCCGCTCCCCGCGCGTCGGAGCGATGGCCTCGACGAGGAAGAAGACGGCGGTGAAGAGCAGGGGCGTACGCGTCAGCACCGCCATCGACCAGAAGACGCCGGCCAGCAGCGGGCGCCGCGCCCCCACCGCCGCGTGCACGTACAGGCAGGTGAGGGCCACGCCCATCACCTCGGCCGAGAACCACACCTCGCCGCGAATGGCCGCGTAGAAGAAGAGGGTGCCGAAGCCCAGCACCAGGGCGAGCGCCGCGTTCTCGCGCTCGCTGCGCCCGGTGCCCTCGCGCTCCGACAGCAGCCGCAACACCGCGTAGAAGAGCGCCACCGCGAGGGCGCCGACGAAGACGCCGAAGCTGGTGTCGTTGAGCTGGTACCCGTGGATGGCGACGAAGGGCAGCATCACCGCCGACGGGAACATCGGGAACGACGAGTACCAGCGGTCACCCGGAGCGAGCGGCTGGCGGCACCGCTCCTTCACGCCGTTCACCTCGCGCACGCACGCCCAGTCCTCGAAGTTCGGCAGCACGTCGGCCGCGATGTCCTGGCGGCCGTCGAGCCACGCTTTCGCCTGGTAGACGAAGTGCGGCGCCGCGCTCTGCCGCAGGAAGCGCTGCCCCGAGAACATCATCAGCGCGAAGAAGGCCACCGCGAAGAGCACCAGCTCGGTGCGGTAGGCCTGCGCCCACACCTTCAGCGCGGTGGACGTGGCGGCGGGGGCGGGCGGCGGCGGGGCGGGCGAGGCGGCGTCACTCATGGCGTCGAAGAGACGCCGTCATGTGCCGTTTCCCGCCGCCTGACAACCGTTCCCCGAGCGCCACCTCGAAGGTCGTGCACCGGGCCGCACGACTCGCTATGTGCCCGCGCGCCATCCATGGGACCCGCGCTCCTCGTCGGAATGAAGGTGAAGTACCTGCCCCAGCCCGAGTGGGGCACCGGCCACCTGCTCCGCCTCGAGGAAGAGGGCACGCGCGCCGTCGTGGCCTTCCCTGCACGCGAGAACGGCGCCCCCATTCTCGTCAGCACCAAGGGCGGCGCCCTGGTGCCCACCGCGCTGCCCGTCGGGGCCGGGGTGCGCACCGCGAAGGGCAAGGTGGGCGTCATCGCCGAAGAGGTCGAGGGCGGGCGCGGCCTGCGCCGGTACGTCATCACCCTTGACGACGGCACCGATGACGAGCTGCCCGAGACCGAGCTGCGCGCGCTCCCGCCCAGGCCCGACCTCGTCGCCATGATGAAGGAGGGCCGCATCGCCGATGGGAAGAACTTCTTGCTGCGCAAGGCGACCCTGAAGCTCGACGACGAGCGCCGCAACGACGCCTTCGGCGCCCTGCTCGCCTCGAGGGTGATGGTGAAGCCGCACCAGGTCGGCGTCGTGCAGCGCGTGCTCTCGTCCCGCCGGCCCCGCTTCGTGCTCGCCGACGAGGTGGGCCTCGGGAAGACCATCGAGGCCGGCATGGTGTTCTCGGCCCTGCGCCTCGCGGGCCTCGCCCGCCGCGTGCTCGTCGTGGCGCCCAGCCACCTCACGGTGCAGTGGCTCGTCGAGCTGTTCCACAAGTTCAACCACCTCTTCACCCTGATGGACTCGGAGCGCCACCAGAGCTCCCTCGACGAGCAGCCCACGCTGAATCCCTGGGCGCGCTTCGACTTCGTGGTGACGAGCCTCGAGCTGCTGCAGCGCTCCCAGCAGTTCCGTGACGAGGCCGGCGCCCCCGAGGCCCAGTGGGACCTGGTCATCATCGACGAGGCGCACCACCTCAAGGGCGAGAAGGCCTACGAGGCCGCTGAGGTGCTGGCGAAGAACGCGTGGGGCCTCTTGCTGCTCACGGCCACGCCGATGCAGCTCGACCCGGGCGAGTACCAGTCGCTCCTCTCGCTCATCGACCCGGTCACCGCCCCCTCGGCGAAGGAGTTCGAGGCGCGCCTCGGCCGCCAGGCCGAGCTGTCGAAGGCGCTGCGGGCGCTCCTCGAGGGCAAGCAGGCCCGGGCGGCCGTCAAGGAGCTCGTCGCCCGCTTCCCGCACGACGCGGCGCTCCAGGAGATCGACGACCCCGACGAGATGCTCATGCACCTCGCCGAGACGTACTCGCTGTCCGACCGCCTCATCCGCAACCGGCGTGCGCGCGTCGGCGGTTTCTCGGCCCGTACCCTGCACGTGCACCCGGTGAAGCTCCCGGCCGACGAGCTCGAGGCCCGGCAGGCGGTGCTCGACGCCCTGTCCAAGGATGGCTCGGTGCGCGGCGCGGCGCTGGCGAACCTGGTGCGGCGCCTCGAGTCGTCGCCAGCGGCCTTCGCCGCGGCCCTCGCCAGCAACAAGGCGCTCGTTGGCCTGAAGGTGGCCCTGCCCGACCGCGACGCCAAGTTCGGTGTCTTCGTGAAGCTCCTGCGCGACGTCTGGGCGAAGGAGCCAGGCGCCAAGGTGCTCGTCTTCACCGAGGCGCGCGACACGCTCGAGCGGCTCCAGACGCGGCTGCGCCACGAGCACGTCGAGGCTCTCGCGTACCATGGAGAGCTCCCGATGGTGGAGCGCGACCGTCAGGTCGCCCGGTTCCGAGACCCCGAGGGGCCGAAGGTGCTGCTGTGCACCGAGGTCGGCGGCGAGGGCCGCAACTTCCAGTTCGCGCACCACCTCGTGCACTACGATCTGCCGTGGAGCCCCTCGACCGTCGAGCAGCGCATCGGCCGCCTCGACCGCATCGGCCAGCTCCACGACGTGCAGATCCACGTGTTCGACGTCGCGGGCACCTTCAGCGCCGACGTGCTGACGGTGCTGCGCGACGCCGTGGGCGTCTTCGGCGAGACCGTCGGCGGCCTCGACGCCGTGCTCGAGTCGGTCGAGCCCCGCTTGACCGAGCTGGCGATGGCGCCCCTGGCCGAGCGCGCCGCCTATGTCGACGAGCTGCGCGCGCAGGTGTCGGCCGCGCGGGCCCAGGTGAAGCGCGCGTACGACCCGCTGCTCGATCTGCGCAGCTTCGACGAGGCGGCGGTCATCGAGCTGGTGGAGCGCGCCGAGGCCCGCATCGACCACGAGGCCGGCGACGACGACAGCCTCGACGACCGGCTCTGGGGCCTCGCCCGAGACCTCGACGAGCGCCTCGAAGAGACCATCACCGAGCTGGCTGACCGGCTCGGCATTCGGGTCGACACCGACCAGGAGGTGGACGCGTTCCAGTGCGCCTTCCACTTCGGCCACGCGCTGTCGGTCGAGGCGCTGCCCGGCTTCGACATCACCGAGGAGCGCACGGTGCTGGGGACCTTCTGGCGCGACACCGCCGTCGAGCAGGAAGAGATCGAATACTTCGCCACCGGCCACCCGCTCGTCGAGGCGCTCTTCGGCTTCGTGAAGGACGGGCCCTTCGGGCGCAACGGGGCGCGGTTCCTCGAGGTGCGGGGCCCGCTGAAGGCGCGGGGCGTCGAGGTGCTCTTCCACCTGACGCCGCCGGAGCCCGCCGACACCACGCCAGGTGCGCGGGTGCCGTCACGGCAGCTCGCCCGCTTCCTCGACACCTCGCTCGTCCAGGTTGCGGTGGTGCGGCACTCGGACGGCAAGGCGAAGGTTGACGGGGCGCTGCTCGAGACGCTCGACGCCGTCGAGGGGAAGCCGCTGAAGGGCCCCGAGGCGCTGGCGGCCTTCCCCGAGCTGCCGCGCTTCCTCGACGAGGCGATGGCGCTGGCCGAGCGGCACGCGCAGGCGCGGCTGCAGGCGCTCAAGGCCGCGGCGCGCCAGGCCATCGAAGACGAGCGGGACCTGACGATGATTCGCGTGAAGCTGGCGCTCGAGCACCAGGGCGTCGCCCCGGCGCGCATCGAGCAGGCGCTGCGGACCGAGCTGATGGCCGCCGACCGGCTGCTCGAGGCGCTGGCAGGCGTCAAGGTGACGCTCGACTCGGCCTGCGCCTTCGTCGTCAACCGGTGAGCCCCTTGCTTCGCCGGCTCTCTGGCTCGTGGGTGGCCCGAGGCCTGGGCGCTGGCGCAGCCACGGCCGTGGTGGACCACTCGGTGGGGTTGGCGCTGGCCATGGCCGGCCTGCCGACGCGGGCCGCGGCGACGGGGGGCAAGGTGGCGGGCGCCCTCTTCAGCTACGTCGCCCATCGGCGCTTCACCTTCCGCGACCACCGGCAGCCCCTGACCGCCTCTGGCGCGAGGTACGCGCTGGTGGCGGTGGCCGTCACCGCGGCGCACGGGCAGGTGGTGGTGTGGCTGCGCGACGGCGTCGGCCTGCCGTACCTCGTCGCCGCCGTGCTCACCGACGGGCTCGTCGTCACCCCGTCCTGGCTGGTCGCCCTGCGCTTCTTCGTCTTCCCCGCGGCCCGACCAGCCGCTCGGGTCCCGCCGATCGATCCCTCGGCCCCCGGCATCTGAGGGTGGCCAGGGAGGCGTAGTGACGCTACAGCACCGGCCGATGACGGCGAGGGTCCAGGACGAGGGTAGCCCCCCGACGGCGCCGGGCCCGCTGCGGGTCGTGTTCGCGTCGGTGCACGCGGGCGGCGGCCACAACACGGTCCGCGACGCGCTGGTGCGGAGCGTCACCCGGCAGGACCCGCAGCAGCAGCGCCTCATCCCCATCTCGTGGACGGCCGCGAACGGCTTCGACACGTTCTACCGGTTCTGCGTGCGCTGGGGGCTGCAGGGCCTGGTCTTCTGGCTGACCAACTTCTCGTTCTCGGCCTGGGGCGCGACCCTGCTGAACCCCCGGTTGATGCTGGAGTTGCTGGCGCTGCTGAAGGCCCAGAGGCCGGACGTGGTGGTGTCGACTCACATTCAGCTGACGGCCTGCTTCCAGCTCGCGCGCCTGCTGTCGCGGAGCCGCACCCGCATCGTCAACGTCATCCCCGACTACGGCGCTCCGACGCCCACGTTCTTCCCGCGGCAGCGCTGGCTCCGGGCCGACGCGACGCTGGTGAACGGCAGCGACACCTTCGAGGCGCTCTCGAGGCGCGCGGCCCCCGACGAGCTGTACCGCGTTGGCACTCTCGTCAGCGAGGTCTTCGACGAGGTGGCCAGCGGACTGCGCGTGCGAACCCCCGCGACGCGGGAGCAGGCCCGGGTCGAGCTGGCCGACGCCGCGCCCGACCTGGCGCGGCTCGACGCCTCGAAGCCGGTGGTGGCCTTCTTCGGCGGCTCGGGCTTCACCGCCGGGTGCCGGCCCGTCATCGAGCGGCTCGTGCGCCACCCGGATCTGGGCGTGAAGTTCTCGATGGTAGTGCTCGCCGGCCGTGACGCCAGCCTCGAGACCGAGCTGCTCACCCTGTACGGCGGCCGCCGCGGCTTCTTCGTGCTCGGCTTCCTGCCGCACCCGCAGCTCGCGCAGCTGTACGCGCTGACTGACGTGCCCGTGCTCGGCAGCATCGCGCACTCGACGTTGCAGGAGTTGCTCGCGATGCGCTGCGGACCCCTGCTGGTCCACCGCGTCATCCCCGGCACCGAGCCCCCCTACCGTGACTTCATCGAGCGGGAGCGGCTGGGCCTCTACGAGCCCGACCCAGAGCGCATGACGGCGCTGGTGCTCGAGTCGCTCGGCGTGACCTCGGCGTCGCTGGTGCTTCGCTCCCTGCGCCACGAGTTCTCCCGCCGGGCCGAGCGCCTTCGAGACGAGCATAAGGCGCTGGCGCCGAGGCTTCTCGAGCAGCTCGAGCGCCTGGCAGGTCGACCCCCCCGCGGGCTCGCGGCCGGCGCGCCGGCGCGGACGGCCAGCGCCGATGGCCCCACGCCAGGCGACTGACTCCGCGCGCGAGGCGTGGCGACCCTACCCGCCCCGCGCGACCGGGCCCCGAGGTCCGGCCCGGCCCCGCTCGCCAGGCGGCCGTCACCAGGCGCCTTCGCGGCCGCCCGCTCGACCTGCGCGCCCGCTGCGGGCAGTGCCTCGACTTCGACTGGTCCACCGGGGAGCGAGGGGCCACCCGCTGCGCGCAACCCGCTCGCCGCCTGCAGCACGCCCTCAGCGAGGCAGGGCCGCGGGGCCCTTGAAGCGGCCGCGTACGCCCGCGAACCAGGCCACCACCAGCGCGAGAGCGATCAGCGCCATCGCCGCGCCCACCACGCCGCTCGGCGGGAGCGACATCACCGCGCTGCTGGCGACGATCCACCCGAGCGCCAGGCCGTTCAGCCACGGCCCCGCCGCCTTGACGGTGAAGGGCCCGCGACGGGTCCACCCGTGCCGCCGCGCCCAGAGGGCCGCCGCGATGGGCACGCCGTAGCTCGCGTACAGCGCCACCGTACTCACCGCCGTCACGGTGCCCAGCGCGTCGGCGGCCGCCCGCTCGCTCACCTCGCCGATGCCGATGGAGAGCAGCACCACGCCCAGCGCGCACACCGCCGACACCCAGGTGGCGACGTGCGGCGTCGAGAAGCGCGGCGACACGCGCGCGAGCAGGGCCGAGGCCGGCAGCCCGCCATCGCGCGCGAAGGCCCACAGCATGCGGGAGTTGCTCGTCACGCTCGCCAGGCCGCAGAACCACATCGCGCCGACGCACACCCAGACCAGGGCCACGCCAACGCCACGCCCCAGGCTCGCCTGAAGGATGAAGAGGAAGGCGTTTGGCGCCGCCACCGCGTCGGGGAGCGAGGGGATGGCCAGCGTCACCCCGAGGATGAGCGCCCACCCTGCGATGGCGCTCGCTCCGACTGCCGTCAGGATGCCCCTCGGCGCGTTCCGCGCGGCGTCGTGCGTCTCCTCCGAGGCGTGGGCCGATGCGTCGTAGCCCGTGAAGGTCCATGCCGCCTGGAGTAGCGCCACCACGAAGCCCGGCGTCCATGCGCCTGGCGGCGGCGGCACCGTCTCGAGCAGGAAGTTCAGCGGCTGCTGTGGCGCCAACGCCAGCACCGCGCCCACCACCACCGCCACGCCCACCAGGTGGTACCAGGCCGACACCACGTTGAGCCTCGCCACGACGCCGACGCCCACGTGGTTCAGCAGCGCGTGCGACGCCAGCACCACCACGAAGAGCGGCACGACGTGCGCCGCGTCGGCGGGCCAGCCCAGCAGCGGCGCGAGGAACTCCGAAAGCCCGTAGTCGATGCCCGCGGTGATGGCGAACTGGCCTACGGTGTTGAGCCAGGCCGTCGCCCACCCCGCGCCCCGGCCGCCGAGAATCGAGGCCCAGTGGTACAGCGCGCCGGCCGTCGGGTACGCCGAGGCCAACTCGGCCAGCGAGAGCGCCACGCACAGCGTGCCGGCCACCACCAGCGGCCAGCCCACCGTCATCGCCAACGGGCCCCCCCACCGCAGTCCGTGCGGGTACAGCGTCACCGCGCCGGTGAGGACCGAGATGACTGAGAAGGAGAGGGCGAAGTTCTGGAAGGCGCTGACGTCGCGCTTGAGCTCCTGTCGGTAGCCCAGCGCCTCGAGCTCGCCGCGCGCGCCCTCGTCAGACATCGAGCACCCGCCAGCAGTACCAGCTCGCGACGGTGCGGTAGGGGCGCCAGCGCTCCGCCGCCTCGCGCAGCGCTCCGGGCGTGACGAGGGGCCCGCCGCCGGCCAGGCGCGTGTAGCCCTTGCGCACGCCAAGATCGTCGGCCGGCAGCACGTCGAGCCGCCCCAGCTGGAACATCAGCAGCATCTCGACCGTCCACCGGCCGACGCCCCGCACCGCCGTCAGGCGCGCGACGATGGCCTCGTCGTCGAGCCGGTGCAGCGCCCGCGCGGCCGGCACCGTGCCGTCCAGCGCCTTCGCCGCCAGGTCCTTCAGGGCGAGGGCCTTGTTCCGCGAGAGCCCACAGGCCCGCAGCGTCTCGAGCCGCGCCGCCTGCACCTGCTGGGGCGTCGGCGCGCGCCCCGCGTTGAGGCGCTGCTTCACGCGGCCGAGAATCGTCGTCGCCGCCTTCCCCGACAGCTGCTGGTGCGTCACCGCCGCCAGCAGCGCCTCGAACGGGCGGAAGTGGGCCGCGCGCTCCAGCCGGCACGGGCCCGCCCGCCGCAGCACGTCCGAGAAGCGCGCGTCGGCCGCCAGCAGCCCGGCCTCGGCGCGGCGGAGCTCTGCCTCGAAGTCCCGGGCCACCATCAGCCTGACACTCTAGCCACCGCCGGTGGGTCCAAGTGGCTGATCTTCATGAAGGACAGCGCGCGCTTTGTCACCGGCGCGCGTCGCGCTTCGCGGTAGAGTGCCACCCGCCCATGGGCAGCGCGGCCGAGCGACATGCTGGAGCAGCGTGGCGGGATGACGACGGCCCCCGTGCGTCGTCGCCTCGCGGTGTGGCGCCTGCGCCATCGGGGCGGTTCGATGGGAACGCCGCCTTCTGGGAGTCGCCGCGATGAGCCGCGCTCGGGTCCTCGTCGTCGACGACGAAGCCGAGGTCTGCGACCTGGTCGCCCGTACGCTCACGCGCGCCGGGTTCGAGGTGCTGTCGGCGACGAGCGGCGAGGCCGGCCTGGGGCTGCTCGACGCCGGGCCCATCGACTGCCTCATCGTCGACAAGCACCTGCCGGGCATGCACGGCGGAGAGGTGATGGCCCAGGCCCGCCAGCGGCTGCCTCGCCTGGCGGTGGTGCTCATCAGCGGCCACCCCGAGCCGCTGTCCTTCGACGACGCCCGCCCCGACGTCACCCTGTCGAAGCCCTTCAGGTCGCTGGCCACCATCGAGGAGGCCGTCGTGCAGGCGCTGGCGGCCGCGCCCCCGAGCGCCCCCGTCGTCGAGACGCTGAAGGAGCGGCTGACACAGGTCGTCGCCGAGCTGGCGCCGCTGCGCCGCAAGCGGGACTGAGGCGCGCGCCCGGGTATGGCAGCCACACGACCCGGCCATCGTCGGCGTGAGGCAGGTGCCGCGCCGGAGGTCGACGCCCTGATGGCCCGCGCCGGGGGCGCTGGCGCGGGAGGCCCGAGGTGACGCGCACATCGGCCCGCGCGCAGGCGAGGGGGGTGGTGGGCGTGTTGCTGCTCGCCGTCGGGCTGCTGGCTGGCGCGGGGCTGCTGGGCGGGTTGGCGCCCCTCCGTGACGGGGCCAGCGGCGCCCTGGCCCTGGCGCTGGCGGGAGGGGGTTTGCTGCTCGTCACTCTGGGCGTGGCGGTGCGTCTCTTACTCGCCCTCGGGGCGGACGAGCGCGAGGCGGACCTGCCGCTGTCGCCGGCCGGCGCTCGTTTGCCGGAGGCGCTGCGCCCGGCCGGTGGGCGCGCGGAACACGTGTCGGCCGCGCTCGAGCAGGCCCAGAAGCTGGCGGCCATCGGTGAGCTGGCCGCCTCGGTGGCGCACGAGGTGAAGAACCCGATGGTGGGCCTCCTCGGCTTCGCCCAGCTCGGGCGGGCGGCGCAGTCGCTGACCGAGGCCCGACACTTCTTCGCGCTCATCGAGGCGGACACGAAGCGGGCCAGCGCCGTCCTCGGCAACCTGCTCGACTTCTCCCGCCCCGCCGGCCCGGCGATGGCGCCACTCGACCTGAACGCCGTGGTGGAGGGCGCCGTGGCGCTGTGCCGGCACCACCTCGCGCAGCTGGGCGTCGAGGTCGAGACGGGGGGCGGCGAGCGCGTGAGCACCGTCGTCGGCAGTGAGACGCAGCTCCGGCAGGTGGTGTTGAACTTGGTGCTGAACGCGGCGCAGGCCGTGGCGGCCTCGCCGAGCAAGCGCGTGACGGTGACGACGGTGGCTGCAGGAGAGGCCGTCGAGGTGCGGGTGCAGGACTCGGGGCCTGGCATCACGCCCGAGGTGATGGCGCGCCTGTTCGAGCCCTTCTTCACCACCCGACCGCGCGGAGAGGGCACCGGGCTGGGGCTCGCCGTCTCGAGGCGCATCGTCGAGGCCCACCGGGGCACCCTCGGCGTCGAGCCGGGGCTCGGGCGGGGCGCGTGCTTCTTCGTGCGGCTCCCCGCGGCGGCGGGGCGTCCGGCGCCGCGTTGACGTGGGGCGGCGCGGGGCTCGTCAGGGGCGCGCCACGACGGGCGCGGAGCGCGCTCGAGCTTTGGGGCTGCCGCGGCGTGGCGGCCCGCCCGTCTGCGTCAGGGGCGCGCTGCCGGGGCCGGCCTTCGCGTGCGGCGCTCGTCGCGGCGCGGGCGCGGGGCCGTCAGGGCAGGTCGAGGAGCAGGGCGTCTTCCCGGTCGCCGAGCTGCCAGCCGCTCACGACGAGCGACGCGGCGCCGCCGTCGGTGCCCTCGAGGCGCATGATGCCGACGCGGAAGCGGTCGGGGAGCGAGGGGGCTGCGCCCGTCGCGGGCAGGCTCACGGTGCCCAGCAGTTGCTCGTTGAGCCAGACCCGCCTCGTTCCGCCCCGGCGCCAGCGCACCTCGAAGCGGTACTCGCCCGCCTCGAAGCCGCCGTCGACGGCCCAGGCGTTGGAGATGGCCTGGTCCGACACGGTGTTGGCCTGGTTACTCACCTGGAGCGCGCCGCCCGGGGTGATGGCCAGCTGCAGGTGAATGTTGGTGAAGCGCCCCAGGCTGTACTCGACGAATGGCAGGTTGCCGGCGAGCGCCGGGCGCGCCGGCAGCCGGAGGCGGCCTTTCACCGCGCCTTCGAGCTGCCGCGGCAGGAAGCCGCCGTCGAGGAAGTCACCGCTCGCCGAGTCCTGGTCGTCGGCGGTGTTCGCCACCGTGGCGGTGAGCTCGTTGCCGTTGGCGCCGTCGACGGTGACGGTGCACCCGGTGTCGCGGGTGAACTCGGTGAAGCCGTGTACGGGCTGGAGCCAGAGCGGAGGGGGGCCTGCGTCCACGGCGCCGCCGGCCAAGCCACCCGCGGCCGCGCCCCCCCCCGTTGGGCTCCCTCCGCCGGCCGAGCCGCCTGCCATTCCACCGCCACCAGTCGCCAGCCCGCCCGCCGTCCCTGCGTCCGAGGCCGCGGGCGCCTCGCCCGGCGCGAAGCAGCGGCCCGCGAGGCACTCACGCGGCGCTCTGCACGGGCGCTGCTCGTCGCAGGCGCGGCCGGGACGATCGTCGAGCTCGACGAAGCAAGCGGTGAGCGTCACGGCGACGCAGAGGACACGCGGGAGGCGCGGAGACGAAGACACGGGCGCGCAGGCTACCTCGCACCGTGGTGCGGTACAGGCCGCAGGCGCGCTTCGGCGCGCGAGGGAGCCTGGCACGTGGGCCCGGGCGGTGAGCATCAGCGCAGCGAGATGGCGCCGAGCCCCGCATCCACCGCGACGCGCCAGTCTCCCGTCCGCGCGTCCTCGAGCGGCCTGGGGTGCGTCGAGCCCTTGCAAGCTCCCGGCCCCGGTGGCGGAGCGATGCCGCGCCACCCGACGTGTCGAAGGGCACGGCCGGGCGGCGGAAGACCCGGTGCGGCGCGTCGCCGGGTGGGCGCCCGCGGCGGCCAGCGCGTCACCGCCACCCGCTGCCCCCCTTTCCCGGGCGCGAGCACCAGGGTGGCGGCAGCCTTCCGCGGCGCGCTACTCGAGCACCAGCTTCCGCGCCTCGATGAGCAGTTCGTCGCTCCCCTGGTGCACGGCGACCCACGAGGCGGTGTTCTCGCTCCGCGCCCAGGTCCCCTTCGACGCGTCCACGGCCAGCTCGAGCCAGCCCTTCTCCCGGCCCTTGAAGGTGTAGTCGACGCGCAGCACCACCGTCGGCTCCGCGCCCAGCGGCAGCTCGCCCTTCCCCAGCACCTCGGTGACGATGAGGCGGCCCCACACCTTGTCGTGCCAGTTCTTCACCAGCTCGTCGGGCTTGTCGGGCGAGGCGGCGCGGGCCACCTTCGCGGTCGTCGGGAGTTCGGCGTTCGACTGCACGAAGGCCGCCTCTTTGCCGTCGGCTTTGACGACGAAGGCGTCAAACTCGGCCTGCTTGAAGGCGTGGAGCCGGCGGTCGACCAACACCTGCGACTGGGGGTCGAAGTCGGCCAGCAGCGACCCAGGGAAGAGGAACACGTCCTTCGTGCGCTCCTCCTGCATGTAGAGGCCGAAGATGCCCGGCAGCGTCTTGGCGACGGTGAAGACGCGGGCGGTGCCGCCGACGACGAGCTCGAGGCGGCGGGGCGAGTCGGTGAGGCCCAGCTCTGCCAACTTCTCGGGAGACAGGGGGCCCAGGGCGCGGGTGGCCTCGAGCGGCATGAACTTCTGGAGCGCCGCCTCGGCCCGCTCGTTGCCCTTCAGCACGCGCGTCGGGGGCGGCTTCGGCGGCGGCGTCTGCGTCACCTGCAGGACGCCCGCGTCGACCAGGCCGCCGTCGGTGTCGAGGCCGCCGTCAACGAGGGGCAGTTCGGTCACCGTCAGCCCCGCGTCGACTGGCGCGGGCTCCTTGCCCGGCATGAAGCCGGTGGTGAGCCACAGCTCGCCGTTCTCTCGCTTGAGGGAGAGCTGTCGCTGGCCGTCTTCGTACTTGAGCGACTGGAACGACGACTTCGACGCGTCCACCACCTTGATGAGATTGCCGGCCGAGGCGGTCTCCTTCGGCCGCTGCCACGTCAGGTACGCCAACGCCAGGCCCAGCGCGGCGAGCGCGCCGGTGAGCGCCACGCTCTTCGACTTCATGACTTCACCTCCGCGGCGGCGGCCGGGGCCGAACGTGGGCGGTTGCCGCGCCGTCGAACGAGGAACCCCAGCGCCAGCACCAGCACCGGCGCGAGGAAGGTGGTGCCGTAGAACCAGGCGCTGTCCTGGCTCCGGGTGCGCGTCATCGGCACGTCGAGCTCGGAGTTCGTGGTGCCCTGCAGCTGCTCCTCACCCAACAGCCACTTCATGCCGTCGAGCACCAGCCGCACGTTGCCCTCGAGGGCATCGACGATGTCGTCGGTGATGGCGTCGGAGTCGCTCAGCACCAGCACCCGCAGCTCGTCCTCGACCTTGTTGCTCGCGGCGCGGCGGGTGACGGCGGCGAGCAGCCCGTAGGCCTGCCTCACCTCGCCGGGCGCGTCGGCGGTGAAGTTGTTGTTGGCGTCGTTCCACGTCGTCGACTGTGAGCGGAGCGCCATGTCGATGACGAGGTCGGCGGGGTGGGTGTCGAGCTCCTTCAGGGGGCCAGCGCCGACGAGCAGCACCGCCGCCTGCGCGCGCGAAAGCGTGGTGACGGCCGGGTGCGACGAGAAGGTGCGAGTGCCGATGTTCCGGAAGTCGGCAGGAGAGGCCTGCCGGCCGATGCGCGCGAACATCTTGTCGTCGGTGAGCACCTCGGGTCTGAACGACAGGCCGAGCGGCGTCAGCAGCTCCTCGAAGCCGAGCCCCGCCTCGGGGTCGAGCGCGATGAACAGCTTGCCGCCGCGCTTGCCGTACTCGACGAGCGCGCTCGCTTCGGGGGGCGGGAAGGCCCGGGTCGGCCCCAGCACGAAGACGGCGGCGGCGTCACGGGGCACGTCCTGGCCGAGGCCCTCGGCGGCCGAGAGCGTGCGCACGTCGAAGTTCTGCTCCTGGAGCGCGCGCCACAGCTTGTCGATGGTGGGGCGCTGGTCGCCAGAGACGGGGTCCTGCGTGCGCTCGCCGTGGCCCTGGGTGAAGTAGACGGTGCGCCGGGTCTTGGCGATCTGCAGCACGCGCTTCTGCACCTCGGCGTCGAGCCCGCGGAGCTGGGTGCGCGACTTCTCGATCTCGGTGCCGAGGTAGAGCGACTCCTTGCGCTCCTTCTTCTTGAGCACCACGGTGCCGTTGTTGCTGACGCCGAGGTCCTTGGACTTCACCGGCTCGAGCGCCTGGTCGAGCACCTGCACCTTGAGCATCGCCGACTCGGCCTTGAGCTCGTCGAAGTAGGCCTGGGTGACGGTGGAGACGTCGGAGGCCGGCGGGAAGAAGAGGTACACCTCGAGGGGCTCGTCGAGGGAGTTGACGAGGCGCCGCGTGGCGTCGCCGGGGCGCGCGGTGCGGAAGTACGAGAAGTCCTTCTTCACGTCACGCTCCGTCACGACGTACTGGAGCGAGAAGGCGAAGATGGCGACGAAGCCCAGCCCGAGGCCGGCGTTGGCGGCCTCCTGCACGCGGCCGACCTCCATCACCGGGGCCTTCGCCATCGCGGCGTAGGAGAGCTCGACGAGGAGCGTGGGAATGAGGGCGACGGCGAGCAAGGCCGGCACCAGCGCCGCGAGGCTCCCGGCGAGCTTCGGCCACTCCGTCTCGAGCGTCTGCCCGGCGACCTTCGCCCACAGGTCCGACTGGACGACGTAGAGGCCGACGGCGAGGAAGACCAGGCCGTGCAGGCCGAGCAGCAGGCGCTCGATCTGCCCGGTGGCGGCGACGTTGAGCCGGCTCGCGCGCAGGCCGATGACCGCGAGCATGAGGGCGGTGCCGCCGACGGTGAAGAAGGCACGCAGGTCGGGGTCGACGACGCGCTCGCCGACCCAGACGAACACCAGGCCGAGCGCGAGGCCGAGCGAGAGCATGAAGCTGCGCATGGCTTACCTCCACCTCCGCGCTTCGAGCACGCGCGTGGCGGCGAAGAGCGCGAACAAGGTGACGAGCGCGAAGTAGACGACGTGCTTGAGGTGCACGATGCCGTTCTTGAAGGGGTCGAAGTGGCCGTACCAGGCCAGCCCGGTGATGACGTCGGTGAAGGGCCGGTCGACGACCTTGGCGACCAGCCAGCACATCGTGAGGCCGATGCACATGACGGCCGAGCCGACGGCGGCGACGACCTGGCTCTTCGTGAGCGAGCTGCCGAACAGCCCGATGGCGAGGCTCGACGCGCCGACGAGCACCAGGCCCAGGTAGCCGGAGAGCACGTGACCGAGCGACACCTTGCCGTACACCGCGACGAGCGCCGGCATGTACCCGGTGCCCAGGAAGAAGAGGCAGAGGAAGGCGAGGGCGGCGAGGAACTTGCCGGCGACGATCTCGCGGTCGTGAATGGGCGAGCTGTAGAGCAGCTGCACGGTGCCCGTCTGGCGCTCCTCGGCGATGAGGCGCATCGAGAGGAAAATGGCGCCGGCCATGCCGATGCCCGAGGTGAAGAAGAAGAAGTCTGCGAGCACCTCGGACGACTTCTTGGCGGCGCCCTGGACGGCGAAGGCGTTGAAGGCCAGCCCGTCGAGGAAGAGCAGCACCGCGATGATGACGTAGCCGCTGAGGTTGCGAAGGTACGCGCCCAGCTCGCGGCGGGCGATGAGCCACACGTTGTTCATCACGCGTCCTTTCCGTGGGTCAGCTTGAGGAAGATGTTCTCGAGCCGGTGGGCGGCGCGGTCGACGCGCACCACGGCCACGTTGGCCTGCACGAGCGCCTTCACCAGCGCCGGGCGGAGCTCGGTCTTCGCGTCGACGCGGAGCGACAGGTTCTGGCCGTCGAGCTTGACGAGGGTGATGTCGGAGACGCCGTCGACCTTCTTCAGCAGCTCGATGGTGGGGCCAGCGGCGCCGATGCAGTCAATCTCGATGGGGCCGCCCGAGCCCAGTTTGTCCGAAAGCTCGGCTTCGGTACCCTGGGCGATGAGCTCGCCACCCTGAATGACGAGGTAGCGATCGCACACCTGGGAGATCTCTCCGAGGATGTGGGACGAGACGAGCACCGTGTGCTCGCCCTTGAGGCCCTTGATGACCTCGCGCATCTCGACGATCTGCACGGGGTCGAGGCCACCGGTGGGCTCGTCGAGGATGAGCAGCTTCGGCTTGTGCACCAAGGCCTGCGCGAGGCCGACGCGCTGCCGGTAGCCGTGCGACAGCGTCCCGATGACGTCCTCGTGCTTCTCGCTGATGGCCGTCTTCCTCTCGGCCTCGGCGACGGCGCCGGCGACGTTGGCCTGCGGCACGCCGCGGAGCCTGGCGACGAAGGTGAGGTACTCGCCGACGGACATCTCGTCGTAGATGGGCGGCGTGTCGGGCAGGTACCCGATGCGCTTGCGGATCTCGTGGGGCTCGCGCGTGACGTCGAAGCCATCGACGATGACGCGCCCCGAGGTCGGGAGCAGCACGCAGCCCAGCACCTTCAGCGTGGTGCTCTTACCCGCGCCGTTGAGGCCGAGGAACCCGACCACCTCGCCCGACTGGATGTTGAACGAGAGCCCGCGAATGGCTGCGTGCTCTCCATAGAATTTGCTCAAGCCGTCGACCTGAATCATCGGTCGGGCTGATTAATGCGGGAGCCCCGGGTGTCAAGGCGCGTCGGCGACGATCCGTCGAACAATCGGAACGGAGCGAGGCTTCCTGACACTCACTCGTCGCAGCGGGCGCCTCGGAACTGCGGGCGAGTCGCCGCGTGGGGGGGGCGGTCGTGCCGTGGCAGCCCCTGCGGATGAAAGCCCCTCGTAGAACCCTCTCTACACGACATGAAGCCTCGACGTGCGGTTGCATCGACCGTGAGCGTTACGGACCGCTCAGAGCGTGCCCACGCGACGCGAGCTTGGGGCGCGTCTTGCCACGTTGCCCGACAGGCGTACTGGCCACTGAAAACTGCCCGGCGCGGCTCTGCGCGATTGGACCCGGTCGACAGCCCCGACCTCCATGGTCGATGGACCCACGGCACGTGGATTCAGCCTGACGAAGACCGACGAGCTCCAATCACGGACAGTCAAGAACGCATGCGTCAACGTCCGGCGCGCAGCACGTCCCGTTCCCGTAGCAGTCCACTTGGTTCGTGCAGGCCAAGAGCACGGTCGAACTCGGGAGCAGCGCGAGCGTCGACACGATCGGCTTCACGTAGGGGCGCTTCTTCGCGGAGTTCGTCTTCATCGCCACACCTTCACAAGACCGGTGATTCGGTCACCGAGGGCCAGGTCAGCATTGCCATTTCCGTCGACGTCACCCGAGGTGTTCGACCCACCCAGAGCGCTGAGGGTGTTTCCAGTGACCGCTGCCGCATCAAACCGACTCAGCCAGAATTCGACGGATGAGCCAACCACATTGGGGGCTGAACCGGCGTAGGGACGAAGTCCAGTCTGTCCGTACAAGACGAACGCGACATTGCCACTCGTCTGAGCCATGCCCGCGACCACGTCGATGCGGGGGTCGGCTGCTCCGTTGAGGCGTGCCAGGGAGAGCTGCGCGCCAAACGTGAGCGGCCCAGTCAGCTCGATCGTCGGCGTGGGGCTCCCGCTCATCATCGGAACAGGCGCCGAGAAGATGTAGACCTTGCCTCCACCGCCAGCACCCTGGAACGAGGTCACCAGGTCGGGAGCCGTCGAATCGATGACGTCGAGCCCGCCGACGGAACTTGCCCCAAGACCAGCCGCAGGCGACGTGTTCGTCGCCGCCGTCTGTACGAACTCTGCGATGAAACTCGTGCCTGGCAGCGGAGAAGCCGGAGAAGACGAAGCAATGGCTGCCCCTGAGTAGACCCGATACCGGTTGATCGACGCCCGCGAGGTCGGAATCGCAATGTCTGGTCGGCTGTCTGCGTTGATGTCACCGAGGCTGACGAGCCCGAAGCGATTCTGACCGAAGGCGTTGCCAGCCGTGGAGAGAAGTGGAGTCGGCCCATCAACGACATAGTCGGCCGAGGTGATTGGAATGAAAGGCACCATCGTGGCGGGGTCAGTGCTGGTCCGAGCAGTGACCCACGCGCTCCTGCTCCGTCCGCGGAAGACGTAGAGCCGGCCCTGGTTCGCGTTGGCCGTCGGAGCTGCGAGCGCAAGCTCGTCCAACGCATCGCCGTCGATTGACGGGATGATTCGAGCCGTAAACCCAATTCGGAAGCTGGTGTCGCCGCGAATCTCGATCGACTGCGCAGGGTCGACTGTGGCGCCCGACGACCCGAAGAAGATCACGACACGACCACCATTCGCCGGGGCTGCTGCGGTCGATACCTGAGCCACCACCAGGTCCGGCTTGTTCTCGCCGGCCACGTCGCCCACGTTACCTCCCGTGCCGATGTCGCTGCCGAACTGACCTGCCGCCGCATCTGATGGTGTGAGCTCCTGACAGCCCGCCCCGCACGTCGTCTGCGACGCGAAGCCTGCTGCACCGTAGTACACGAACACCGCGCCGCCGCCGGTTCGCGTCGGGGCCGTCACGACGAGATCGGCGATGGTGTCGTTGTTCAAACTCGGGGCCGCAACGACGGTCTGTCCAAAGTTCGCGCTCGTGGCGCTGGCCGGCGCCGAGATCGTCACCTCGGTCCAGAAATTGTTGAGCACCGTCGGCGCCGCATACGCCGAGTAGTTGCCCACCTCGTCGCGGGCACGCACCACGACGTAGTACCCGTTGAGCGGCGGCACCGTGAGGCGGAAGTTGCTCGTCGGGCTCGCCGACCACGCGATGTTGGGCTCCGGGTTCGCGACCGAGCTGAAGAAATCAGTCGAGGTCGGCAGCGCGCTGTTTCCCGGCACCGAGGTCGTCGACCATCGAAGGTCGTACCCTGCATGGCCACCCGAACTCGATGTCGTCCCGTCGTCGAAGGTCGGCATCCACCCGAGGGTCACCTCGGCGATGCGTACGTCACCGAGGGTCTGGCTGACCGTCGGCGCGGCCGGGGCGATGACGTCGATGGTCGCCGTCGACGACCAATCCTGGCTGTTGCCCGCGCCATCCGTCACCCGCACCACGAAGGCGCCCGAGTCGTTGTGCGGCAGCGTTACCGAGCCGGAGCCCGTGAAGCTCACCGTCTGGGCTGCCTCCGTCACCGGAAGGCTCGTCAGCTCCGTTCCCTTGAACAACACCCGCACGGTTCCATTCAGTGCGAAGTCGAACGCCTCGACCGAGTCGACGGTGACGTTCACCTGCGCGCCGGCTGTCCCCGCCGCGAGGTCGGCGAAGTAGCCCGCGACTGCCGTCTCGACGTTCCGGTTGTCGGCGGGCGCCACGAAGAAGGTCGTCCCGGCCGAAGCCAGCAGCGTGCCGTTGATGCGTGCCTGGCCAAGCTGCGTCGGCGCCACGCCAAAGGTCGGCGCATCGAGGTCGACGCGGAAGCTCGTCGTCGTCGCGGGCCGGGCACCGTTCGGCACCGACACCGTCCACGTCTCACCGTCGTTGAGCGCCACGTTCGGGAACGTCGCCGTCCCTCCAACGTCCGCGACCGTGATGGGCGTCCCCGCCGTCGGCCCGGTGCGGACCAGCGTCAGCATTCGTCCCGGCGTGCAGGCCGACGTCTGCGCCGTGATGGTCGCCGTGCCGCTGGTGGCCGTCAGGTTGCCGGTGTTGCCACGGTTGAACCACGACCCGTTGGCGTTCGTGAACGCGTTGGTGAGCGTCAGCCCGCAGTCGAGCGAGTTCACCACGATGCCCGTCACCGTCGCCGAGCACGGGTTTCCGGCCGCGTCGGTCAGCGACACCGAGACGTCCTGCGTGCCGTTCAAGTATGTGATGGGCCCGGTCGCTACGCCTGACGCAACCGTCAGCGCGCCGCGAGACCCACCCTGGGTCGACGACACCGTCACCGTGCGCCCGTCGGCGCCCGACACGTTCACGGTGGTGGTGATGCTCAGGTCGGAGTAGGGCGACGCCGCGACGCTCGGCGAAGCGATGGAGCACGTCGGGTTGTCGAGGTCGATGACGAGCGTCCGCATCGGAGTGCTCGCGGTGTTCCCCGAGGCGTCGCGACACGTCGCGGTGAGCGTTCGGGTATTGGTACCTGCCAGCCCCATGAAGGTCGCGGTGGCCTGGTTGCCCGCCCCCGAGGGCGTGGCGCTCAGCGGCGCCAGCCCCTGAAGGGTCACGGTGACGCCGTTCGTCCCGACGTCGGCCGCCGTCGCGATGGTGACGGGGAGCGCGCCGCCAGGCACGCTCGAGTTGTTCAGCGTCGTCAACGTTGGGGCCACCAGGTCGCAGTTCGGCGCCGTCCGGTCGACGCGAACGCTCCCCACCGCGGGGTTGGGCGCCGCCGAGAACAAGTTGGTGTTGCCCACCGCGTCCTGCAGTTGGACGAAGAGCGTGTAGTCACGCTCGTTCGCGACCGCCTGCGTGAGGCTGACCCGAACGCGCCCCGTGGCCATGTCGAACGACACGTCGGCGGGCACGTTCAGCGCCGCGGCGGGCGCTCCGGAGACGACCTCGCGGGCAGAAACCGGTGCCGTCGTGGCCAGCGTCGAGAGGTTCACGTCACCGCACGCCGGGTCGAGCTGGAACTCGAGGTTGGGCGAACTCGCTCCGAGCTCCGTCGCGTTCAGGCGCCCGTCCATGTTCGAGTCCTGCGGGAAGCGGACGGAGCTCGCCAGGACGCACGGCCGCACCGTGTCGACCGTGACCGGAACCGCGGGGGATTCGGTGCGGGTCGCGCCGGCGACGATGACGACCTTGAGCTGGTACGCGCCCTCGGGGAATGTGAAGGCGTTGGCAGGGCTCGTCACGCTCTGCGCCAGCCGGAACCAGCCGGTGCCGCAGTCACCCTCGACGGCGCCCGTGAAGGTCTGCGTGGTGCAGACATCGGCCCGGCCACCAGCCGGAATTCGGCCCGTGAAGGTCAGCAGCCGCTGGGCTCCGGCGACCGCTGGGTTCGAGTCTTGCGAGGCGTTGATGACGGCGCGGGTCTGGCCCGTCGCCACGACAGGGCTCGTGATGGCCGGGCCCTCGAGGTCCACGCTGACGTCCACGGTGGCGCTATCGATGCCCCCATCTCCGAAGTTGTCCACCTCAGCCCGAAACACGTATCCGCCACTTGTGACCGGCGCCACGAAGGCTGCGACGGCGTCCGAGCCTCCGTCGCCCAGCGCTCTCGCCGTGAGGGTGGCGCTCCCGACCGACGTGAACATCGACGTGCCTCCGTCTGGCGACACGACGGCGCGGCTGAGGCGGGCCGGCTGACCCACGCACACGCCCTTGCTCGCCGTCCGGAAGGTGAAGTTTCCACCCGGCGCCTGCGACGCGATGATGAGGGCCGGGTTCGACGGCGGCGCGAAGAAGGCGACGCCACACCCCGAGAGGACGACGTCGATCGTCACGGCCGCCGAGCCGACGTTGCCAGCGACGTCGGTCACCCGCACCGTCACCGTGCGCGTCCCGTCCGAGGCGAAGGGCACCGAGAGCACCGCTGCGCCGTTCATCACGGTCGTGCAGTCGACCTGGGTCGCGCCGAGAAACGCGCACGCCGTCGCGCCGTTGTCTCCCATGCCGACGTTCGCCACCACCGACACCGGGGAGCGGGTGATGAGCGCCGGACCTCCGTCG
The DNA here is from genome assembly GCA_020247085.1 of Myxococcaceae bacterium. Classification (GTDB taxonomy): domain Bacteria; phylum Myxococcota; class Myxococcia; order Myxococcales; family Myxococcaceae; genus Xiheimicrobium; species Xiheimicrobium aquaticum. Next base: position 1,911 of record JADCJJ010000004.1, on the reverse strand, counting down.
GCCGTCGTCGGCGCCGCGATCGTCACGGACGGCGGGTCGAAGTCCACAGGCACCACCCGCGTTCCGCTCATCACCTGACACGCGTTGCCGACGGCATCAGTCGCCTCGAGCGTCGCCATGTACGACTGCGTGCCCGTGTTCGCGACCGTGAAGTCGGCCGAGGCCGCCGCCATCGTCGCCAGGTCGATGGCCCGCGTGTTCCCGCCGAGGCGCATCGACGCCGCCGCAACCGTCCCAGTCACGCGCGCCGCGGTCGTGCGAACCTGATATCCGGCCGTCATCGGGTCGGCGTCGCCCATCGGGCCCCGGGGCGACTGGTCCGTCGTGTTCTCGACGGTGCACCCCGCCGTCCGCTGGACGCGAATCGTGGGGCTGCACGTCACCATCGCCGCGCCCCTCGCCACCGTGCCGGTGACCGCGAACAGCCCGTCCATCGCCGGCGCCGGGGCCGCCACCTGCGCCACGTCGTTCGTCACCGTGGCCTGGGCCGGCGTGCCGTTGGGCACCGAGAACGTCGCGCCCGCCCCCGTGCCGGCGTTCGTCCGCACGCGGACGACGATGTTGCTCCCGCCAGGCAGCTCAGACCCGTTCAGCGCTCCGTCGCGGTTCGCGTCCTGTGGGAAGTCGCAGCCCGCGATGACCGGCGGCGGCATCACGGCCTCTTTCACCGTGATGCTCACGTCCTTCGTCACCGCGCAGGTCGAGTCCTTCTCCGTCAGCGTCACCCGAAACGCGTTCACGCCCGCCTTGAACATGCGCCCGGCGAACGTCGCGCTCGCCTCGGCCACCGTCGTCGCGTCGGCCGCAGCCCCGAAGTCGCTCTCGCCGGCCGCGCGAATCGAGATGCGCCCCGTCGCCACCGCCACCGGCGTCGTCGGGCCCCGCCGCAGACTGGCCACCACGTCGGCGACCTGATTCACATCGGTCGCGTCGTTCGCCGGGGTCGTGTCGATGACCAGGTCCGTGCAATCACTCGGCGCAGGAGGGCACCCCGACCCCAACGCCACCACCGCCGCGAACATCGCTCCAACCCGCACCGAAACCGCCCGATTCATTCGCACGTCTCCCATGGTGCTTCGCCCCCAGCGGCCGATTCACGCCGCGGTGAGCACCAGCTTACCCAAAAGCAACTCGATGAACTGCCTCGTGTCGACCTCGGCGACCTCGCGCGAGACCTCGAACTCCTCTACCAGGACGTCGACGATGCCGCCGATGCTCCTGGACCCGTCCACCAGCTCGATGATCCGTTCTCCTACCTCCGAAACCGACCCGTCCGGCGCCTCGAAGCTATGCAAGCAGTCGTCCGCCGTCGCGGCCATGAACCGGCCTCCCACCCGCTGAACCACCGCATCGGGGTGCACACGCACCACGGTCTCGGAAGTGAGGGCGACCATCATCGTCTGAACTCCTGAATCCTTCGCCATCTCGGGCAGTTGAGGAGGCTCAGCAAGCCGCAGGGCACCGACCTTCAGCGTCGAGGACGACGTCCGGGGGCTCTAGTCCGACAGGGTGGGGCCGACAAGCCCCGGGTCAGCCGGGCTGACCTGAGGTGTCAGAGACCCGGGGCGAGGGCTCTCCGGCCCCTGGTTCGCGTCAACCCACCGCCAGCGCGGCGAACAACCCGGTGAGGTAGACGAGCGAAGTCGCGAACAGCTTCCGCGCCCAGCGCGCGTCGCCCTTCGTCCGCCAGCCCTCGAGGCCCACCCACCCCCACCAGGCCCCGAGCGCGAGCGCCGCAGCGAGGTACCCCCAGCCCGAGACCCCGACGAAGAAGGGCAGGGCGCTCACCGGGAGCATCAGCGCCAAGTAGCCCAGCGCGTGGGCCCGGGCCACGTCGTCGCCCTTCTCGAGCGGCAGCGACGTCAACCCCGCCGCCCGGTACTCGGCCTTCCGGAAGAGGCCGATGGCGAT
>JADCJJ010000399.1 GCA_020247085.1 Myxococcaceae bacterium | reverse complement strand
GACCAGCTCACCCGGGGCCACGACGCCTGGCAGGGCCCCTACGAGGCGCAGCGCCGGCTCCGCGTCGAGCAGCTCGCCCTCATGGCCCGGTACGCCGAGAGCGCGCAGTGCCGCATGGTGTCGCTCGTGAAGCACTTCGGCGACCAGACCGACCGCCTGGCGCCGTGCGGCCAGTGCGACGTCTGCGACCCTGCGGGCTGCGTCGCCGCCACCTTCGAGCGGCCGACGGCGCGCGAGGTGGCGGTGCTGGCCGAGGTGGTGGCGCGGCTCCGGGCGCTCCCCGGGCAGTCGATGGGCCGCCTCTGCAAAGAGGTGCTGGGCGAGGCCCCCGAGGCGCGGCCGCGCTTCGAGCGGCTGGTGCGGGGGCTGGCGCGCGCCGGCCAGCTGCGCCTCGAGGACGCGGTGTTCGAGAAGGACGGGCAGGCGATTGCCTACCAGCGACTGTTTCTCGCCGGCGACGCGGACCCGACGCGGGCGCTGCTGGCGCCGGTGCACCGCCCCGCCCCCAAGCGTCCGGAGCGCGCGCCACGCCAGCGAGGCCGGGGCCGGGGTCGCCACCAGGCCCGCCAGCCAGCCGTGGAGCTGCCATCGACGGGCGCGAGCGCGGCCCTCGTCGAGGTGCTGCGCGCGTGGCGACTCGCCGAGGCGAAGCGCCGCCGCGTGCCCGCCTTCCGCGTGCTGACGAACCGGGCCCTCGTCGCCGTCGCCGAGGCCCGGCCCACGACCCCGCAGGCGCTGCAGCGGGTGAAGGGCCTGGGCCCGAAGGTGCTCTCACAGTCAGGGGCCCAGCTCCTCGCGCTGTGCGCGGCCAGGTGAGCGCCGAAGGCCGCCGGTGACCTCCTCGCCCCACGACGGGGTCTGCCGTGAGCCGGCGCGTGGGCGCTCCCGGCTGGCTCGAGCGCGCCCGGACGCCCCAGGAAGTCTTTGAATTTGCTCAACCCCTCTCCTGACCAAGCAGAATCATGCGCGCCCGGACAACGGCGGGGGCGTCAGCGGCGATACTCTCGAATCGCCTCACCGTTCGCCGTCCCCCGAAAGCGCCCATGACCAAGCTCACGACCCCGCGGCCTTCCCACCCAGCCGCTGCACGTTCGGTACGGACCCCCGCGCCCCCTGCGAAGGCGCCGCTGAAGCCGGCAAAGCCCTCGAAGCCAGCGAAGCGCCCCGACTTCACGGCGACCCAGAGCGGCTTCGACGAGGGCACGAAGAAGCGCATCGAACTCACCGCCAGGTCGAAGGACCAGCAGGTGAACCGGGACGGGTCGACGACCAGCACCCGCTCGAGCGCCCGCAACGGCGGCAAGACCCAGCGCTCCGAGACGCTGACGCGCAAAGACGGGCTGATGCAACAGACCGTCAAGCACGAGAAGACGAGCGCGACGGGGAACGTGCACCTCACCACCACCAACGAGGCCCGGCGGCGGCGCTTCGTCGGCACCGAGAGCAAGGCGACCGACACGCGTGAGGTCACCCGCGGTCTCACGACGACCGAGAAGACGCGCAGCACCTCGACGGACGTCTTCGGCCTCAAGAAGCACTCGAGCACCCTCAACGTATCCGTGCGGAACGCGGAGGCGCAGGAGACGGCCCGGGCGCAACGGGCCAACCCCAACGCCGCGGCGACGGCCGGCGGCGTCTCGGTCACCCGGGGCTCGACGACGACCACCGGGCCCGGCAACACGTCTCAAGAGGTGAACGTCCGCAAGCTCCAGCGCGACGAGGCCCGGCACACGACGACCACCACCCGCACGACCACGACGGGCAGCAGCGTCACCACCTCGCGCGGGGAGGTCTCGAAGGGAGAAGAGGGCACCGCCTCGCTCAACCTCGGCAGCATCGACAAACGCACCGACAAGAAGCGGGTCGACGTCTCGAAGGAGCGCGAGTTCAACACCCGGCTCTCGAGGGACAAGGACGGGGGCTTCTCGCAGAAGGCCGAGGGCAAGCTCGACAAGCTGCAGAAGGCGGCCGACCTCGCCGACGCCGCCGGCCTCAAGAAGACGCTCCTCGAGAAGAAGCTCGACGACACGACCGGCAAGGCGCGGCACACGGTCTCGGCGAGCGGAGACGAGAAGAACGGCCACTTCGTCGGGACCCGCGCCGGCACCAAGGGCGGCCAGGAGCTCAGCGTCGGCGCCGGGGGCCTCAAGGGCCGCTACACGCGAGAAGGCGTCGCCGGCGCGTACGCCGAGAAGGCCGCCACGAAGACCGGAAAGCACGGCGAGGCGAGCGTCAAGGCCCAGGCGAAGGCCGAGGCCCGTGCGGGCGTCGACGCGAAGGGCAAGCTCGACCTGAACGGCCTCGACGCGACCGCCGGCGCGAAGGCCGAGCTGGGCGTCGAGGTGTCCCTCACCGGCCGCGCGCAGACGAAGAGCGTCAAGGTGGCCGGGGTCGACGTGAACGCCGGCGTCGAGGGCACCGCGAAGGCCTCGGCGAAGCTGGGCGCCGAGGCGACGACGACCGTGCAGGTGCTCCGCAACCCGCCCACCGCCGTGCTCGAGGGCCGGGCGGGCGCGTCGGCGGTCGCGAAGATTGAGGGTGAAGCGAAGGTGAACGCGGGGCCCTTCGCCGTGAAGGCCTCGGGCTACGGCAGCGCTGGCGCCGAGGCCACGGCGACGGGCGTCGTCGGCTACAAGGACGGGAAGTTCCGCATCGGCGGCTCGGCGGGCGCGGCGCTCGGGCTGGGCGTCGGCGGGAAGGTCGAGGTCGAGGTCGACGTGAAGGCCGTCGCCACGATGGCGAAGAACACCGCCGACGTGAACGGCGACGGCAAGCTCGACCGCAAGGACCTCGAGGCCGTGGGGGCGAAGGCGACGAGCGCCGTGGTGAACTCGGTCTCGAGCGCGAAGGCATCGGTCGGCAAGGCGGCGAGCACCGTGCGCGGCTGGATGGGCTGGTAGACTTCGACCAGGATGAAAGAGAAGGCACCGATGAGCACCGCGCAGCTGAAGGAGCTCGGCCTCGAGCAGCTCAAGGCCGGGAAGGCGCAGATGGCCCTGGCGACCTTCGCCGAGCTGGAGAAGGTCGCCGGCACCGCGACGGCGACGCGGCAGCAGCTCTCGCGCGCCGAGCGGTTGCTCCGCGAGGGAGCCATCGAGGAGGCGGCGGCGGGCTTCTCACAAGCGCTCGAGGCGAACCCCGGCCTCGTCGACGCGCACCTGGGGCTGCTGCGTATCGCGCTCGCCACCGACCAGCTCGACGACGCCCGCACGTTCAGCAGGACCGCCCTGCTGCTCGCGCCGGCCACGGCCCTGCCCTGGACGACGGCGGGCCTGGTGGAGGAGGCCTCGGGCAACGTCGACGGCGCGCTGAAGAACCTCGAGAAGGGCGCGCAGCTCGGCGCCCAGGTCTTCATGGCCCAGTTCAACCACGGGCGCGTGCTGGCCCAGGTGGGCCGGTTCGTCGAGGCCGTGACGCCGCTCTCGCAGGCGTGCGCGCTCGAGCCGAACAACGCCGACGCGTTCTCGGTGCTGGGGCTGGTGCTGAAGGCGCTCGGGCAGCACAAGAAGGCCATCGAGGCGCTCGAGCGGGCGAAGAACCTGGCGCCGAAGGACCCCGAGGCCTGGTGCCACCTCATCGACGCCCTCTTCGACGTGCGGGAGTTCGATGCGGCGTGGACCATCGCCGAGCGCGCCCTCGAGGCCGTCGGCGACCACCCGGCAGTGCTCGAGAAGGCCGTCGCGGTGGCGCTGGTGCGGAGCGACGTCGCCGGCGGCATCGCCCTCGTGGAGCGCCAGCTGGCGGTGGTGCCGGACCACGCGCAGGGGTGGCTCAACCTCGCACGGCTGCGGCTGCTCGACGGTCAGCTCGACGAGAGCCTCGCGGCGGCCAACGCGCTGCTGCGGCGCGACCCGTCGAACGCCGAGGCGCACTTTCACCTCGGCAACGTCTACGACGCCGTGCCCGACGAGGCGAAGGCTGAGGCCGCCTACCGCGCCGCCGTCGCCCAGGCGCCCGGTGACTGGCGGTACGCGACGAACCTCGCGATGCTGCTCATCCAGAGTTCCAGCGCGGCGAAGCACGCCGAGGCGCTGGCGCTGCTCGAGGCCATCACCCCGAAGGTGCCCCCGGGGGAGTTCCGCCCGGCCTACAACCGCCTGCTCGCGCTGACGCGGCTGGGACGCACGGCCGAGGCCGCCGCTGACGCGAAGGCGCTGCTCCCGCAGGTGCCCGCCGACGACGCGATGCGCACCGAGGTGGAGCGCCTGACGGCCAACCTGGACACCTGACGCCGTCGGCCGCGTGGATGGCGGAGGGGACGCGTGCGGCGCTGGGCACACGGCAGGCCTCGGCGGCGGCAACACCGGGCGACCGGCGCACGCTGACGGCGTCGCCTCCGGACGCATGGCGAGCGCAGGCCACGGCGCCTTCCGGACCCGCATCGCGCACAGGCCACGGCGCCTTCCGGACCCGCATCGCACGCAGGCCACGGCGCCTTCCGGACCCGCATCGCACGCAGGCCGCGGCGCCTTCCGGTTGCGCGGCGCACGCAGGCCGCGGCGCCTTCCGGATGCGCGGCGCACACGGGCCGCGGCGGCTGCCTCACGCGCGGTGGACCTGGGCCTCGGCAACACCAGGCTCACGTCAGAGCTGGGCGGGTCAGAACCGGGCGAGCACGACCGGCGACCCGGGCGCGAGGCGCTCGACCCCCGGCGTGGGGGGCGCTCCGAGGTGCTGGAGCCACTCGCGCTCTCGCATCAATTCGTCCCGCTCGGCACGCGCCGCGGCCGCCGTGCTCGACCCAACGACGAGCCCGCCAATGAGCAGCCCCGCGCCGGCGATGGAGACGGCCAGGGCGGTGAGCAGAGGCGCCGCCGTCGCCATCAAGAAGGGGAGCGTGATGAGTAACGCCGTCAGCCCACCCACCAGCACCAGCGCGCCGACGAAGGAGGCGACGACGGCGCCAGTCGGCCAGTTGATGTCGATGGCGCGAATCCGGGCGTCGAGCGACGCGACCGACGCCGCCACCGCCTCGGGCGTGGCGCCAACCTCGAAGGGGGCAGGCGGTGACCGCTCGAGCCCGGCCACGTGGCGCGCCGACGGCCCCGCCGAGCCCAGAGCGGGAGCGTGGCCCAGGCACGCGAGCACCACCGCGAGCGCCATCATCGTGATGACTGAAGCACACCGAGCGCGACCCGGCACGCCGCGTCGAGCGGCGCCAGGCACGCAGGCCCCGCGGCCCAGGCGACGCCGCTGGGCCCATTTGACAGCCAGCGGGGTGGTCTGCGAGGTGCGGACCCGCCGTGACCCGGAACCTGCCAGGCCTCACCCTCGACGAGTTGACGCGCGAGCTGTCCTCGCGGCAGCGGGCGCTCGAGTGGCTCAAGTGGCTCGGCGCCCAGCCGGCGCTCCCGGCGGCGCTGCCCGACGCGGTGCCAGGCGTCAGTCACCGCGTCTGGGGACCCTTCCGTACGCGGCATGGGTGGACGGCGCCGCGGGTGCTCGAGCGCTCGGCCTCCGACGACGGCACCACCAAGTACGCGCTCGACCTCGACGGCGCCCAGGTCGAGACGGTGCGCATCCCCGCGAAGGGGCGCAGTACCATCTGCATCTCGAGCCAGGCCGGCTGCACGCGCAAGTGCGTCTTCTGCGCCACCAAGGAGCTTGGCTTCATCCGCCAGCTCAAGGCCGAGGAGATGGTCGCCCAGTACCTGCTGGCGCGCGCCGAGGCGCCGCCCGACGCGCCGGCCCGGAACGTCGTCTTCATGGGCATGGGCGAGCCGATGGACAACCTCGACGAGGTGCTGCGCGCCGTCGAGGTGCTGACGCAGGGGCCCTTCCCGCAGCTCAAGCACCAGTCGGTGACCGTCAGCACCTCGGGCGTGCTGCCCGGCATGGTGCGCTTCCTGAGCGAGTCCAAGGCCTCGCTCGCGCTGTCCCTCAACGCCACCACCGACGAGGTGCGCGCCCGGGTGATGCCGCAAAACAAGACCTGGCCCATCGCGGCGCTGCTGGGCGCGCTGCGCGACGCCGCGAAGACCAGCCCCCACCGCGACACCTTCGTCGAGTACGTGCTCTTCCGCGACGTCAACGACAGCGACGCCGACGCCGACCGGCTGGTGGCGCTCCTCTCGGGCCTGCCGGCGCGGGTCAACCTCATCCCCTACAACCCGTTCCCCGGCACCGGGCTGACGACACCGACGCCAGAGCGGGTGCTCGCCTTCCACCAGCGGGTCGTGCGCCAGGGCCAGCTCTGCCTGGTGCGGTGGCCGCGGGGCCGCGACATCGCCGCCGCCTGCGGGCAGCTCGTGCTGGCGCAAGACGCCGCGGGCTTCGTGCCGCCATCGACCTGAGCACGCCCCGAGCCCGGGTGCCGGGCCCCAACCCGCGCGCCCTTGGCTGCCGTGCGCCCGTGCCTGCCGTGCGCCCGTGACTGCCGTGCGCCCGTGACCGCCGTGCGTCCGTGGCTGCCATGCGCCCGTGACTGCCGTGCGCCCGTGACCGCCGTGCGCCCGTTGCTGCCGTGCGCCCGTGACTGCCGTGCGCCCGTGGCTGCAGTCCACCCGTGACTCGTCGCACGGCGCGATTCGGCCTATGTCGCGGCCGTGCGCCACCTCGTCTTCGTCGCCCCGAAGTTCCTCGAGAACACCAACCGCTACGTCGCGGGCTTCGCGAAGCTCGACGGGCTCGCCGTCTCGGTCATCAGCGAGGACCCGGTCGAGGCGATTCCGGGCGCGCTCAAGCCGCACCTCCACGGCGAGCACTACCGGGTGCGGAACTCCCTCGACGGCGCGCAGCTCGCCGAGGCCTGCCGCTTCCTCGCCCGGGCCGTCGCACCCATCGACCGGCTTACCGGCGCGCTCGAGCAGCTCCAGCTGCCCCTCGCCCAGGCCCGCGAGCTCGCCGGCATTCCCGGCATGGGCCTCACCCACGCCCGGCGCTTCCGCGACAAGGACGAGATGAAGCGCGTGCTGCGCGCCGCCGGCGTCTCCGTGGCCCGCAGCGACCTCGCGACGTCACTCGACGACGTGCGGGCGGTGGCGCGGCGCCTCGGGTACCCGCTCATCGCCAAGCCCCCGGCGGGGCTGGGCAGCCGCTCGACCTACCGCCTCGAGTCGGCCGACGACGTCGACGCGCTGCCCCGCATGGGCCTGTCGCCCTCGGCCGAAGCGCCGGTGCAGGTCGAGCAGTTCGTGCGCGGCCGCGAGCACACCTGCGAGACCGTCACCATCGCCGGGAAGGCCGTCTGGCGCTCGGGCACCCGCTACTTCCCCACGCCCCTCGAAGTGCTCGAGAATGCGTGGATGCAGTACTGCGTGCTCCTGCCGCGCGAGCAGGACGGCGCGCCGTGGACCGACTTCCACCCGACGAACGAGGCGGCCTTGCAGGCGCTCTTCGCCGGCGCCTCGCCCGAGGCCTCGACCGCCCTCACCCACATGGAGTGGTTCCTCACCGACGCCAACGAGCGCGTGGTGGGCGAGGTCGGCGCCAGGCCGCCGGGCGTACACATCATGCCGATGATGGGCCTCGCCCACGAGACGAACTTCGTCGACGACTGGTGCGAGCTCATCGCCTTCGACCGCTTCACCCCGAGGCCCCGGAAGTGGGCGTGCGGCGCCGCCTTCTTCCGCGGCCAGGGGCGCGGCGACCGCGTCGCCGAGGTGCACGGGCTGCCCGCCGCCATCGAGGCCGCCGGTGACGCCCTCGTCGAGCTGCGCACCCCGAAAGTGGGCATGCCTCGCGCCGCCGGCTACGAGGGCGAGGGCTGGGCGCTGGTGAAGGCGCCGTCGACCGGAGCCGTGAAGCAGGCCCTGCTCGGCCTCGTGCAGCGCGTACAGGTCCGGTACGGGTAAACTGAGACGGGCCCTGGTGCAGGCGCCGTCGACCGGAGCCGCGAAGCAGGCCTCGCTCGGCCTTCGTGCAGCGCGTCCACGGCCGGTAGGGGTACGACGAGCCGGCCCTGGTGCAGGCGCCGTCGACCGGGGCCGTCAAGCAGGCCCTGCTCGGCCTCGTGCAGCGCGTTCAAGTCGAGGACGCGGCGGCGCGGCCAAGCCCCCCAGTGCGGGCGGCCGGCGGCGTGGCGGAGGGTGCGGGCGGCCACGTTCGCCGGGCAGATCCGGGCCTCTCGTCGTCTAGTCGACGGCGACCCCTGCGGCGAAAACGACCCGGTGCCCGGCCGAATTAGCCCAGACAGATCAAGGTTTGGCCGGTTGGCATCGGAACTGAAGAGCGCCCCTCCAGAAACGCAGCACCCAGGGGAGCCACATGCGTCTCAACCGACCCACCGCCATCGCCCTCGTCGCCGCCGCGACGATGCTCGGCTGTCTGCGCCAGGACAACTCTCCCACGCTCGCCACCCTCGAGGTGAACCCCGAGAACGCGCGCATTCCGCGCGGCGGCCACCGTGACTTCGTCGCCGTCGGCACGTTCTCGGACGGCTCGATTCGCGACCTCACCGCCGAGGTCGAGTGGACGGTCGACGATGGCTTCATCGCCAGCGCCGACACGACGGTGGCCGGGCGGATTCACGCGCTGAACCCCGGCGCCGCGCGGGTGCGGGTCGCCAAGGGCGCTGTGTCGCGGCAGCTGGCCTTCACGGTGGTGAACGGCCCGGTGGTGCGCCTCGAGGTGAACCCGCCGCGGCCGACGGTGCCGGCGGGCCTGGGCCTGCGCCTCACGGTGGACGCGGTGCGCGCGGACGGCTCGGTCGAGAACGTCACCGCCAGCGCCCTCTACGCCGTGGTGGGCGGAGCAGCGGGGGTCGCCATGCGTGACGAGGCGCCCGGCCTGCTGACTGGCGTGACGCCGGGCGCGGCCGTGCTGCAGGTGTCGTTCGAGGGCGCGACGGCGACCTTCCCCGTCGAGGTGACGTCGGCGGTGGTGCGGGGCCTCACCCTGACGCCCTGGGCGCCATCGCTTCCGGTGGGCCTGAGCCAGCAGCTCGTGGCCACGGCCTCGCTCTCAGACGGTCGCTCGCTCGACGTCACCGAGGACGCGCAGTGGTCGAGCAGCGCGCCCGACCTCGTGTCGGTATCGACCCTCGCCGGCGAGCGCGGCCTGCTGTTGGCGCGCGGCGCGGGCGCGGTCGAGATCTCGGCGCAGCTGGGCGAGCACCGGGTCGTCATGCCGCTCACCGCCACCGCTGCGACGCTCTCGCGGCTCGAGGCGACCCCCTCGCAGCTGCGGCTGGCGCGCGGGATGCGGAGCGACGTCGTGGTGATGGGCATCTACTCGGACGGCACCCGCCTCGACGTCAGCCGGCGCGGCCAGTGGACGGCCCCCGAGACCAGCGCGGTGACGGTGTCGCCGTCGGGCGCGGTGCAGGCCAACGCGCTCGGCACGGCGGTGGTGCGGTTCGGGTTCGACGGGCTCGCCGTGACGGTGCCGGTCACCGTCACGGAGGCCGAGCTGCGCGACCTCGAGCTCTCGCCGGCGACGGTCACGCTGCCGGCCGGCACGATGACGGCACTCTCGGCCACCGGCCGCTTCACCGATGGCACGACGCAGGACCTCACCGAGCAGGTGCTGTGGACCGTCACCGACGCCAGCATCGCCGCCGTCTCGAACGGCTCCGGCCAGCGCGGCGAGCTGCTGGCGCTCTCCGCCGGGCAGACGTCGCTCGTCGGAGCCATCGGCACCATCACCACGCGGGTGCCGGTCACCGTCACGGCGGCGCAGCTGGTGGGCCTGCAGACGTCGCCCTCGGTGCTCTCGGTGCCGGCCGGGGCCTCGGTCGACGTCGCTGTGCGCGGCCTCTTCAGCGACGGCACCTCGCGGAGCGTGACGGCGCAGGCGGGCTTCTCGAGCAGCGACCCGGCCATCGTGTCGGTGGACCCCGTGACGAACCCCGGCCGGGTGACGGGCCACGCCCCGGGCCAGGCGCAGGTCATCGTGACCCTCTCGGGCTCGAGCACGACGGTGACGGTGGTGGTGACGCCGGCCGAGCTCGAGCGGCTCGAGCTCTCGCCGCGGCTCACCGCGCTCCCGCGGGGCACCAGCGCGCGCCTCTCGGTCACCGGCGTGTTCACCGACGGCTCGACGCAGGACCTCTCGAACCAGGCCGTGTGGAGCACCTCGAACGCCGCGGTGGCGAGCGTGTCGAACGCGCCCGGCTTCGAGGGCGTCGTGCAGGCCTTGAGCCTCGGCCCCGTCGTCCTCTCGGCCGACGCGGCCGGCCACACCGGCACGCTGGCGCTGGTCGTCTCGGCGCCGGCGCTGCAGTTCGTGCAGGTGAACCCGGTGGGCCCGTCGGTGTCGGCAGGGCTCAGCGAGCGGCTGACCGCGACGGGCGTCTACTCGGACTCGACGACGCTGGACCTGACCGCGCAGGTGACCTGGAGCTCGTCCGACGAGGCGGTGGCGAGCGTCAGCAACGCGGCCGGCCTGCGCGGCACCGTCACCGGCGGCGCCATCGGCAACGCCACCATCACCGCGACGATGGCCGGCGTCTCGGGCAACACGACGGTGACGGTGACGCCCTCGGTGCTGCAGGCGCTGCAGGTGACGCCGCCGTCCACCACCCGACCGAAGGGCCTGCCGGTGCAGCTGACGGCGACGGCCCTGTTCTCGGACGGCTCGACGCAGGACCTCAGCGGCCAGGTCTCGTGGACGACGTCGGACGACGGCGTGGTGAGCGTCAGCAACGCGCCCGGCTCGGTGGGCCGCGCGATGGCGAACGAGGTGGGCAGCGCGACCCTCACGGCGACCTTCGGCGGCGTCTCGGGCTCGGCCACCATCATCGTCGCCCCGGCAGCGCTGGCCCAGTTCACCGCGTCGCCAGCGGTCGCCTCGATGCCGCTCGGGTCGGTGCGCCAGTACCAGGTGTTCGGCGCCTACACCGACGGCTCCTCGCAGCTGCTCACCCCGGCGGCCCTGTGGACGTCGAGCGACCCCTCGGTGGTCGACGTCTCGAACGCGCCGGGCAGCCAGGGGCTGGTGACGTCGCTGGGGTTGGGCTCGGCGACGCTGACGGTCTCGTTCGGCGGCTGGGAGACGGTCATCTCGGTCACCGTCACGCAGACGCCGCTGGTGAGCCTCGAGCTGACGCCGGCGGCCGGCGCGACGCCGGTGGGCTTCACCCGGCAGTTCCTCGCCATCGGCACCTACGCCGACGGGACGACGTCGGTGCTGACGACGCAGGTGACGTGGTCGTCGAGTGACCCGGCCCTGGCGCGCATCTCGAACGCGGCCGGCACGCGCGGGCTGCTCTCGACGGTCGGCATCGGGGCGGTCTCAATCACCGCGACGCAGGGCGCCGTCTCGGCCACCGTGTCGCACACCATCAGCGCCGCCACCCTGGTGGGCCTGTCGCTGTCGGCCCCGTCCTTCAGCCTGTCGCTGAGCGAGACGCGACAGCTCACCGTGACCGGCACCTACTCGGACGGCTCGACGCAGGACCTCACCTCGGCGGCGACGTGGGTGTCGTCGATGCCGGGGGTGGTGATGGTGTCGAACGCCGTCGGCAGCGAGGGCACCGCCTTCCCGCTCTCGGTGGGCAGCGCCGTCATCACCGTCTCGATGGGCTTCTCGAGCGCGGCGGCGACGGTGACGGTGACCCCGTAAGGTCGGGCCCCGGCGCCAGACGGCGACGCGCTCCGCACCCCGCCCCGGCGACGAGGCGGGGTGTCGTCGTCTCTGACCATCGGCGGCGCAGGCGCCACCGGGGCCAAAGGAGTTGACTCGGCGGCGGGCGGGCTGAATGAGGCGGGCCATGTTCGCCTCCCGCGAGAGCCCGCTGCGCCCGAAGACCCTGGTACGCCTCGCCGGCCTGGCCGTGGCGGCGGCCATGTGGCCGTCGCTCGCGTCCGAGGGGGGCGGCCATTCGGACCCGGCGGCGCCGGTGGTGCTGTCGTTGGCCGTCATCCTGGTGTTGGCGAAGGTGGGCGGTGACCTCGCGACGCGGGTGAAGCAGCCGGCGGTGCTCGGCGAGCTCATCGTAGGCGTGGTGCTGGGCAACCTCACCCTGGTCTCGGAGGCGCTCACCGGGGCGCCGCTGAGGTTCTTCGAGGCGATGTCGAGCGACGTGCACCTCGACATGCTGGCGCGCATCGGCGTCATCATCCTGCTGTTCGAGGTGGGGCTCGAGTCGACCGTCGGGCAGATGATGAAGGTGGGGCTGTCGGCGCTGCTGGTGGCCACCGTCGGCGTGGCGGTGCCCTTCGGGCTGGGGTGGCTGGCCTCTTCTTTTCTTCTGCCGGGGCACAGCGTCTACGTGCACGTCTTCATCGGCGCGACGCTGACGGCCACCAGCGTCGGCATCACCGCGCGCGTGCTGCAGGATTTGGGGAAGAGCCAGCTGACCGAGTCGCGCATCATCCTCGGGGCGGCGGTCATCGACGACGTGATGGGCCTGGTCATTCTCGCGGTGGTGACGGGCATCATCGGGGCGGCCAACGCCGGCACCACGCTCGCCGTCGGCGACGTCGCGCTGACGCTGGGGAAGGCCATCGGCTTCCTGGTGGGGTCGCTGCTCGTCGGGCGGTGGCTGTCGCCGCGCATGTTCACCGCCGCGACGCACCTCAAGGCGCGCATGGTGCTGCTGGCCTTCGGGCTGGGCTTCTGCTTCCTGCTCGCGTGGCTGGCCGACCTCATCGGGCTGGCGCCCATCGTCGGGGCGTTCGCGGCCGGCCTCATCCTCGAGGACGTGCACTACCGGGATCTGAAGGACAAGGAGCACCACACCCTCGAAGAGCTCGTGCACCCCATCTCGTATTTCCTGGTGCCGGTGTTCTTCGTGCTCATGGGCATGCGCACCGACCTGAAGGCCTTCGTCGCGCCGGGGGTGCTGTCGCTGGCGGGCGCGCTGGTAGTCATCGCCATCGTGGGGAAGCTGGCCGCGGGGCTGGGCGCGCTGGGCAAGGGGCTCGACCGGCTGAGCATCGGCATCGGCATGGTGCCGCGCGGCGAGGTGGGCCTCATCTTCGCGAGCATCGGCGCGGGGCTGACGGTGCAGGGCGAGAAGGTGGTCGACGCGAGCGTCTTCTCGGCGGTGGTGGTGATGGTCATCGTCACCACGATGGTGACGCCGCCCTTCCTCAAGTGGAGCCTCGCGCGGCGGGCGGGGCCTCCAGCGGCGCCAGGTTCGAGCGGCGCTGCGGGCTGAGGCGCGAGCCGCGAACCCTGCGCTTGCCACCTCTGGCGCGTCGGGTACTGTCTCTCGTGACGTGGCGCAAGAAACGGAGCTTGGAGGCTACCCGCTCGTGGGCCGTCTCGCCGTCGGCGGGATGGCGGAGGTCTACCAGGCCCGGCCGGGGCCCTCGACGCAGCGCAGCCCGGGCGAGCCCGACGACGTCGTCATCAAGCGGCTGTTGCCGAGCTACCGGAACGACGCGGCCTGGGTGAAGCAGTTCGTCGACGAGGCGAAGCTGACGGTGCGCCTGCGGCACCCCAACATCGTGCGCACGTTCCGCTGCTTCAAGGCGGGCAACGACTACCTCATGGTGCAGGAGCTCGTCTCGGGCCGAACGCTCCAGTACATGATGGACGCCTTCAGCCAGGCGGCGCAGCTGATGCCGCTGTCGGCATCGACGTACATCGGCATCTGCCTGATGAAGGCGCTCGACTACATTCACCGCGCGAAGGTGGGCGAGGGCGGCGCGACCATCGTTCACCGCGACGTCAACCCGGCGAACCTGCTGCTGTCGGTGGCCGGCGACGTGAAGCTGACGGACTTCGGGGTGGCCGAGGTCGAGGGCGTGATGCGGGGCGACCAGGGCGCGCTGCGCGGCACCATCTCGTACATGAGCCCCGAGGCGGTGCTGGGGCAGGCCGTCGACCACCGCGCCGACATCTTCGCAGCAGGCGTCATTCTCTGGGAGCTGTACACCGGCCAGCGGCTGTTCCCCGGAGGCAGCGAGATGGAGATGATGCACAAGGTGCGCGACTGCCGCGTGCCGTCGGTGCAGGTGTACAATACCGAGGCGCCTGACATGGCGGTCTCCATCGTCCGCAAGGCGACGCTGGCGGACCGGGCGCTGCGCTTTCAGACGGCCGGCGAGATGGCGAAGGCGCTCGAGGTGCTGGCGCGGCGCAACGGCTGGCCCACCACCGTCGACGCGCTGACGCCGCTGTTGAGCGGGTAGCCGGTGCGCCGCGCGGCGTGGCTCGTGCTGCTGCTGGAGCTGGCGGGGTGCCGTCGCGTGACGGCGCCGTCGGCGGGCGCCGAGCTGCCGGTGCGGAACGTCACGGTGGCGTTCCCCGGCGACCAGCGCGGCGAGCTCTTCTTCGAGGTGGTGCTGCCGCCGGGCGTACCGGCGGTGGCCGCGCTGCGGTGGGAGCTGTGGCTGTCGGGCCGGCGCTTCGCCGAGGGCGTGGTGCGGGCGCCGACGACGACGGCTGACGCGGCCGACGTGAGGGTGGTGCGCATCGAGGCGCCGCTCTCGTGGCGGCACCTCGGGTGGCGCGACGGCCCCACCTTCCTCGACGTCGGCGTGCGCGGCGAGGTGACGCCGGTGGATGCGCCCGAGGGCCTGCGCCTGCCGTTCCGCGCCCGCGCGCAGGTGCTCGTCACTGGGGCGCCCACGCCCGAAGACGACCTGGCCGGTCCGACGCCGCCCTGAGCCGCGCCCGCGCCAGGCAAGGGCGCCATGCGCGACGTGACGACACGCGTGCACGTCGGGGCCCCGATGGACGTGAGGCCAGCCGTGGACGCGATGGCCTCCGCAGACACGATGGCCTTCGTGGCCATGCGAGTCCTCCACGGCTCCGCGGCGGCGCCCCGTGACGCGCCTCGCCTCGTGGGCCGCCTTCACCGCCAGCCGCCGGGCGCACGTCGTCCCACGCGACCGTCACGCCGGCGCCCCACCCTCGAGTCACCGGCGCGCGACGCCCGGCGGCGCGACGAAGCGCCCGGCTTCACGACAGCGCGGCGCGCAGGGCACGCCCCCAACCCCGGCGCGACGACGGGCCAGCGACCTCGACGGGTTGCAGCCGTTGGTGAGCGGCCAATGCCACGGGGGCTTACAGCGCGGCGGAGCGCGGACAGTCCGACGGCGGCCGAGCACGCGGGGGCTCCGGCGCTGGAACGCCGTGTGCTGTGCACGGGCGGCATGACTCGACGACTTGGCGCTGTGGTGACGCTTCTCCTCTCTGCCTGCGGCCAGGGCATCGCGCAGCTCGAGGGTGACACGCCGCCCGAGGCCGACGCGCTGGCCTCGACGGCGCAGGAGCTCATCAGCTGCGCGGCGCGCTCCGAGACGGGCTACGAGAACGGGCGCGCCTTCGCCATCACGGTGGTGACGGTCGACGGGAAGCCGGCCGAGCGGGCCACCGCCAACGCCTACGCCCTGATGCAGGCAGCGGCGCTGCGCGACGGGGTGCGGCTGTCGGTGGTGAGCGGGTTCCGCTCCATGTCCGAGCAGCGGTACCTGTACGCCTGCTATGTGAACTGCGCCTGCAACAACTGCAACCTCGCGGCATCGCCGGGGTACTCGAACCACCAGTCGGGCGAGGCGCTCGACCTCAACACGGGCGCAGCGGGTGTCTACGGCTGGCTCACGCGCAACGCGGCGCGCTTCGGCTTCTACCGGACAGTGCCCTCTGAAGACTGGCACTGGGAGTTCCTCGGCCCGTCGCCCGGCCCCGGCCCGTGCGACGCGGGCGGCGGGGCCACGCCCGTGGTGCGCTTCGACAACCTCGAGGCCGGCGGCTGGTACACCAACGGCCTGTGGATGCGGGTGCAGGCCTCGTCGGCGGTGCGCTTCGTGACGTACACCAGCGACGGCTTCACCCTGGGCGCCTCGGAGCACCGGGACGACGGCTTCTCGGCGCGCTACGTCTTCTCGGGCCTCGGCGACCGCACCATCGTGGCGACGGCCTTCGACGCCGACCGCAAGCAGCTCGGCGTCGCGCAGGTGAAGGTGAAGGTGACGGCCGGCGACACCCAGCGCGGCAGCCTCGACTTCGAGTCGCCGGCCGACGGCGGGTGGTTCGAGAACGGCATCTGGCTGAAGGTGAACACGCGGGGGCCGGTGGCCCGGGTGCGCTACTCGGCCGGCGGCTTCGCGCTGGGCGAGTCGACCGACGCGGCGGGGCAGTTCCCGGTACGGGCCACCTTCACCACCCTCGGCTGGCGCGTCATCACCGCGGTGGCCGTCGACGCGCGCGGCGTCGAGGTGGCGCGGCGCTCGACGGTGGTGCGCCTCACGCCGTGATGGCGGCCAACGCGACGCGACGCCGCGCGCGCGGGCGAAGCGACGCAGGCCGTGGGCGAAAGGCGACGGCGGGCGCGCCTCTCAACCGGCGCGCGCAGCCGCCCGGGTGATGGCCTCGCGCCAGGCGCCGACGACGTGCCGGCTGACGTCGTCGACGCCGACGCCCTTCGTCACCTGGGCGAACACCGTGGGCCCGTCGCCGCGCATCGTCTTCGCGTCGCGCGCCATGACGTCGAGGCTGGCGCCCACCAGGGGCGCGAGGTCGGTCTTGTTGACGACGAGCAGGTCTGACTGGGTGATGCCGGGCCCGCCCTTGCGAGGCACCTTGTCTCCGCCCGCCACGTCGATGACGTAGATGGTGTAGTCGACGAGCTCGCGGCTGTACTGCGCGGCCAGGTTGTCGCCCCCCGACTCCACCAGCAGCAGCTCGGGCTTCACCTCGCGCATCAGCGCCTCGAGGGCCAGCAGGTTGGGCGTGATGTCTTCGCGGATGGCAGCGTGCGGGCAGCCGCCGGTCTCGACGGCGCGGATGCGCTCCGTCGGCAGCGCCTCGTTCCGCATGAGGAACTCGGCGTCCTCCTTCGTGAAGATGTCGTTGGTGACGGCGCCGAGCGAGACGTGATCGCGGAGCGCCCGGCACAGGGCCAGCATGAGCGCCGTCTTGCCGCTGCCGACGGGCCCGCCGATGCCGACGGTGAACGCCCGCCGGGTGTAGTCACGGTCGAGCGGCGCGTCGCGCTCGTGGAACAGGCCCGGGTGCAGCCAGTGCTCGTGCGTGTGGCCGTGCTCGCCGTCGTGCGAGTGCGGGCCGAGGCCGTCGTGGTCGTGAACGTGCGTCATCGGGTCGTCTCCTTCAGGACTGAAACAGCCGCGAGTAGAGCCGGTCCTGGGCGGCCTGCGCGAGGTCGAGCAGCGGCGACGCCGACACCGCGTCACCCGGGGAGCGGCCTGCCGACGCCTCGAGCGCCCGGGCCATCACCGGGTGCAGGTCGAACAGCACCCGCTGGGCGCGCAGGGGGCCGGTCACGCCGAGGCGCACCGCGGCGGAGAGGGCCGAGCGCACCGCGCCGAAGACGAAGAGCCGCCGCACGTCGTCGAGAAGGAAGCCCGCCGGGGCCAGCGCGGCCCCCATGGCGACGGCGACGTGCCCGCAGGGCAGCTCCGCGCGCAGCGCCGTCACCGCCGGGAGCGCCAGCATCGCCTCGGCCGCGAGGAGGAAGGCCTGGCCCTGGGCGCGGCTGGCGCGGTTCGCGACGTGGCTCGAGAGGAAGGCGTCGCTCGCCTCGTCGGCCGCCCGCGCCTCACCCTGGAAGGCCGCGACGAGGAAGGGGAGCGCGCCGAGGCTCAGGCTCCAGCAGAGCTCCTCGAGGCGCAGCGAGAGCGCGGCCTCTCCCGTGAGCTGGCCCAGCTGCCGCAGGGCCTCGAGCCCGCTCGAGTGCGCGAAGCTGCCCGCCGGGAAGGCCGAGTCCGCGAGCTGAAGGAGCCGGCCGTCCATCGGGCGTCAGAAGAGGAAGTAGCGCTGCGCGAGGGGGAGCTCGGAAGCCGGCGCGCAGGTCAGCCGGTGACCGTCGGCGCGCACCTCGTACGTCTCGGGGTCGACCTCGATGACCGGCAGGGCGTCGTTGAGCTTCAGGTCGCGCTTGCCGAGGCCACGGCAGCCCTGCACCGGCAGGGTGGGCTTCACCAACCCGTAGGCCGCGGCGACGCCTGCGTCGTGCGCGGCCCGCGAGACGAAGGCGAACGACGTCCTGGCGGCGGCGCGAGCGAAGGCGCCGAACATCGGCCGCATGCGCACCGGCTCGGGCGTGGGGATGGAGGCGTTCGCGTCGCCCATCTGCGCCCAGGCGATGAAGCCGCCCTTGAGCACCAGCTCGGGCTTCACGCCGAAGAAGGCCGGCCGCCACAGCACCAGGTCGGCCAGCTTGCCCACCTCGACCGAGCCGACGTCGCGTGAGACGCCGTGGGTGATGGCCGGGTTGATGGTGTACTTCGCGACGTAGCGGCGAATGCGCAGGTTGTCGTCGTCGACGTCACCGGCGAGGCGCCCCCGCTGCAGGCGCATCTTGTGGGCCGTCTGCCAGGTGCGCAGCACCACCTCGCCGACGCGGCCCATGGCCTGGCTGTCGGACGCCATCATCGAGATGGCGCCCAGGTCGTGGAGCACGTCTTCGGCGGCGATGGTCTCTCCGCGAATGCGGCTCTCGGCGAAGGCCACGTCCTCGGGCAGCGACGGGTCGAGGTGGTGGCACACCATCAACATGTCGAGGTGTTCGTCGAGGGTGTTGACGGTGAAGGGGCGCGTCGGGTTCGTCGACGACGGGAGCACCGACGGCACACCGCACACGCGGATGATGTCGGGCGCGTGCCCGCCGCCGGCGCCCTCGGAGTGGTAGGTGTGAATCGACCGCCCGCGGAACGCCGCGATGCTGTCGTCGACGAACCCGGACTCGTTGAGGGTGTCGGTGTGGATGGTGACCTGCACGTCGTAGCGCTCGGCCACCTCGAGGCAGGTGTCGATGGTCGCCGGGGTGGTGCCCCAGTCTTCGTGCAGCTTCAGGCCGATGGCGCCGGCGGCGACGACGTCGACGAGTCCCTCGGGGCGGGCGCTGTTGCCCTTGCCGCTGAAGCCGAAGTTCATCGGCAGGCCGTCGGTGGCCTGCAGCATGAGGCGCAGGTACTCGGGGGACGGGGTGCAGGTGGTCGCGTTGGTGCCCGTCGCCGGGCCGGTGCCGCCGCCGATGAAGGTGGTGACGCCGCTGGCCAGCGCCACCTCGACCTGCTGCGGCGCGATGAAGTGGATGTGCGAGTCGATGCCGCCCGCGGTGACGATGAGGCCCTCTCCGGCGATGACCTCGGTGCTGACGCCCACCACGAGCCCGGGAGTGACGCCGGCCATGACGTCGGGGTTGCCGGCCTTGCCGAGGCCGACGATGCGGCCGCCGCGCACGCCGATGTCGCACTTGAAGATGCCCGTCCAGTCGACGACGAGGGCGTTGGTGATGACGAGGTCGAGCGCGTCGGCGGGGCCGATACCCGACGCCTGGCCCATGCCGTCGCGCAGCACCTTGCCGCCGCCGAACTTGCACTCATCGCCGGGGGTGGTGGCGTCGCGCTCGACGCGGGCCCACAGCGCCGTGTCGCCGAGGCGCACGCGGTCGCCGGTGGTGGGGCCGTAGAGGTCAGCGTAGGCCGATCGGGCGATGCGCAAGCTCATGAGCGCCTCGCGAAGCCGCGGGCCGCGACGCGGGCCATGACCTCGTCCCGGCGCCCATCGACGGGGCCGTCGACGAGGGCGTTGCCGCCCCTCACGACCCGCGCGCCGGCGAGCTCGACGAGGGTGACGGACTTCGTCTCGCCCGGCTCGAAGCGCACGGCGGTGCCCGCGGGGATGTCGAGGCGCATGCCGAGCGCCGCCGCGCGGTCGAAGGCGAGGGCCCGGTTGGTCTCGATGAAGGGGTAGTGGCTGCCGACCTGCACGGGGCGGTCGCCGGTGTTGGTCACCGCGAGGGCCACGGTGCGCCGGCCAGCGTTGAGCTCGAGCTCGCCGGCGACGCAGACCACCTGGCCTGGCACGTCGAGCGCCGGCGCGGCCGCGAAGGCGTCGTTGGACGGTACGGGCAGGAACGAGCCGTGGAGCGCGAGCGAGAGGTCTCCGTACTCGGCGACGATGGGCTCGTGCACCGTCACCAGCTTCGAGCCGTCGGGGAAGGTGCCCTCGACCTGCACCTCGGGCAGCAGCTCGGGCACGCCGTCCATGACGTTGCGGCGGCCGAGCATGCGCTTGCCGAGGTCCATCAGCTCGACGACCCGGCGCCCGTCGCGGATGAGCTCGAGCAGCTGCGTCGCCAGCAGCGCGACGGCCTCGGGGTAGTTGAGGCGCAGGCCGCGGGCGAGGCGCTTCTGCGCGACGACGCCGGCCTGGTGCAGCACCAGCTTGTCGACTTCCTGTGGCGTGAGTCTCACGCGCGCCGTCTACCACCGGCGCCCCGGGGCGCCACCGGGGCAGGCCGCTGACGTGGTCGGCGCACACGGCGAACGCGCTGGAGTTCCGTTGGACTGCACCGTAACGAAGACGTGCCGTGTCCGTGATTCCCGCACTCGAGGCCGCGTCACCGCCGGTGGGCCCGGGCGGGAGCGGGCGGCTGGTGGTCGAGCGGGTGCTGGGGCGCTCGGTGGTGACGTCGGCCCGGAGCCACGGCCCGCTGCGGCTGCTGACGCCGAGGAACCACGGCGGAGCGGCGTGGGTGTACCAATCGAGCCTCGGCGGGGGCTTCGTCGGCGACGACACGCTCCACCTCGACGTGCGGCTTGGCGTTGGCGCCACGGCGTTCCTGTCGTCGCAGGCGGCCGGGAAGGTGTACCGGGGCACCGACAGCCGGTTCACGCTCGAGGCCACGGTGGCCGACGGGGCGACGCTGGTGAGCTGGCCGGACCCGACGATGGTGTTCGCCGGCTCGAGGCTGACGCAGCGCCAGCGCTTCGACCTGGCGCCCGGGGCGTCGCTGCTGTGCGTCGACGCGTGCTCGGCGGGGCGGGTGGCGCTGGGTGAGCGGTGGGCCACGGAGCAGGTGACGTTCGCGCTCGAGGTCGCCCGGGCGGGGCGGCCTGTCATCGTCGACGGGGTGGTGCTGTCGGCGCGCCACGGGGTGCTGGGCGAGCGCCTCCAGGGCATCGAAGCCATGGCGACCGTCGTGCTCACGGGCCCGGTGTTCGACGGTGCCGTCGAGGGGCTGACAAAGCAGGTGGCGGCGACCCCGCTCGAGCGACCGCCCGCCCCGCTGGTGGTGGCGAGCCGCTGGCCGTGGGGGCTCGTGCTGCGGGTCGCCGCGCCGTCGACGGGCGCGCTGCAAGGGGTGCTCGAGGGGCTGCTGCGGCTCCACGTCGTGGCGGCGCTCGGAGACGACCCGGTAGCCCGCAAGCGCTGACGCGAAGCCCGTCGTCGACGGTGGTCTTCAAACGAGGCGCGAAGGGCAGCCGCTCGGAGGTCACCGTCAACGACGGCGTCACATGAGCCGGCTCCGCGACGGGTTCAGGCCGAGCTGGAGGGTTGTTGGGCGGAGTCGGCGCGTCATCGAGGAAGGCCAGCGCGGCGCCCTGGTGCTTGTGGACGTGCCTGCCAGCTCGAGGTTCTCCTCGTCGCAGAAGTCGCCGGCCCCCAGCGCGCGATTCGTCTGGCGCACCTCGGCGCCGGAGTTCGCGGAGAGCGACTCGGGAAGCTGGAGCCGGGCTCATGGCGCGGCGCCGCGAAGACGAACGCCCCCAGCCAGAATGGGTCGCTCGTCAGTCGTTCACCGAACTGCGGGGACCTGTGGTCAGCGAAGCATCCGGACCGCCACGATTCTTCCAGCTCGGACCTCGTAGACCGCGGCGGTGTGTACCGGCTCCGAGGTGTCGGCCCCGCGCTCGCCTGCACCAGGCTCCAGCACGAGCCCAGTGACCACCAACTCGTCGACCACGAAGGCGCCCACCGCGATGCGCTTGGCGAGGCGCGCATGAAGGCTCGGGGAGTTGGCGAAGATGGCGCGGGTGTGCTCGCGCAACGCCGGCTTGCCACTGAGCTGCACTGCGCCGTCTGGCGTGAGGACCTCGACGTCGTCCGCGTAGCTCGCCAGGAACGGCTCGAGCGCGCGAGCGTTGAACGCGTTCAGCTGTCGCTGCGCGAGCTCCGAGGGGCCGTCGGGAGCGAACGAGGCTGGATCCGAGATGCGTCCGCCGCGGATCACCGCAGCGATTCGCCGGAGCGCCGCGGTGCCGGTCGCGGGGTCTGCGTCGAGCAGGAGCAAATCGGCCACCGCCCCGGCCGCGATGCGCCCCAGGTCATCGCGCCCCATCACCCGGGCGCCTCCGATGGTCGCCGCCTTCAACACCTCCATCGGAGTGAGGCCCGAGGCCTCCATGAGCGCCAGTTCGCGGAAGACCGACGGGCCGTGGAGCGTGCCCGTGTTACCGGCATCAGTCCCCAGGGCCACGGTGATGCCGGCACGCTGAACCGCGAGCAGGTTCCGCTCGAGGATGAGTTCGCGCGCGAGAGGCTTGGGCGACTCCGCAGCCTTCCGCAGGACCTCTGCGGCCCCCGGGCCGCTCAGGTGACGAGGGTCGAAGAGCGTCCCCATCACGTAGGGGTCACCCCAAGCGAACTCCTCTGGCAGGAAGTCGAACTGCTGCGTGGCGGTTCGCTGGTAGCCCGCTCCAACGATCAACGTGGGGATGTAGGTGACCGCGCGCGCCCTCGCGAGCTCGAGGAAGGCGTCGTCCACCTCCTGGTCCTCCACACTGTGGACCAGAATGTCCGCGCCCTCTTCGAGTGCAGCTCGGGCCGTGGAGAGCTCGGTGGCGTGCACGGCGACACGCAGGCCGAGGCGGTGCGACTCGGCGATGGCAGCGCGAACCATCGGGCGGTTTTTCTCCACCGTCTCCGTCGGTGTCAGCACGTACCAGAGCTTGATGTAGTTCGGCCGGCGCTCGGCCTGCTTGCGCACCAGGGCGACTGCCTCCTCGGCGGTCGCGCACCGGATGATGGGCGGGTCGCCCAGGTCGAGCGGTTCGTCGCTGATGGAAGAAATCAGCGGTCCCGTCACCGCCACCCGCGGCGTGCGCTCTGACCGGGCGGCACGGTCTCGCACTTCGAAGTTCCACATGGGGCCGCCCATGTCCGCCACGGCGGTCACCCCCGAGCGCAAGTATCGGGCGAAGGTGAGGTCGAGCGCCTCGCGGAGCTCTCGCTGCTCCTCCGCGTAGGGCTTCACGCTGCGGAGATCCCAGCCGTCGGGCCGGGTGTAGAGGCCGCCGCTCTGGAAGAAATGGACGTGCGCGTCGATGAGCCCGGGGATCAGGAACTTGCCGCTGGCATCGATTCGCTCGGCGCCCTTCGGAATCCTGATGCGCGTGCGCTGTCCGACGGCCTCGATGCGCTCGCCGCGGAGCAGCACGACCGCGTCCGGGATTCTGAGCCCCGTCGGGTCGACGACCGTGGCGCCGACGATGGCCTTCACAGGGAGTGGGGCGCCGAGGAGCGCGAACACGAGAAGTTGGAGCATGAACCGAACCAGGAACCTACGCGGGCGCGAAGGGAAAAAGAAGCCACGGCCGACCCGCCAACGTCGAACTGCTGAGTGTCGACGCTCAAGCGCCTGCCAGCGCCGAGGCCTCCGTCTGCCCTGCGGCAGCCGCTATCCGCATACGGTTTGGCTCGATGCTTCAAGATGGGATTGCGGCGCCTGTCACCCACCCCTTCCGGAAGGACACACCCGCTCCGCCGCAGAGGAGCGGCTGCGCCACCTGGGACACCCTCTCGCCCCTGACGCCCTGCCGCCTCCCTCCACCGCCCATCCTCAGCTGCCCCTGGTGGTCTGACGTCCCTCACGCATCGGCCAACCCGCGCTCACCACGCCAGGGCCTTCGTCTGCCTCCGAGGCCTCTTCCGCCACCGGCTGGCCACCGTCAGCGAGTGTCAAGCCCCGCTCCGCGCACCAGGACGCCCCCCACCGCCTCTTCCCCCTTGCCTCGGTTTCCCGCTTTGTTTCACGTCTCCACACAGCCACAGCCCGAAGACGCCGCCCGTCAGCGCGAAGGGCACGTTGAGGAGCGTCAACACCGCCAGCGGGAACGAGTGGAAGGCCTTGAACAGCAGCAGCAAGGTCAGCAGCAGCGCCACCGGCACCACCTGCTCGAGCCGCGTCACGGCACGCTCCTTGTTCTCGAACTCGCCGCCCCACTCGAGCGACTGCCCCGGGCCGACGGGCGCCTTCGCGGCGACGAGGGCGCGGGCCTCTTCGACGAAGCCCCCCAGGTCGCGCTCGCGCACGTTCATGCGAATGCCGATGTACCGGCGGCCGTTCTCGCGGTTAACCGACGCTCGCCCGCGCCCCGTCGAGACTTGCGCCAGCACGCCGAGGGGCACGGTGACGCCGCCCTCGACGGGCACGCGCAGGCGCTGCAGCTTCTGCACGTCGTCGCGCTCGCCTTTCGGCAGCATCTCCATCTCGGCGGCCTTCGCGCCTTCGCCCTGTCCCCGACCAGGCCCGCGGCGGCGGGGGCCTTCTCGTCTGCGGCCGATGCAGGCTCGCAGACTCGCGTCGGGGCCTTCGAGGTCGTGGCCGCCACGCTCGTCGGGCCGGCGAGCGGCGCAACGTGCGGACTGCACGAGGGAATCGGCGCCGGGTACGACGAGAACGCGTCACGCTACCGCTTTGCCGCAGGGGGCGGGAGGATCACCGACCCCGGTCGCTTTCTTCCGGAACGAGCCGGCCCGACTGGGCATATCTCGCCAAGCGAGGTCGCGGGGAGGACGCCCGCGCAGCTTGATGCGCGAGCGCGCGAACTCGGGCTGACTCCTCGTGGGGCAGATCCAGCAGGAGGAAGGGGCGCGTACATCGATCCGCAGACCGGGCAGCAGCGAATCCTGTCACATCCCAACGCGAGCCCTCCTCAAGGGCACGTCAACAACCCCGAAGGGCAGCGCATCGACATCAACGGCAACGTCGTCCCGCCGGAGTCTCCTGCAGCCCGCCTTCCGTTGGGAGGTGGATGATGACGACCGAGAGCTGGGCCGGACTGCACGACGCGACCCTGGAATCGATGGAGCTGCGCTGGTCGTCGGGCGAGGCAGTCCTGCGGATTCGCACCGGCGCTCCGACGCATCCTCAACGCGTGGTGGTGGCGTCAGCCGTGCGCCGGCTTGGCTGTCACCGGCAGCTGCCTTGGGGGTTCAGCGTTTCGATCAACGAGGTCCGCGGCCCCGCGGCCGCCGGTGACGATGCATCCGTGCTCGAGATCGAGATGCAGTCCGGCGACCTGATTCGCATCGAAGCGGTCGCGTTCAGCTTGCGGGACGCGGAGTGACCTCACCCCCACGCCCCGCCCGCTCGCCACGTCCCAGGCGCGGGGGTGCCATTCGTCGCCGAGGCGAGCGGCGCCTCGATGAACGCTCGCACCGCCGCGATCGCCTCGGCGAGGGTGCCAGCATCGCGCACACCGACCTTGCGCACGAAGCCGAACCACTGCGTCTTCTTCGTCGGGTCCTCGGTGTTTGGGGTGTCGGGTTGGCTCAGGTCGGCCCAAGGGGTGGTGGGTCGGATGTCAGTCCCCGCGT
>JADCJJ010000398.1 GCA_020247085.1 Myxococcaceae bacterium | reverse complement strand
GGCCGGTGGTTCGACGGCGGGCGGCTCGGCTGGTGGTTCGACGGCGGGCGGCTCGGCTGGTGGTTCGACGGCGGGTGGCTCGGCTGGTGGTTCGACGGCGGGTGGCTCGGCTGGTGGTTCGACGGCGGGCGGCACGGCCGGAGGAAGTGTTTCGTTCCCGAACGAGACGTGCGCCACTGCAACTCCCATTACGGTGCCGTCCGCGGTCATCACCGGGACGACGACTGGCGCCCTCAATGACATCCGGTACCAAAGCTCGACCGTTTGCTCTGCTAGCAGCTCCAGCCCCTCAAACGGACCGGAGTTGGTCTACGCGGTCGAAGTGCCGGCGTTCTCGCGGCTCTCAACCACGCTCCGCTCGTCCTTGTCTGACGGTGGTCAGAACTGGGACTCCATCTTCAACGTCATCGTTGGTCCTGCCTCGGCCTGCGGCGCAGCGCTCTCTGACGGTGGCTTCGGTGGGCAGACCTGTGCGCTCGGAGTCGATGACCCGGACGACCCGACTCCCGCGCAGATCTACGTGAACCGAACGGCGTCGGCCCAGAACGCGTTCCTTGTCGTCGAGGGCTTCTTCGCCGATGCCGGCGGGCCTTTCACGCTCACTTCCGATGTCGTGCCGCTCCTCGCGGGAGACCTCTGCGAGAACGCGGTCGCGCTCACATCGCTCCCTGCGAGCCGTCCTGCCGATACGCTCGTCGGATATTTCTCCAACTACGCTGGCGGCGCCGGCTGCGGCGTCGGCACGACGTCGCTCGACCGCGTCTACCGGGTGTCGGTGCCGACGAACAACCGGCTCACTGCGACGGTCACGGCTTCGACCAACAGTGACGGTGGCGTCGCCTTCGCTCCGACCCTGAACATCGTGCAGGGCACCACCTGTGCAGCGTCCGTCACGTGCGTCGCGGGCGGCTCGTCGTCTGCGACCCCGGGTACGGCGACGGCGACCTTCGACAACGTCGGCGCCGCGGCTGACTTCCTCGTCATCGTCGACACGTCGACCTCGACGCCCGGGGGCACGTTCAGCTTGAACGTCTCGACCACGCCCATCACGCTCACCGCGGGTGACGTCTGCGGCAACGTCACCGCGGCCACGACGACCCCGCAGACGTTCCAGAACGAGACGTTCACGGACTTCCAGAACCAGTACACGGCGCAGGGCCAAACAAGCTGCGCGTACCTGCCGGGCATCGACCGGGCCTATGCCGTCACCATCCCCCCGGGCCAGATCCTGACCGCCGTGGCCACGCCGACCGACGCCGGCGTGCTGCCGGACGGCGGCTTCCTGAACCTCTCGCTTCAGGTGCTGGCGGCGGCGACCGAATGCTCTGTTGGCCCGTGCTTGAGCAGCGCGAACCTGGCCGGGCCCGCCGCCGAGACGGTGACCCGCAGCAACGTGCTGGGCAATGCGGCTGAGAGCGTGTTGCTCGTGGTCGACTCGAACGTCGCCACGCCGCTTGGCACCTACTCACTCGCCATCAACTTCGCGGCTCCGCCGGCTGGTGACATCTGCGGCACTCCGTTGCCGCTGAGCCTCGCCACCACCACGCCTCGCGACCTGACCGGTTTCGGGAACGACTACTCGACGTTCACGAGCGGGTGCTCGTTCAAGTCCGGGCGTGACGTCGTCTACAGCATCTCGGCTCCGCCGATGCAGCGCCTCACCATCACGGTGGTGTCGACGGGGACCGACTGCAGCATCTCGCTGGTGTCGAACGCGGCGGCCTGCGGCACGAGCTGCCTCGCCTTCAACGACACAGGTGGAACCGGCGGGACGGACACCCTCGTCTACGACAACACGACGGCCAGCGCGCAGAACCTGCTCGTCATCGTCGACAGCACCTCGCTCCAGGGCACGGCCTCGTTCACGGTGAGCGCCACGGCCGCTGCGCTGCCGATGACGCTCAACCCCGGCGAGACCTGCGCGGTGCCGGCTCAGCTTACGGCGGGCACCACCGCCAGCGGTTCGCTGGTGGGCCTGGCGAACGACCTGCGCTTCAGCGACGTCAACGCGTGCCAGGGCGTCAACCCCGGCGGTCCCGACGGCGTGTACTCGGTCTCGGTGCCGGACAACCAGCGGCTCACCGCGGTGCTGACTCCGACGTTCCCGGCGACGCTCAACGCGGTGGTCGGCGGTGCTGCGAACTGCGGCACGACGGGCGCTGATGGCGGAACGCAGGGCATCGTCTGCGCGGCCGGGTCCGACGCGTTCGGCAACGGCGCGGAGACCATCAACTACACGAACGGTACCGGCGTCCCGCAGAACGTCCTCCTGCTCATCGACAGCGAGTCGGCGACGGTTGGAACGTTCGACCTCACCACGACGGTGGCGCCGTTCCTCACGGGCGAGATCTGCTCCGACTCGCTCACGGCCGTCACCGCCAGCGTGACAACCAGCGAGACCCTCGTCGGCTACGGGAATGACTACAGCGGTTTCCTCGCCTCGTGCGCGCTCGCGAACGCTGAGGACCGGGTCTACCGCATTACGGTGCCGCCGAACTTCAGGCTCACCGCGACGACGACCTCTGCGGCCGACCTCGGCTTGAGCATCGTCGACGGTCCTGCCTCGAACTGCGGGCCCATCACGGGCTGCCTCGCGCGTGCCGACGCCACGTTCAGCGGCACCACGGCGATGCCGGTGAACGAGACGATCACCTTCGACAACGCCAGCTCGACGGCTAGAACCGTCTTCCTCGTGGTCGATCGGTTCGGCACGA
This sequence comes from Myxococcaceae bacterium, assembly GCA_020247085.1. Lineage (GTDB taxonomy): Bacteria > Myxococcota > Myxococcia > Myxococcales > Myxococcaceae > Xiheimicrobium > Xiheimicrobium aquaticum. The sequence goes on along the minus strand of JADCJJ010000398.1, from coordinate 4,283 downwards.
CGGGCGGCACCCCGACGTTCCAGCTTGCCATCAACCTGGCGACGGCGCCGGCGCCGGCGTATGTGAAGACGACCGTCCCGCAGGCGTGCGACACGCTCACGGCGGCCGCGACGGCCCTCACCGCGGCCGTCGGCGACGACGCGGCGACGACCTTCGCGGCGCTGCCCTTCCCCTTCTCGTTCTACGGCAGCCCCGTCTCGACCTACTCCGTCTCCTCCAACGGTCTGCTGGGCTTCAGCACCATGCCCAGCGGCACCGTCGGGTCGAACGGGGGAGGCTCGATTCCCAACGCGCTCACTCCCAACAACATGGCGGCGGTGTTCTGGGACGACCTCAACGTCACCGGCACGTCGGCCGCCCGCGCCGAAGTGTTTGGTCCTGCGGGGAGCCGCCGCTTCGTCGTGGAATGGTCTGACTATGGCTTCTGGGCGAGCGGTCCCAGTGGCGTGGGTCTGGAGCGCCTGACCTTCCAGGCGAAGATCTTCGAGGGGACCAACGTCGTCGAGTTCCACTACTGCACGCTCGCCGCCAACGGCGGGTCGGCGACCGAGGTGACGGGGCAGTTCGCGACCATTGGCGTCGAGAACGCGACCGGCACCGAGGCCATCGTGCACAGCCAGGCGATGTCGAACTCGGTCAACACCACCGACGCGATCCGCTTCACGCCGTAGTGAACGCGTCGTCATGACTCGACGGGGGCGCTACTCGACGTCGGGTGGCGCCCCCGGTTCGTTTTCGAGACTCTCGTGCGTGTCGTCGGACTGTTCTGCTACCCGGTGAAGTCGATGCGCGGCGTCGAGGCCGAGACCCTCGAGCTCGGGCCGAGGGGCCCCGCGCACGACCGGGAGTTCATGGTGGTGGACGAGGCCAACCGCTTCGTCTCGCAGCGAAACGCGCCTGCCCTGGCGACGCTGACGGCGCGGGTCGATGGGGCGACCCTGGCCCTCGGCGACGACGGCGGGGCTGCGCTCGAGGTGCCGCTCGACGTCGCGGGCCTCCGCCGGGACGTCACGGTGTGGCGCGACACGGTCTCGGCCATCGACTGCGGTGACGTCGCCGCGCGCTGGCTCGCGACGCGGCTCGGCCGCTCGTGCCGCCTGGTGCGGTTCCCCGCCGATTCGACCCGACCCGTCGACCCGGCGTGGCGCTCGCGGGCCGACGCCGAGACGCGCTTCACCGACGGGTACCCGCTGCTGGTGACGAACACGGCCTCGCTCGCCGCGTTGAACGAGCGCTTGGCGCGGCCCCTCGGCATGGAGCGCTTCCGCCCCAACGTCGTCGTCGAGGCCGACACGCCCTGGGCCGAGGACGACTGGCGCCAGCTGCGTGTCGGCGACGTCGTGCTCGACCTTGTCAAGCCCTGCGCCCGCTGCGTCGTCATCACCACCGACCAGCGCACCGGCGCCCGGCCTGATGGCAGCGCGCCACTGGCGACGCTGGCGGCCTTTCGTACGCAGCCGCCGCACGGTGCCGTCTTCGGGCAGAACGCCGTTCACGCGGGCTCGGGGTGGCTGCGGGTGGGCGCTCCAGTCGAGGTGCTCGCGCGACGGCGGGCGTGATGCGCCTCCGCGCCTGCGCTACACCAAAAGCATCATGGACTGCCTCTTCTGCCGAATCGTCGCGGGCACCATCCCCGCGAAGCGAATCCACGACGACGAGCACTGCCTCGGGTTTTTCGACATCAACCCGCAGGCGCCGACGCACGCCCTCTTCATTCCGAAGCGGCACCTCGCCACCGTCAACGACGCCACTGCCGAAGACCGGCTGCTGCTCGGCCACCTCGCCTACGCCGCCAGCCGCTTCGCGCAGGCCCAGGGGTTCGCCGACGCCGGCTACCGCCTGGTGATGAACTGCAACGCCGACGGCGGGCAGACCGTCTTTCACGTGCACCTGCACCTGCTCGCCGGGCGGCGCCTTACCTGGCCACCCGGTTGAGCGGAGCGCGAAGCAGCGTGCCCCACCCGCGGCGCAGGCCGTTCGTGCGCCACCGACAGCGGTGCGCTCGCGCCAGGGAGGCGGGCCGTCGCTCGAGTGGGTGGTGCGCCGTGACCCGGTCCGCCGCGCCGCGTCCCAGGCGGTGACGAGCGTCCTGGCCTGTCCCCGTCGGGGCCACCGTCGCCTTGGACCCAGGTCGACGCCGCGGACTCGATGACCCCCGCTCATCGCGGCGCCAACTGGACTGGCCCGCACCGGCCGCTCGGTGCGTGTGGCCGGCCTGAGGGGCATCACCCCGACGAAGAAGCCAAGTTGTTCCGAGTCCTTGCGGGTTGCACGGGGCCGAGATTCGAGAGGGGAGGGGTTCCCTTCGGGGCGAGGGTTCGTGTATTGGCGACTGCCATGTACGACGACGTGAGATTGGACACGAAGTTGTCGGACCTGACGCGCGAGTTGAACACGCGGCCATTGGGGGCGGGGTTCTCCATCGTCGAGGCCTTCACGATGAAGGGCTTCGACGAGGCGGGTCGCCCGGGGCTGTTCGCGCTCGTGTTGCTGTCCCAGGTGCCGGCGCCGTCGCTCGAGACGATGACGACGGTGCGAGCGCTGCTCACGGCGCGGCTGAAGCAGATCGACACCGCGCTGCCCCAGTGGCCCATCGTGGTGCAGGGCGCTCCCGAACTCATCGACGGCCAGCCGGTGGTGCCTGGCGGCCGCGAGTACTTCGAGCAGGTGAAGGCCGAGCTCGTCGCGCGCAAGGAGCGGTACAAGGCCATCGAGGCGCGTCGCAGCTCGCTGACGCAGTTGCCCGCCGTCACCGATGACCGGCCCGTTCCAGCCAGGAAGCCGGCCTCGAAGCCAGCCCGCCCGGCCCGTCGTCGGGTCGCCGCGGCGCGATCGAGCAAGGGCGCCCGGGCCGCGCGCCGCTGACGTGGACCCACCGGTGCGCCAGCGCCGGGGCTCCCGGGCCAGGAGGGCGTCGAGCGACTCGAGGACGCTGCGTCAGACGCCCCGTGCGTTGGGCTCCCAGACGTACTTGTGCTGCTGCAGCTGAAAGCGCACCGGGAGCCTGTCGGCGATGACCCACTCGGCCAGCGTCAACGGCGCGAGCATGCCGAACGCCGTAGAGAAGAGGAGCCCGAATGGCCGCTCGTTCAGCCGGTGGGCTTGAATCATCCCCACGCTCCAGTCGTAGTCCTCGCGCGAGCCGATGACGAACTTGAGCTCGTCGCCCGGGCCCATCGACTCGAAGTTGCGCAGGTCGTTCCGGTCGGTCTCTCGCGACGAAGGCGTCTTGAGGTCGACGATCTTGTGCACCGCTGAGGGTACCAGCCGCACGTCGATGGCACCGCTCGTCTCGAGCAGCACCGTGAGCCCGCGCGCCAGCAGCGCCTCCATGAGCGGGTAGACCCCGGGTTGAAGGAGCGGCTCCCCGCCAGTGATCTCGACCATCGGCGCCCCCAGGGCGAGCACCTGCCGCACCACCTCTGCGTTCTCCATGCGCACGCCGCCCTTGAAGGAGAACTCGCTGTCGCACCAGGCGCAGCGCAGGTGACAGCCGGTGAGGCGGACGAAGCTGCACAGCTTGCCCTGGTGCGAGGACTCGCCCTGGAGCGAGAGGTAGATCTCCTTCACCATCACGCTCGTCGCATCGGCGCGTCGGTGGGGTTCGAGACGGGGGCGGGCGGCCAGCATGACGGCCCTTCCTTGCGGCTTCCGGGCGCCGAACGCAAGGTGGCCCGGCGCTCCCACCGAAGTGGAGCTGCGCGCATGGGGGCCGTGCGCCGCCGCCGCACCATGCGGGCGGGAGGTTCGTTCGCGAGTCGGAGGCGCGGGTCGCATCGGACAGAGGACGCCGCGAGGCTCGTCCGCGAGCGGGTAGCGCCGGGTACCGGACTCGGGGGGGGCTGGGCGCATCGGCGCTCGGGGGCTCGGGCGACGCCCGTGCGCGGGGCGCTCTGCACGTCGGGAGTGGGCGTCGCGTACTTCACCAGGCGGCCGCCGCGTGTCGCATCGGCCCGGCCGCCGTGCCGACGGCGGTGGCCCGGCCCGCTGCGCACGTGGTTGGCTCCTGACTGGACTGGGACGATGAGCGTCGACCGCGACAGCCGGGACCTGCTCGAGGCCCTCCAGGTCGAGAACCGCGAGCTGCGGCGGCGCGTCGAGGCGCACCAACAGGTCACGGCCCGCGTCGCCGCCCTCGAGGCCGAGGTGGTCGGGCTCAAGCGACAGCTCGAGCTCGCCGACGAGGCCCGCGACAAGTGGGGGGCGCGGCTGGCGGTGATTCAGCGCCGGGACCTCGAGGCCCACGTCGCAGTGCTCGAGGCGCACGTGGCGTCGCTGCGTCG
>JADCJJ010000397.1 GCA_020247085.1 Myxococcaceae bacterium | reverse complement strand
GCCATGAGCATGTGGTTGAAGGTGACGGGCACGCTGTTGGTGGTGGCCCTCGGCATGGGCGTCGCGGCGACGTTCAAGAAGGTCGAGGCCTTTCAGCAGGGCTACCCGGGCGTCGGCATGGAGCTGCTCGAGAGCGACAAGGCGCTCACGGCGAAGGTGAAGGCCAACGTCGTGCCGCCACCGCTTCCCCCGGCCGCGCCGGGCGGTCAGCTGGCCGTCGACGCGTACAAGAACGTGCAGGTGCTCGGGCACCTCACCTCTGGCGAGATGACGCGCCTGATGACGGCCATGACGACATGGGTCGCTCCGGAGCAGGGCTGCGCGTACTGTCACGCCCCCAAGAAGGATGCCAACGGCAACCCGGAGAAGGACGAAGACGGGTACGTCATCGCCGACCCGAACAACATGTACAGCGATGAGCTGTACACGAAGCGCGTCGCCCGGCGGATGTTGCAGATGACGATGCACATCAACCAGGACTGGCAGGCGCACGTGAAGGGCACGGGCGTGACCTGCTACACCTGCCACCGCGGCAACCCGGTGCCGGCGACCATCTGGTTCGACACCGACGCGCCCCGCAACGACGACTTCGGCGGGAACAACGACTACCAGAACGTGCCGTCGGGTCGCGTCGCCACGGCCTCGCTACCGCACAACGGCTACGAGGTCTTCCTCAAGGGGAACGCCAACATCCGCGTCATTTCCGAGGAGTCGAAGCCGAACACCAACCGCTCGTCGATCAAGCAGACCGAGTGGACGTACGGGCTGATGATGCACATGTCGAACTCGCTCGGCGTCAACTGCACCTACTGCCACAACACGCGGTCGATGGCCGAGTGGAGCACCAGCCCGCCGCAGCGCACGACGGCCTGGTACGGCATCCGCATGGTGCGTGGGCTCAACAACGAGTACCTGATTCCGCTCACGGATCAGTTCCCCGACTACCGCAAGGGTCCGCACGGTGACGCGCCGAAGCTCAACTGCGCGACGTGCCACAACCAGGCGTACAAGCCGCTCCTCGGCGTCTCGATGCTGAAGGACTACGTGGTGCTTGCCGAGGCGAAGCCTCAGCCGGCGAAGACGCCCGTCGAGCCACCGCCGGCCGAGGTCCCCGCCGAAGGGGCCACGCCCGCCGAAGGTGCGCCTCCGACGCCGGCGCCGTAGCGGCCGAAGGCGACGAGGCGCGCGTCTCCGCGCTCCGTCTTACCACCCGCGGGGGCGCTCACACAGCTGGGCGCCCCCGTCTTCGTCTCTCGAAGCAGTCCCGCTGGAGCGGAAGGATGTCGTCAAGCCTGTGCGACCAGAAGGCGCGTCAACATGGGCCGCCGGGTGCGGACGAGCCGCGCGCTGCGGAAGCCGGCCGCGAGCGCCATGGCCTCGAGCTCTCGAGCCGAGCGCGCCCGCCCCTGGGCCATCGTGAACAGGTAGAGCCCAAAGTAGGCGTCGGCCATGGCCTCGGCGCCGGGCGTGCCCGACATGGGCTCGGCGATGAGGAGCACGCCTCCGGGCACGAGCGCCCCGCGCGCCGCCTGGAGGATGCGCAGGGCCTGGGCGTCGTCGTGGTCGTGTACCACCCGCACCAGCGTGGCCAGGTCGAACCCCGTCGGCACCGGGCCCTTGAACAAGTCGCCCCCGACGGCGGCGACGCGGCCCTCGAGGCCCGCCCGGACGAAGCGGGCGCGGGCCCGCTCGCAGACCGCCGGCAGGTCGAACAGCGTCGACGACAAACCCGGGGTGCGCGCGGCGGCCTCGACGAAGGCGCCCTCTCCGCCCGCCAGGTCGACGTGCCGGCGGTGACGGCCAAACGGGTACGCATCGAGGATGTCCTCGGCGATGAGGGCCATCGAGCTCGCCATGAGGGCCGAGTAGGGAGCCACCTCTTCGGCGGACGAGCGGTCGCCGGGGCCGCGGCCCGCGTAGCTCCAATAGCGCGACAGCTCGCTCGTCGTCGGGTCGCCGCGCAGCAGTCCGACCGGGTCGGCGAGGTCGCGGTACAGCATCGCGTGGTGCTCGACCATGTGGCCGATCGACGGGTTGGCCAGCAAGGGCGCCCCGAAGATGCCCAGGCCGTACCGCCCCTGCGGCCGGCGCTCGAGCAGCTTCAGCGACACCGCGGCGTCGAGCAGGCGGCGGGCGCGCTCCAGCGGGAGCGCCATGAAGTCGGCGAGGGCCTCGAGGGGCGCAGGCCCGTCGGAAAGGCGCTCGAACAGCTTCAGCGTCACGCACGCGTACAGCACCTGCGAGTAGACGAAGCCGGCGACGAGCTCGAACACCTTCTCGGCCCGGCGGCGGGCGACCCACCGCGCGACGGGGAGCCGCACCGCCCATCGCTGAAAGGCCGCGCTCGTCAAGATGCGGTTGCGCAGGCGGAACCAGCGGTCGCCGAGCGTCAGCGGCCCCGCACCGCCGGCCGAAGCGCCCTTCCCTCTCGCCAGTTCGTTCACCCGGGACTCCGTCGTCGTGAAAACGCGCCGCTGCCGCGTTACCCCTCGCGCACCGAAGCGAGGCATACCGTGCCCTCTACACCACGTGGCGCGCCCTGTCGCACCAGCCCCCCGACGGTGACGCCATGACGGCGGCGCGCGGGCTCGCGTTGAACTTCGATGCGCCGGTGCCCACCGACGGCTACCGGTGGTGGTACCTCGACGCCATCAGCGACGACGGGCGCGAGGCGCTGACCTGCATCGCCTTCATCGGCAGCGTCTTCTCTCCGTACTACGCTTGGAGCGGCCGGAAGGACCCGCTCGACCACGTCGCGCTGAACGTCGCCCTGTACCGCACCGGGGCGGCGAGCCGCTGGGCCCTCACCGAGCGGGGGCGGGGGCAGCTGGTGCAGACGAGCGAGGGGCTGCAGCTGGGCCCCAGCGCCGTCGAGGTGCGCGGCGACGCGCTGCGCCTGACGGTGCGCGAGCGCGGGTTCCCGATGCCTCTGCGGCTGTCGGGCACCATCACCGTGCGCCCCGAGGTGCTCGGCGGAGCGCCCGTCGAGCTGTCGGCGGCGGGCGGTCACCACTGGTGGCCGATCGCCCCGAAGTCGCGTGTCGAGGTGGCCTTCGACGAGCCGGCGATGCGCTGGAGCGGCACGGGGTACCTCGACTCGAACTGGGGCGCGGGGGCGCTCGAGCGCGACTTCCAGTCGTGGACGTGGTCGCGCGCGCCGCTGAAGCGCGGCGCCTGCGTGCTCTACGACGTGCGGCCGCGTGGCGGGCTCGCCGAGGCGATGGCGCTGCACTTCGACGGCCAGCGCGCCGAGCGCTTCGAGCCGCCGGCCCCGGTGCCCTTGCCCACCTCGCTGTTCCGCATTCCGAGGCGGACGCGCTCCGAGACCACTGCCCGCGTGGTGCGCACGCTGACGGACTCGCACTTCTACGCGCGCTCGATCGTCGAGTCGACGCTGCGGGGCGAGACGGTGTGGGGCGTGCACGAGAGCCTCGAGCTCGACCGCTTCAAGGCCGGGTGGGCGAAGCTGCTGCTGCCGTTCCGGATGCCGCGGAGCGCCGGGAAGGCCGCTGGAGCGCCAGCGCTCCACTCGGGGGTGTGACGATGTTCGTTCCCATGTGGGCGCTCGTGCTGGTGGGCCTGGTGCTGGGGTGGGCGCTGCTCGCGCTCAACGGGCGAAACCTGCTGCCGGTGCCCGACGGCGGGTCTCGCCTCTTCGCGGCGTCGTCCGTCGAGGCGCAGCGGGCCATCGTCGAGCTGTTGGCGCTGCACGGGCTGCCGCAGCGGTTCCGAGGCGACACCGAGGGCGTCAAGCGCGCCATCCTGTGGGACGGCGCCACCATCATCACCGCGCCGTCCGAGGCGGTGCGCGCGCGGCTGCACGGCACGGCGGGCGGGTTGGGGCTGGTGGTGAAGGAGCCGGCCGCGGCGGCGGAGGCAGCGGCGACGTTCCTGCGCGCGAGGGGCTTCTCGGCCACCGTCGTTCGCGACGCCGAGCCCGAGATTCCCATCTGCCACGTGGTGACCGACGCGCTGCTGGGGGTAAACCTGAGCTTCCGCAAGCACGCCCTGCGCTTCCCTCTGCCGCAGCGGGTGCGACGATGAGCGCGGCCGAGACGATCGCGGGGCCAGGGCTATACCGCCCGCCGGCGCCGGTTCCGCGCGGGCCGGTCTCATCGCTGGCGCGGGTGGTGGCGCGCCGTGAGAACAACCTGCTCAGCCTGTTGCCCGACGTCGCGTACCGCGAGCTGGTGACGCCGCTCGGCATGTCGGTGCGGGGCATTCTGCTGGTGAACGACCCGGCCCTCGTCTCGACGGTGATGGACGGCAGTGTCGAGCTCTTCCCGAAGAACGACCTCTTCGTCGGCGCGCTCGAGCCGCTGGTGGGCGACGCGATGTTCGTCTCGAGCGGCGAGCGCTGGCGGCAGCAGCGGCGCACCCTCGAGCCCGCCTTCTCGCACATGCGCATCACCCGCGCCTTCCCGGCGATGGCGGCGGCGGTGGACGAGGCCTGCGTCACCCTCGACGAGCGCGCGGCGACCCAGGCTCCCTTCTCGCTCGACGAGGCGATGGGCCACCTCACCGCCGACATCATCACCCGTACCATCTTCTCGCAGCCGCTGTCGGCCGGCACCTCGCGCGAGGTCTTCGAGTCCTTCGACCGCTTCGAGCGCAGCGTCGAGAACGTCAGCATTCGCCGCCTGCTGCTCGAGCGCCCGTGGGCGCGCATTCCCCAGCCGCCCGGGGTGCTCGAGGCGTGCCGGACGATTCGCGCGTTGGTCGGCGAGATGATCGACGCGCGCCTCTCGGCCGACGCACCTGCGCTCGACGACATCGCCAGCGCGGCGGTGGCGGCGCGAGACCCGGTGACGGGCCAGGGCTTCTCACGCGAGGAGCTGATCAACGAGATCGGCGTCTTCTTCCTCGCCGGCCACGAGACGACCGCCAGCGGCCTCACCTGGACCCTCTTCATCTTGTCGCAGCAGCCGCAGGTCGTCGCCCGCATCCGGGCCGAGGTGGCGCGCGTCGCGGGAGGGGGGCCGCTCGAGTTCGAGCACACGCGCAAACTGGTCTTCGTGCGCAACGTGTTCCGCGAGGCGCTGAGGCTGTACCCGCCGATCACCTTCTTGCCCCGCGTCGCCGCGAAGGACCTGACGCTCGGCACGCGCAAGGTGCGGCGCGGCACGATGATCATGATCGCCCCCTGGGCCATGCACCGGCACGAGCGCCTCTGGGAGAACCCCGACCGCTTCGACCCGGACCGCTTCGAGCGCGAGCTCCCGCCAGGCGCCTACCTGCCCTTCGGCGCGGGCCCGAGGCTCTGCATCGGGGCGGCCTTTGCGACGCTCGAGGCGACGCTGGTGATCGCCCGCCTCGTGCAGCGGTACGACGTGGTGGCGCAGGCGCCCGACGAGGTGTGGCCGCTCGCGAGACTCACCACGCGGCCGGCGCGGCAGATCATCGTCAGCGTTCGCCGGCGGGAGGCGCCATGACGGGGCTCTCGCGCCGCCGAACCGTGCTGCTGACGCTCGGGCGGCTCCCGAAGTCCATCGAGCTGATCCGCGGCTTCTCGGCCCTCGGCTTCCGGGTCCTCGTCGCCGAGCCCCACCCCTGGCACCTCTCGCGCGTCTCGCGGCAGGTGAGCCGGAGCGTCGAGGTCGTCTCTCCGGTGACCGACACGGCGGGGTACCTGCGGCAGCTGGGCGAGCTCGTCACGCAAGAGCGGGTCGACCTGGTGGTGCCGATCTCGGAGGAGACGATGCACGCCGCGGGGCTCAAGCCGCTGCTGCCGTCCGGGGTGACGATGTTCTGCCCCGACCAGCGCACGCTGCTCGAGCTGCACGACAAGCTGCGCTTCATCGAGCTCGCGCGCCCGACGGGCGTGGACGTGCCCGAGACGGTGGCCCTGGGTGACCCGCAGGCCCGACGGCTGGCAGACGCCGGCGACTTCGTGGTGAAGCCGCGCTTCTCGTGCTCGGGGCGGGGCGTCGAGTTCTTCCCGAGAGGCGCGCCGTTGCCGGTGCGCGACGAGCCCTGCGTGGTGCAGGCGAAGGTCGAGGGGGCGGTGCTCAGCACCTTCTCGGTCGTCCGGGGTGGGCAGGTGCTCGTCACTGTCGTCTACCGCGGCCTGGTGATGGCCGGCACCGTGTCGGTGTGCTTCGAGCAGGTCGACTGCCCCGCCATCTCGCAGTGGGTCGAGCGGTTCGCGGCGGCACGCCAGCACGACGGCTTCCTCTCGTTCGACTTCGTGGTGGACGCGGGCGGGCGCCCCTTCGGCATCGAGTGCAACCCGCGCATCACCAGCGGCGTGCACTTCGTCGAGCCGGGCGACCTCGCGACGGCGATGATCTCTGCCCCGGGCCAGGCGTCGCCGGTGCGCCTGCGGCCGCAGCGGCTGGCGCAGCAGTTCTACCCGACGCTGACCGAGACCGAGCGGGCCTTCCTGGCGGGGGACTTCGCGCAAGCGCGGCGCTCGTTCGCGGCGATGTGGCGCGCCCGGGACGTGGTGTGGAGCTGGCGCGACCCCCTGCCCTTCCTCACCATGCCGCTGACGGCCTGGCGCATCTTGAGCCACGCCATTCGCAAACGGACGAGCCTGGGTGAGGCGTCGACCTTCGACATCGAATGGTACGGCAGCCCGCCCGAGGCGGCAGGCCCCGCGGCGCGCGTCGAGGTGAGCCCATGAGCGCCGTCGTCTTCGCCTTCAAGGCCTTCATCGTGCTCCACATCATCGTGGGGCTCGTCGGGCTGGTGTCGTTCTGGGTGCCGGTGGTGGGCCAGAAGGGCGCCGCAGCGCACCGGCGCTGGGGCCGGGTCTTCACGTACTGCATGCTCGCGGCGGGCGCCTTCGCGACCTGCATCGCCACCTGCTCGCTCATCGCCCCGCTCGAGACGCATGCCACGTTCCCACCGCCGTTCACCGACGCGGGGCTGGTGCGGGGCCTCTTCGGGTGGATGATGATCTACCTGGCGGTGCTGACCATCAACCTCGCCTGGTACGGCTGGAAGTGCGTCGAGAACAAGCAGGCGCACACGCGCAACCGCGGGCCGGTCAACCTCGCGCTCCAGGTGCTCGTCCTCCTCGGGGCGGCGAACTGCGTGCTCCAGGGGGCGCTGCTGGGGCAGCCGCTGATGATGTTGGCGTCGCTCATCGGCTTCGCCACCGTCGGCACGAACCTGCGCTTCATCTTCGCGCGCGCGCCGGCGCCGAACGACTGGCTGAGGGAGCACCTGAAGGGGCTCGTGGGGGCCGGCATCTCGGTCTACACGGCGTTCCTCGCGCTCGGCGCGGTGCGGCTGGTGCCCTCGCTGGCGTTGAGCCCGCAGCTGTGGGCAGTGCCGCTCTTCGGCGGGCTGGCGATCATCCTCTACCACTGGCGGCGGCTGCCCCGGCGACCCCGGGGCGAGGCGTCGGCCGAGCCAGCGCGCGGAGCGGTGACGTGACGAGGCGGGCCGGAGCACCGCTTTGCGTTGCGCCGGGCGTCGAGGCGGCCTCACGTCGCCCCCTCGGCGCCTCCACGCCGCCGAAGCGCTGGTTGGCGATGAAGGCTGGTGCGCCCAACGACGTGCGCCCGACCCGTCGGTGCGAGGGGCCGAGCCCCGAGGCGCCAGGGAGAGGGGCGAGCGGTCGCCGTCTCTCGGCCTCGAGGCGGCCCGGGGGCGACGGCGCCCCGGCCCCAGGCCCTGCCCCCGACGCTGGCGGCGGCCAGCCGGTCGCGCGGCGCCACGCGACGTCACCGCCCAGCCCCTGGAGCGCTCCATGAAGACCCAGCACGTCATCGTCGTCGGCGCCGGCATGGGGGGCCTCGCGGCGGCCCTCGACCTCGTCAGGCGCGGCGTGCGCGTGACGGTGCTCGAGGCGGCCCCGGGGCCCGGCGGAAAGATGCGCGTGGTGGACGGGATGGACGCCGGCCCCACGGTGTTCACGATGCGCTGGGCCTTCGACGGCCTGTTCGAGGACTGCGGAGAGGTGCTCGAGCGGCACCTCGAGCTCGAGCCCATGGAGGTGCTCGCGCGCCACGCCTGGCCCGACGGCTCCCGGCTCGACCTGTTCCCCGACGTGAACCGGTCGGCCGACGCCATCGGCGCCTTCGCCAGCGCGGACGACGCGCGGGGCTACCGGGCCTTCGTCGCGCGCGCCGAGGACATCTATCGAACGCTCGCGCAGCCGTTCATCGCCTCCGAGAAGCCGTCATCGATCGAGCTGGTCCGCCGGGTGGGCCTCGGCCAGCTCGAGGCGCTGTGGCGCACGATGCCCCTCACCACGCTGTGGGACGCGCTCGGCGGATTCTTCAAGGACGCGCGGCTGCGTCAGCTCTTTGGGCGCTATGCGACGTACGTCGGCTCGAGCCCGATGCTCACGCCCGCGACGCTGATGCTCGTCGCCCACGTCGAGCGCACCGGCCTGTTCCGCGTCGTCGGCGGCATGCACCGGGTCGCCCGGGTGCTCGAGGCGCTCGCGACGGCCCGCGGCGCCACCTTCCGCTATGGCGCGCGCGTGGCGCAGCTCGTCGTCGAGCGGGGCCACGCGTGTGGCGTGCAGCTCGACTCAGGCGAGCGCCTCGACGGCGACGCGATCGTCTTCAACGGCGACGTCTCGGCGATCGCCACGGGGTGCCTGGGACCGGCGGTGACGGGCGCGGCAAGGGCGACGCCCCGCGAGGCGCGCGCCCTCTCGGCGGTCACCTGGTGCGCGCGGGCGGTGACGCGCGGCTTCCCCCTCGCCCACCACAACGTCTTCTTCGGCGAGCACTACGAGGACGAGTTCGACGCCATCTTCCGCCGGCGGGAGATCACCGCGCGCCCCACCGTCTACCTCTGCGCGCAGGACCGGGACGGTACGGCCGCCCCGCGAGTCGCGGGCCCCGAGCGCATGCTGATGCTGATCAACGCGCCGGCAGACGGAGATCTGAAGGCCGATGATCCGGCCTACCTCGACGAGCTCCGCGCGCGAACGCTCGTCCTCCTCCGGGACTGCGGGCTCGAGGTGGACCAGACGTCGCTCTCCGCGACCGCGACCGGCCCAGCGGGCTTCGAGCAGCGCTTCCCGGCGACCGGCGGCGCGCTCTACGGCCGCGCCAACCACGGCTTCATGGGCACCTTCGAGCGCCCACCGAGCGTCTCGTCGACGCCGGGGCTGTACTTCGTCGGCGGTTCGGTACACCCGGGCGCGGGCGTGCCGATGGCGCTGATGTCGGGGCGGCTGTGCGCGGCGCGCGTGGTCGAGGACCAGTTCGGCCGCGCGCCCAGCACGGGCCGCTTCCTGTCGGTCCGCGCAGGCTGACTTTCGCGCCCGCGGCCCCCGGTCCCGCGAGTGTCGCCGCCGCGCGAGCAGGCCCCCTCGACGCGACGGAGGAGCGGCGACCGCCGTACCGAAGCCCATGCGCACACCGCCGCGACGCGCCACCCACTCGCGTCGCGCCCCTCTTGCCCCACGACGGCAAGCCCCGCGTTCGCCGCGACCGCCACGCGCCGAGCGACCGCACACGCGAGGCCGCGCGCCTGCGTCACCACGAGCGGAGCGAGGCCATCACACGCTCGCCACGCGCGGTGCGAGGGCCCTCACCGGACCGTGCGGCTCCCTCTCGACGAGCGGAGCGACGTCACCCCTCCCTCGACACCCGCGGAGCGACGGCACCGACGGGACCGTGCGGCTCCCTCTCGACGAGCGGAGCGACGTCACCCCTCCCTCGACACCCGCGGAGCGACGGCACCGACGGGACCGTGCGGCTCCTTCTCGACGAGCGGCGCGACGCCACCCCGCTCCT
>JADCJJ010000396.1 GCA_020247085.1 Myxococcaceae bacterium | reverse complement strand
TGGCGCGCACCTCGCGCTGGGGCCCCGCCAACCGGAGCACCCGCAGCATCATCCGCAGCTCGCGAAATTCCTGCGCGGTCGGCCGCGTCGCCAGAAAACGCTGCACGAACGCGCTGGCCGAGGCCACCGACGCCACCGCCTGTCCGGCCTCCCGGTTCACGGCCTCGACGTGCTCCTCGAGGAAGGCAGCGATGAGCTGGCGCTCCTCGGGCTGTATGGCTCCGTCGCTCCAGGCCATCTCGACCAGCGGGAGCACGTCGAGCAGCCAGACGTCAGGCCCAATGATGCCGCGGCGAGCCAGTTCGGCCAGCGCCTCGTCTTTCGTCAGCGCCTCTGCCTCGGAGCCGGGCTCGCTCATGTCGGCCCCGTACCGACGGCCCGCGCCCGGAGCCCATCGATTGTCTGGCGGGCCGACTTCCGCGTGGTGAATGACGGGCTGCGTCGCTACGGTGGGAGGGGTGACGAAGCGGCCGGACTTCACGGAGAGCGTACGGCGGCTCATCGCCCACGTGGCGGCGACGACGCGCGAGTTCCGGCACCTCGACCCTGACGCCATCCTCGTGGTGGCCGGCGAGGCACGGCGGGGCTCACGGGGCACCGTGAAGCCGCTGTGCTTCTCGAAGGGGCGGCGCCGCGACGCCACCGGGCGCCGGAAGCCGCTGGTGACGTTTCACGGGCACCGGGTGCTGTACGCCATCACCCTGCGGCCCCTCTTCTTCCGCCAATCGACGCCGCGGCAGCGGGTCGCGACCATTCTTCACGAGCTCTTCCACATCTCGCCCGCCTTCGACGGCACGCTCGACCCGCGGCGCCGGCACGTCGCCGCGAAGGACGGTTTCGAGGCCGCCTTCGCGCCGCTCGAGCGCCGCTGCTGGAGGAAGGTGCCCCCGGCCCTCGTCGAGGGCTTCGCCTACGACGGCGAGGTGCGGGTGCTGCAGTGGCTCGAGAAGCCGCAGAGCTGGCTGCCGGGAGAGCGCGTCAGCCACCGGGCGCACTACACCGAGCGGCACCTCTTCGAGGGCGTGATGCGCATGAAGACGCCGCTCCCCCGCGCCCGGCGCGCGGCGGCCTGACGCCCCTCACGAGGCGACGTCACGACTCGTCGAGCGAGGCGACGATCCGCCCCTCGTCGGTGCGCTGGCCGTCGAGCCGTGCATTCGGCAGCGCGCGGGCCAGCGCGTCGCGCCCCGCCGGCGACAGCAGGTTCTCAGACAGGTCGAGCCGCTCGAGGTGTCGGAGCCTGTCCGCGTGGCGCAGCAGCAGCCCGGCCTCAGCGTCAGCCACCAGGCCCCGCGACAGGTCGAGCGTGCGCAGCCGCGGGAGCAGCGGAGAGCCGAGCAGCATCGGCACCAGCTCGCGCGCCTCTTCGCAGGCCACCAGCCCCAGGTGGGTGAGCCGCGGCAGCGCCTGCCCCTCGACGAGCGGCCGCAGCGCCTCGGCCGTCACCTCGGCACCCAGGGCCGTCGACCCCGTCCACAGCTCGAGGCGCTCGAGCGCCGGCCAGCGCGCCGCGCCGATGGAGCGCAGCTCCGAGGCCGACAGGCCGGTCGACACCCGCACGAACGACTTGAGGCGCGGGTGCTCGACGCGCCCCAGCACGCCCCCCGCGCCCGAGCGCAGCGAGAGGTGCTCGAGGGCCGGCAGCCCTGCCCAGAGCCGCGAGAGGTCGCCAAAGGGCGTGCTGGCAAGGTCGGCCTCGTCGGGCCCGAAGTCGTCGAAGGCCAGCGCGGACAGCTGGGCGGCGCGCGGTGACTCGACGAGGGCCGCGAGCGTGGGCCCCCAGTCGTTGTCCGCTTCGTCGCTCGCCAGCCCGAAGCGCAGGGCGGTGACGAAGCGCGTGAAGGGCTGCGCGAGGAAGGCCCGGGTGAGGGCCGAGAGGTCGGTGGCGCTCCCGCGGCGCCGCCACAGGCGCGCCTGTGTGAGGAACCCGTGGCGGAAGACAAGCGCGCCGGCCTCGAGCGGCACCAGCTGCGCCGCCGGCCCCAGCAGCGCCTCGCGCCACCGCTCGAGGAACGACGTGCCGGCGGCGCCCTGCCCGGACAGGAACAGCGCTGCCAGCGTGCCCCGGGGGTCTCCCCGGCCCTGCAGCCAGTCGGCGTAGACCTGCCACGGCCCGGCGTCGTCGGGCGCCGCGGCGAGGCAGGCCCGCTCGTGCTCGGGCTCGCTCGCCTCCCGGCCGTCCGGCGCCGGGGCCGCGCCCGGCGGTCCCACCCGCTCCCGGCGACGCTCGGTCTCCTCGAAGCCGTCGCGCACCAGCACGGTGGTCCGGGCCCCCAGCTCGTCGAGCGCGTGGGTGGCGTCGTCGAAGGCCCGCGCCGAGATCTCGACCTCGTCGCCGGCCGTGCTCCACCGCCGCTCGGTGACGCGGTCGCCCTGGGCCGACAGCTCGACCGAGGTGCCTCGCCCCGTCAGCTGCACGGTGAGGCGCTCAGCGCTGGCCCCGCGGCGGGCGGCGTCTGCAGCCCTGGGCGCGCGGTCGGCCGCGTCGGCGCCGAGCTCGGCGAGGAGGCGCTCGTAGGCCCGACGGGCCTCGGTGGCGTCGTCGAAGCGGTGGGTGGCGACGGCGCCGTCGGCGCCGAGCGGGCCGTGGCGCACGGTGACGAGCGGCCCCTCGAGGTCGATCTGCCAGAAGGCGCGGCGCGGGCCGTCGGTGCGCTCGATGCGGGGCATGGCGGCGGCAGTCTGCCAGCGCGCGGCCGTTTTGGGGTGGGGCGCGGGGCCGGTTCCGTTCTATGCAGCGCCGTCATGTCCGAGCTGCACCCCCTGGCCGACCGCTACCTCGATCTCCTCTACGACCCCGTGCCCGACGCCCTCCGGGCGAGGCGGGACCTCGAAGACGCGCTCGCCGCGCAGCTCACCGGCGGGAACCACGTCTGCATCCGCGGCTTCTGGCGCATCGGCAAGACGACCCTGCTCAAGGGCGTGCTCGCGCGGGCCTGTGAGCGCAGCGGCGGCGCCGCCATCTTCCTCGACCTGCGCGACCCCGACCGGCCCGACGGGCTGCCGCCTTCTGCCGACGCGGTGCTGGCGCGGCTTTCGGCGAAGGTGAGCGACTTCTTGAAGGCCGTCGGCGCCACCGAGCTCACCGTCGACCCGAAGTCGCCGCTCACCGTGTTGGGCGAGCTGGCCGCGCCCCTCTTCGTCGGCCTCGACGAGGTGCTGGCGCTGCACCACCTCGGCGCCGAGGCGATGGTGAAGCTGCTCGACCTGGTGCTGACGACGCCGAAGAACGTGAAGGTGGCGCTGGTGGCGCACCGGCACCGCGACGTCGACGCGCTCTTCGAGACGGCCCTGGTGCAGCGGCCCGGCATGGCGTCGGCCTTCGTGCCCCTCATCTCAGACGACGAGCTCGTCACCCTCGTCAACACCCCCGCTCAGGCCGAGGGCGTCGTCTTCTCGAACGAGGCCCTCGGCGCGCTCGCCGAGGTGACTGGGAACCGGCCCTGGGAGCTCGTGTCGTTCTGCGCCCTCGCCGCCATGAAGCTGCCGAAGGGCTTCTCGGGCGAGGTCGGGCCCGACGCCATCGACGCCCTGGTGAACCTCGACGAGCTGGCCGGCTCGGACGAGGGCCGCGCCCTGGTGGACAACGCGCTGCGCGTGCTGGTGACGGCGATGACTCCGCCCGAGCGCGCGCTGTGCGAGCTGTTGGCGGTGGGCGGAGAGGGTGAGGTGCCCGAAGACGCCATCGCCTCGCTCGAGGCCGCGGGGCTCGTCTCCACCACCGACGGCCTCGCGCTCCAGGGCGCGCTCTTCGCGGGCATCGTCCAGGCCGTCGCCTCTGGCGCCATCAAGGTGTCCGTCGAGGGCCCCTGACGCTCCGTTCCATCTCGAATGGATGTTCGCCGCCGCGGTGGTTTGCGGCGTCAACGCGCGCCGCTAGGGTGTCGGCGCCGTGAAGCGCTTTGCTCCGCTCGCCCTGCTCACCGCCGCGCTGCTCGCCTGCCAGCCGGCCACCGCGCCGTCGACGCGGGAGCACCTGGTGGTGTCGGGCGCGCCGTACGAGCGCGGCCTCGCCCACGGCACGCAGCTGCGCTCGAAGATCCGCGGCTTCTACACCACGCTGATGACGAACTCGCTGTTCCCGTTCCTGTCCCGGGAGCAGCCCGACATCGCCACGTTGCTCAAGGAGTACGAGGGCGAGAAGTACCTCGGTGGCCGCTTCGCGTTCGAGCTGCTCCTCGAGAGCGGCAGGAGCATTGAGCGCAGCCTGGGGCGCGCCGGGCGTGACGAGCTGCGGGGCATCGCTGACGGCTCGGGCCTCACCTACGAAGAGGCGCTCATCCTCAACACCTTCGTCGACACCACGCTCGCGGTGCGCGGTATCGGGTTGGCCATCAGGCAGGGCCGCGCCCCGGTGGTCGAGTCGGTGCAGCTCCTCGGGCTCGAGGCCGACGGGGTTGACAACGACGGCGACGGGCAGCGCGACGAGGCCGGCGAGGGAACGCTGACGCCGTACGAGCCGCCCTTCTTCGCCGCCGCCGTCGAGGTCGACGTGAGCACCCGGCTGCGCGTCGTCTTCAGCGACCCCGACGGCGTCGACCCCCAGACGGTGCGCGTGCGCGTCGACGAGGGGCTCTTCACCTTCGGAGACCCGGCCCTCGAGGTGCTCGAGCTGTCGCCCACGCGGGTGCAGGTGACGTGGACGCCGCTCACCCCGCTGCCGGCCGCCAGGCCCGTCACCTTCGTTCTGTCGGCCGGCGACCGGCGCGTCATCGAGGTGCCGGGGCCGCCGCGCGCCAGCTTCCGACGTGACGAGGAGCTGGTCGTCACCACCCGCGGGGCCGGCCTGGGCGTGCGCGAGCTCAGCCGCCCGGCGCTCACCGACAACCGCACGCGCCCGCCGCCGTTCACCGTCGCCGTGCGCGGCGGCCGGGCCGTCGGCGGGGGCCCGCTGCTGGCGCACAGCTTCGCGCTCCTCGACGCCAACACCGCGCACAAGCACACGGTGTCCATTCTCCACCAGCCCGACGTGGGGCCGGCCTTCGTCACCGTGGGGTGGGCCGGCATCGTCTCGGGCCTGTCGGGCCTCAACGAGCGGGGCGTCGGCGTGTCGTGCAACCCCTCCGACACGCTCGACAACTCGGTGGTGGGCTCGGTGCTCGACCAGGTGGCCGACCTGTCGCGCGCGAAGCTGGTCGCCAGCGGGCTGCCGGCGACGTACCTGGTGCGACGGGTGCTCGAGCGGGCCTCGAGCGCGGCCGAGGGCGCCGAGGTGCTGGCCGAGGGCAACCCCGTCTACGGCTGGAACTGCACCGTCGCCGACGACCGGGGCGGCCTCGAGGTGGTCGAGCTCGACTCCGACGTCTTCAAGCAGGGGCAGGGCGGGGTCTTGCGCTACGGGCCGGCCGACCTCTCGCCCGTCTCGATGCGTCGCTACTCGAGCCTCACCGACGACGACGTGGTGGTGGGCTCGTCGTACACGCGCAACGTCGACGACAGCATCACCCTGAACCTCGCCGGCCAGCGCATCGTGCCGCAGCGCTCCTGGTCGGGCTTCTTCTTCCGCAGCCGCCGGGTGATGGACGCCGTCACGCGCCGCCTCGCCGCCCGGGCGGAGCCGGTGGACGTCGACTGGCTGAAGGCGGTGCTGGTCGAGCCCGAGTTGGTCGACCGCTCCGACAGCATGAACGCGGTGGTGCTCGACCTGCGCGGGCGGGTGGTGCACTCGGCGATGGGCACCGTGCCGGCGACGAGCTCGCCCTTCGTCGCGACCGAGGTGCGGCGATGACGCGGGCGGTGGCGCTGGCGCTCGTCGTGGCGGCGGCCCCGGCGCTCGCGCTCGAGACGCAGGTGCTGCCCAGGGGCGCCATCTCGCTCGACCTCGCCTACCTGCGCACCTCGCTCGACAAGCAGTGGAGCGGCGACCGCCGCGCGCTGTCGCTCATCGACGAGCTGCCCCGCTACGAGCCCGGCGGCGGGCTCCAGGGCATCTTGCGCGCCCGGCCGGTGGCCGAGTTCGACTTCCTGCTGGTGCAGGCGCTCTACGGGGTGACCGACTCGCTGTCGGTTGGCGTCAACGTGCCCATCCTCATGCGGTCGACCATCTCGACCAACATCGCCTGGGAGCCCGGCGACTACCAGCCGCAGCTCGGCCGGGCGTACTCGCTCGACGACTTCTGGTCCTGGGCGCAGTCGATGGGGCAGGGCCGCGTGCCCGACCGCGCCGTCGACACCCGCTTCCGCCTCGCCGACGTGGTGCTGGGCGCCAAGTACCTCTTGCCGCGCTTCGAGTGGATGAAGGCGCACCACGTGCGCTGGTCGGCGCAGCTCAACGTCGCGCTGCCCACGGGCACCAACGCCGACCCGGAAGAGGCCGTCTCGGTCGGCACCAACCTCTGGGAGCTTCACGCCGCCGGCGACGTCGAGCTGCACCTCGCAGCCGACAAGCACTTCTTCGTCGACGAGCACGGCGTGTACCGGCTCAACGTCGGCGCCGACGTCTTCTACGCCTTCTTTCGCCCGCGCCTGTACGAGGCCGGCCGGGGGCTCAGGAACCCGCTCCTCAACAACAACGCCTTCTACGTGGGCGACACGTACTGGATCGACCCGGGCGACTGGCTCGCCGGCACCGTGAGCGTCGACGCGGTGCCGCTGGTGGGCCCCACGCTCGCCACCATCGTCTCGGGCAACAGCCTCGAGAAGGCGAAGGCGCTGCCCCCGCTGCTGACGGTGAGCGCGAGCTTCACCTACGTGGCGACGGGGCAGAGCGACTGGCAGTCGAACAGCGCCCTGTGGGACTGGGACCGCGAGAAGGTGTGGCAGCCCGGCGAGAAGAACGTCTTCCGCTTCACCGGCACCGTCAGCCTGCTGCGCCTGGGGCTGCCGCTGCAGCTCTACGCGTCGTATCGCTCGCAGGACATCATCCCCGGGCGCTTCACGCGGCCGGCCAACGTCTTCACCGCTGGCGTACGCGCCGTGGCGAAGTTCTGGTGACGCCGTGAGGTGCCTCGTCGCCGCGGCGTGCGCCCTGGTGCTGGCCCTCCCGGGCTGCGCGCTGACGTCGCTCGTCGGCTACCACCTGTTCCCCGACGGCCCCGACGACCGGGCGAGCGAGACGGTGCGGCTGGCGCGGCTCGAGCAGCCGGTGCGTGTCACCTTCGACGCGCAGGGCGTGCCCCACGTCGAGGCGGGCTCGCTCGTCGACCTCGCCCGCGCCACCGGCTTCGTGCAGGGGCGCGCGCGCTTCTTCCAGATGGACCTCATGCGGCGGCTCGCGCGGGGCCGGGTCTCAGAGGTGGTGGGGGAGCAGCCGCTCGTCTCGTCGACCACCGTCGAGTACGACAAGGCGATGCGCGGCTGGAACCTCGAGGGCCGCGCCGAGGCCGACTTCGCGCGCCTGTCCGCCGAGCAGCGCGCCCTGCTCGAGGCGTTCGCCGACGGCGTCAACGCGGCCCGAATGCGCTGGCCGCCGCTCGAGTACCGGCTCTTGCGGCTCGAGGCCGCTCCCTGGCGGCCCTCGGACACGCTCGCGGTAGGCGTGCTCAACGTCTGGAGCGTCACCCACAACTACCAGCAGGAGCTCGCGCGGCTGCTCTTCGCCATGCACCAGGGCGTCGAGCGCATGGAGCGGCTGTATCCCAACGAGCCGGTGCGCGGCGGCCGCAGCGTCAACACGTCGTCAGCGCCCGCGCCGCTGCCGCCCGCCGTCGTCGAGGAGCTCGCCGGGCTCTTCCCGGTGCGCTTCGCGGCGCCCCCCTCGGTGAGCGCCGGCCCGTCGGCGATGGCCGTCGAGGGCGCGTCGAACGCGTGGGTGGTGTCGGGAGCGCGCACGAAGTCGGGCAAGCCCCTGGTGGCGAACGACCCGCACCTCGCCCACTTTCTGCCGGGCATCATGGTGCAGCAGCACCTCAAGGCCCCCGGGCTCGACGTCATCGGCGTCACCGTGCCCGGTGTCCCCTGGGTGCTGTCGGGCCACAACGCGAAGGTGGCCTGGGGCATGACGTCGACGATGAGCGACGTCATCGACCTCGTCGTCGAGCGGGAGCGCGCGGGCCACCCCGGCTTCGTCGAGAACGAGTCGCGTGAGTGCGCCCTGACGACGCGCCGCGAGGTGGTGCGCGTGCGAGATGGCGAGGAGCTGGTCGACCACCCGGTGACGTTCCGGTCGAGCTGCAACGGGCCGCTGCTCAACGACGTGCTGCCCCACCTCTTCCCGCCCGGCGCGCCGCTGGTGGCCGTTCGCTGGCGCGTCGCCGGCCTCGAAGACGCGATGAGCGCGCTGCTGCACATCGACCAGGCCGAGAGCGTCGAGGCCTTCGGCGAGGCGGTCGCGCGGCTGCCGTCGACCTGGAACACGTGGACGGCGGCTGACGTCGACGGCCACATCGGCCAGTTCCTCTCGGGGCAGGTCCCGCTGCGGCCGAACCACCGCGGCACCTTCCCGGTGCCGGGGTGGGCCCGCCGGTACGAGTGGGAGACGTTCGCCAGCGGCAAGCAGCTGCCGCACGTCGTGGACCCGCCGTCGGGGGCCCAGGCGCACGCGAACAACCTGATGGCCGAGCCAGGCGCCTCCGAGTTCGCGCGCGCGCACGTCGACGCGGCCCCGGCGTTCCGGCACCAGCGCATCGTCGAGCTGCTCGACGCGACGCCGAAGCACGACGTGGCCTCGTTCCAGGCGATGCTGAGCGACACCACGTCGCTGCGCGCCCGCGCGCTCTGGCCCTTCGTGCGCGAGGCCCTCGGTGACGGCGCGGGGCTCTCGGCGACGGCCCGCGCCGCGCTGCGCCGGCTGTCGGGCTGGTCGTTCGACGCCCGCGCCGACGGCCCCGAGGCTGCCGTTTTCTTTCTCACCTGGCGCCACGCCATCGTCGCCGCGGTGCAGGACGAGCTGCCGCTGCCGGCGGTGAAGTTCTTCCTGGCCCAGCGCTACTCGACCAACACCGCTGACCTGTGGTTCGAGACCGTTGACCACCCGGTGTGGGACGACCGCGCGACGCCCGGCGTCGAGCGCCGCGACGAGGTGGTGCGCCGCGCCTTCACGCGCGCCGTCGAGGCGCTCACCGAGCAGCAGGGTGACGACGTGTCGCGGTGGAGGTGGGGCGCGCTCCACTGGCACCGGCCGATGCACGCCTTCGGTGGCAAGGCGGTGCTCGACGGGCTGGTGAACCTGCCGCGCGTCGAGGCCGGGGGCGAGCTGGACTCGGTGTGGAAGACGCACTTCGACGTCGGCAACGAGCAGGCTCCGTTCAAGGTCGTCGCCGGGCCCGTCTACCGGAGCGTCGTCGACCTCGCCGACCTCGCGCACGGCTTCTGGGTCGTCGACACCGGCGCGAGCGGCTGGCCCGGCGCGCTTCACTACGGAGACCAGTACGAGGCCTGGCAGCGCG
>JADCJJ010000395.1 GCA_020247085.1 Myxococcaceae bacterium | reverse complement strand
GGTACGACCGTCACCGTCGTCTATGGCCACTCGGCCACCACCCTCTACGCGCTCGACCCGACGACGAAGCAGGTCCGCACCGTGGGCAACTTCAGCTGCGCCTCGGACATCATCGACCTCGCCATCGACAGCGCCGGGAACGCCTTCATCACCGGCTTCAACGGCTTTCACCGGCTCAACCTCGCGAACGCCACCTGTACGACCATCGTCTCGAACCGGGGCTTCCCCAACTCCCTGTCCTTCGTGCCCCGGGGCACGCTCGACCCGAACGCCGAGGTGCTCGTCGCCTACCGCGACTCGGACTACCTGCGCATCAACACCACCACCGGCGCTACGCAGCGAATCGGCGGGCTCGACGGTGGCTTCGAGTCGAGCGGTGACATCGTCTCGGTGCAGGACGGCGGCACCTTCTTGACGGTGAAGAACTTCACGTCGAACCCCACGTGCAACGACTGCCTGGTGCAGGTGAACCCGGTCACCGGGGCGATGATTCGGAACTACGGCCCGGTTTCGTACGCGAACGTGTACGGCATCGCCTTCTGGGGTGGGTCGGTCTACGGCTTCACCAGCGCGGGGGAGTTGTTCGAGATCGCCCCCAACGGCACCGGCATCATCACGCGGCTCATCACCATCCCCAACCGGCCGCCCAACCTCTCGTTCTACGGCGCCGGGTCGAGCACGTCCGTGCCGGTCACCGCGATGGACGGCGGCAGCATCAGCATCGACTGACGCGGCGGCGGCGCTCCGTCGTCTAAGCTATCGCGTCAATGCGCCCGCACCTCGCAGCGCTGGTCCTCGCTGGCCTCTCCTGCGCCCGGGAGTCGGGCCCCGTGGTCTTCGAGTCGCTGGTGGGCCTCGACGCGCCGCTGCTGCCCGGGCCCGGGCTTCGGCTCGTCGTGCCCGGCTTCGTCTTCGCGCGCCCCGCCGAGGTGCAGGTCGACGTCGCGAGCCCGCTGACCGTCGTCACGGCGGCGTGCTTCGACGAGCCGATGGTGCGCGCGGAGCGCGTCAAGCTCGCCGACCCGCTCCGCCGTGACGCGGTGTACCCCCTCACGCGGCTCGCCGGGCTCACGGTGGGCGGCCGCCGCCTGCGTGTGTTGGATGCCGGGTTGGCTGATGGTCGCGACTGCAGCGTCACCCTCGGCGCCGACCTGTTGTCGGGCGTCGCGCTCGAGGTCGACGTCGCGCGCCGCTTGCTGCGTTTTTTGGCCTCTCGCCCGAAGGCTGAGTGGCTCGCCTCGCTCGAGGCCCGCGGCGGCGAGGGGCAACTGCTCGACCTCACCCGCGACCCCCGCCACGACTGGCCGCTCCTCGCCGTGCGCCTGACGCAGGGCGAGCAGCAGCTCACCGGCGCCTTCCTCTTCTCGACCCGGGAGCGTGCAAGCCGCGTCTTCGAGGAGCCCGCCCGCGCCGCGGGCCTCGTCGCCGGCGCCGAGCTGCTGCGCGCCCTCGGGCTGCCGAAAGAGGCCGAGCTGCCGAAGGCGCTGGTCGCCGCGCTCCCGGACGCCGCTGGCCTGGTGGTCGACCGCGCCGAGCTCGCGCCCGGCGTTGGTCCCCAGGCGGTGGCCTTCGTGCTCTCGCCCGGCCCGGCCCGCCTCGGTCTCTCGGGGGTGCTGGCGTCGGACGTGTGGGGCCGCTTCGACGCCACCATCGACGTATCGGCGGGGGTCCTGCTGCTGCACCGGCCGCGGCTCTTGACGTCGGGCCACCGCGCCCAGTGCGCCCGTGGTGAGGTCAACCCTTCGGAGGAGGCCTGCTTCGAGCTGCACCAGGCGCGGAAGGCTTCGGGGCTGGTGGTGGCGGCCACCGTCTGGCGGTCTCTCCCGCAGGGCGGCCGCCTGTACCTCGACTTTCCCGGGCGCTCCCCGGTGTGCCGCATGGGCTTCACCTTCGATGCCGGCGACCGGGGCCGCTCGACGCAGCACGTGCTCCCCTGGCCCCGGCTCTTCGAGACGATGAAGGACTGCGCCGACAGCGTGTCGCCCGCGCCCGCGGTGTCGCTCGGGCTCTTCGAAGAGGGCCCGCTGCGCGAGTGCTCCGGCGTCTGCGCCTTCGCCCAGCACCTGCGCTCGGGCCGCGTCAGCTGCGAGTGCCAGAGCGGGCCGCAGGTGGTGCCGCCGGAGGCCCAGCGCCTGCTGCTCGAGAAGCTGCGCGCCCGCGTGCCGGCCGGGCCCGACGCCGGCGCCCAGGAGCCCGGCGACCCCGAGCCGACGCCGGCCAGGTGACGCCCTCGCTCCGCCCGGTTGCACTCCGTCCTTGGTCGGGTGTCATGTTGGTGAGTATTCTTGAAGGGTTCTCATCGAAAGGACGCCCGCCATGCCATCGACCGTCTCGAGCCGTACGCAGTCCCCCTCGCTCCGCCAGTCGCCTGCGGCGCCGTCAGGCGTGACGGTCGCGTCGGGCGACTCGCTGTCGAAGCTCGCCAGGCGCCTGGGGGTGTCGATGGAGGCGCTCGTCGCTGCGAACGTCGCGCGGTACCCGACGCTGGCGACGAACCCGGGCGCCATCAAGGTGGGCTGGCAGCTCGAGGTGCCGGGGCAGGGGCCTGCGAGCCAGGCGCCCACGACGCCCTCGGCTCCGAGCGCCGGGTGGGCGGCCAGCGCCGGGCGGACCCAGCAGGCGCAACAGACGGGCTCGGCGGCGCGGCCGAGCGACTTCGGCGCCCGGCTGGCCGCGGGCGGGGCCCAGGCCATCGACCTGCGCATGCGGCAGCACCTCGACAGCATCGAGAAGACGGGCGTCGGCGTCTATTACGGCGACCACTCGGCGATGAAGAACATGAGCGCCCAGGAGCGGGCCGACTGGGCGAAGCAGAACGCGAAGCCAGGCGCGACGCCGCCCTCCACCTTCAAGGAGTCGTCCTGCATCGGCTGGGCGCTCGAGAACGTCGGGGCCGCCTACGCCGCCGCCGGGAAGACGGAGCGGTGGAACGAGATTCTGCGCACCGTCGCGGCCAAGGGCTCGAAGGGCACCGACCTCGCGAAGGAGCTGCAGAAGGACGGCTGGCAGGCCATCTACTGGAACCCCGACGCGAAGAACCCGAACGACGGCAACGCCGAGCACTCGTTCTCGGCGGTGCAGGTCAAGCGCGGCAACGGGTACTACGGGGTGAAGGTCGACGATTCGATCCTCGACTACCGGCCGACGGACCCGTCGAAGACCCGCCAGAACCTGTCGGGCATCGAGAAGCTCGAGCAGGTGCCCTTCTTCTTCGGCCTGGCCAAGGGCGGCATGCACACCTTCGTGGGGCGGCAGGGCAAGGTGAACGAGTTCCACTGGGATCGCATGCCCAACTCGACGACGGCCATCGACGAGCGGCCGCTGAAGGACTGGGGCTGGAACTCGGGCCTCATCATGGTGCCCCCGGGCACCTGGCCCACGAGCTGACGCGGGCCGTGGGGCCGCCCGTCAGGGCACGACGTCGATGGCGTTGCTCAGCACCCAGGGCCGCGCCGCGCGGAGGAAGTCGCGGCGCTTGCCGATGAACGGCTCGAGGTGGCGGGGGACGATGCGCACCTCGGCCCGGTAGGCGCCCGGGGTCGTCGGCACGAAGCGCAGCGTGCCCTCGGTCGTCGAGGCGACCTCGTCCCAGCCATTGGCGCGGGCCTTGAGCAGCCGCGTGGTGATGGTGGGCGCGGGCGCGTTCGGGTCGAGGTCCTTCACGCTGGGCGTCTTCACCTCGAAGGCGACGCCGGCGCGCAGTGACACCTCGTCACCGATCTCCTTCGTCGCGGGGCCCTCGAGCGCGACGAACTCGAAGCCCTCTGGCGTGCCGAGGAAGTCGAAGGTGCCGAAGAGGCGGCGGGCCTTGAGCGCCGCCTTGAGTTCGCGGTCGTCGGCCGCCGCGTCGTCGCCGGGCTTCACGAGCAGGTGGTTCGAGAACATGATCATCATGCGGCGGTAGCTGTCGATGCGCTCTCCGTCCTGCAGCTTCTGGGGGAAGGTGTTGCGGTGGCAGTCGGTACCCATGGTGGTGACGCGGCGGTGACCCTGGGCCAGCACCGAGCCCCAGCGCGAGAGGTAGCGCTCGTCTTCGAGGGAGAATGCGGTGAAGAACGCGTCGGGGTGGGGCAGGCCGTCGAAGTCGCCGAGCTCGACCTTGCCGAAGATGAGCTCGGCGGCGACGCCGATGTTCATCAGGGCGCTGGCGTGCAGGTTGTACATCTCGAAGCCGTCGATGGGCCGCTGGGCGAGCTGAGCCACCGTCCAATCCTCGGTGTGCTGGAAGAGCACGACGGCGCCGGCGGCCCGCGCGGCGGCGATGGCCTCGTCGTCGGTGCGGCCGTACCAGGCGCTCCGGGTGGCTGGCGGCGCGAGGTGGCGCTCGAGGCCGACGGGCATCATGCCGGTCTCGGTGCCGGCGATGAGGAGCACTGAGCTTCCGTCAGGGCACGCCATGCGGTTGGCGGTGGGCTGGCCGTCGTGCAGGACGAGCTGGTCGCCGGCCTCGGGCCGGTAGAGCAGCACGTCGGGGAATTCACCCTCGGTGAAGTGGGTGCCGTGGTCGGTGAGGAAGATGAAGTCGTGCCTGGCGGCGCAGGCGTCGCGGCGGAAGTCGGCGAGGCACGTCTGGTCGAAGGCGCCGTCAGCGGTCTTCGGGCGGTCGTCGCAGGCGTCGTGCGAGTAGATGGAGTGCGCGTGCACGAGGCCCCGCGCGTCGAGCAGGCCGCGGCTGGTGGTGTGGCCGGGGCGGTAGACGGTGCCCGGGCTCCAGCGCGGCGGGGGCGGCTCGGACTTCATCGACGAGCTGCAGCCGAGCGAGACGAGACAGGCGAGGGCGGCGGAGCGCATGAGCCAGGCACCATGTGACGCGCCGCGGGGCCGCCGCAAGGGCCTGGTGCGCCGCGCGGCGCTCGAGGGCGGGAGGGCCTGCCGACGTCGCGGCCAAACGGGGGCGGGCGTGCGGGCCCACCGTCGGCAGCGGCTCCGCGAGGCGAACGCTCTGCGCGCAGGCTGGTCGAGGGACTCCCGAGGGGCGTCGTCGGCCCGGGGCGGCGTGTCTGGCGACGTCGCGGCGCAGGCGTGCGGGCCCGGCGTCGGCCACAGCGCCGCGAGGGCTCGAGAGAAGGGCGTGGGCTTCGGGTGGGCGGGGCGCGGGCGCGCTCGTGGTCCCGGCCGTCGCAAGGGCTGTGGGCGGCCCCCTCGAGCGTGCGTCAGGGGGGCGCGGTGGCCTCACGGTGCAGGTCCGGCAGCGAGCGCGGCGCGGCGTCGAAGCGCCAGGCGAGGTTCGCCGCCGCCAGGAGCTCGAGCAGGGCGTTGGTGGTGTCGGCCGGCGGCTTCGAGGGGCCCGTCACGCGGTGGCAGAAGAAGGTGCGGCAGCCGAAGGGACGGTCTTCGTAGACGGTGCACCGGCGGCCGGCCGCATCGAGGAAGGGGCAGCCGCCGTCGGCCCGGGCTGGCGGGAGCGGCCTTCGCGCGCGCGCGAGCCCTTCGAGGAGCAGCGCCCATTCGCTCGGCCACAGCCACGGCGGGCGGCCCGTCGTCGCCAGCTGGCAGCACTCCGCGGAGCCCGGGCACGAGAAGGCGCGCCAGGCCTCGGTGGCCTTGCGCAACACCGCCCGGGTCTCGGTGACGGCGCGCCGCCTGGCGACGGCCTCGGAGGGCGTGACGAAGGGGTCCACGGCTGGCATGAGCTCTCACTTGAGCACGAACGCGTCGATTGCACATGGCGCGGCCCACCGGGGTCTTTCCGCCGAGGTCACCACATGCTGTCACCCCAGCCCGCGCCGACCGGCGCCCATTGCGCCGTCCACCAGGAGCAGCTCGCCGACGGCGTGTGCCCCCGGTGCGGCAACTTCCTGTGCGCCCTCTGCACCGAGGGGGGGGCCTCGTCCCTGTGCCCCGCGTGCCGGCAGGCGATGGGCAACTTCCCCTTCTCGCGGGGCGACTTCGACTTTTCTCGCGTCTGGGGCTTCGCCTTCGAGCGCTGGCGCGGGGAGCTCACCACCTTCGGCGTCTGCGCCTTCATCTTCCTGCTCCTGGGGGGCGTCGGCAGCATCGTGTCGAACGTCATCACCCAGCCAGCCGCCATCCTGCTGCAGAAGGCGGGCGGCTCGGGGAGCGTCGCTACCGGCGTCGCCGTGCTCGTCATCGGCATGATGGTGGGCGTGCTGGTCAACGTCGTCGTGCAAGGCATCGGGCAGATGGGGCTGATGCGGGTGGCGATCGACGTGCTCCATGGCCGCAAGCCGGACATCAACCGCATGTTCTCGCAGACGCGAAAGCTCAAGCGCTACGTCGGCCTGCAGCTCGCCATCTTCTTCGGCCTCGCAGTGCCGGTGGTGCTGATTCTTGGCGCCGCGCTGGGGGTCGGCTTCCTCGCGGCTGGCGCCTCGCTGTCGGGCAGCGGCGTCGAGCGGGCGTTCTCGAACCCGGTGACGATTCTGGCGCTCGTGGCGGCGTTCCTCGTCATCACCGTCGGCGCCATCTACGTCATGCTGCCGCTGACGTTTGCGCCATGGGAGCTCGTCTACGGCGACACCGACCCGCTCGAGGCGCTGCGGCGCGCCTGGCGGCTGGGCGATGGCTTCCGCGCCGAGACGTTCGGCTACGCCCTCGTGGTGGGCCTGGCGGCCGTGGGCATCATGCTCGCCGGGCTGCTCGCGTTCTGCGTCGGCGTGGTGGTGGCGCTGCCCATCGCCATCGCCCTGCAGCACGCGGTGATGGGCGGCCTGTATCTCTCGCTGCGCAACGGCTCGGACCTGCCGGTGCCGCCGGAGCCTTGAGCGTCACAGCACCCGCAGCACGAAGCACTTGAGGTAGCGCGTCTCGCGCAGGCCCAGCAGCACCGGGTGATCTTTGCCGGCCCCGCGCTTCTCGATGATCTGCACGCGCCGCTTCGAGTCGGCGGCGGCGCCATCGAGCATGGCCTCGAACGCCTCCTCGGCGACGTGGTGGGTGCAGCTGGCGGTGATGAGGGTGCCGCCGGGTCGCAGCAGCTGCATCGCGCGCAGGTTGATCTCCTTGTAGCCGCGGGTGGCGGCGGCGATGGCGTCTTTGTTCTTCGCGAACGAGGGCGGGTCGAGCACCACCGTGTCGAAGCGGCGGCCCTCGTCGAGCGCGTCGCGCAGGAAGTCGAAGGCGTTGGCGCAGACCACCTCGACGTTGGCGAGGCCGTTGCGCGTGGCGTTCTTGCCGATCTGCGCGCACGCGCTCTCGCTGATCTCGACGGCAGTGACCTTTCGGGCCTTGAGGCCCAGCTGGAGCGCGAAGCCGCCGGCGTACGAGAAGCAGTCGAGCGCGTCGCCGTGGCCGAAGTCGCTGGCGCGCACGTGGTTGTCGCGCTGGTCGAGGAAGGCGCCGGTCTTCTGCCCGTGGAGCAGGTCGACCTCGAGCACGACGTGGCCCTCGCGGTAGGTGACGACGGGCGGCAATTCGCCGAAGAGCAGGCCCTTCTCGGGGGTGAGGCCCTCGAGCGTGCGCACGTGGGCGTCGGAGCGGTTGACGATGGCCTTGGGTGAGAAGTGCGCCGCCAGGAGGTCGACGAAGAGCTGCTTGCGCCGCTCGGTGCCGGCGTGGAGGAACTGCACCGACAGGTAGTCGCCGAAGCGGTCGACGACGAGGCCGGGGAGCAGGTCGGCCTCACCGTGGACGACGCGATAGGCGGTGTCGTCGGGGTACTCGCGGCGGCGCAGGGCATCGGCGGCTTCGAGGCGGGCGCGGAAGACGGCGGCGTCGATGGGCCCGTCCTCCCATGACAGCCAGCGCAGCGAGATCTTCGAGGCCTTCGAGTACAGCGCCTGCCCGAGGAACCAGCCGCGGCCGTCCTCGACGCGCACGACGTCGCCGCCCTGCACGTCGTCTCCAACCGACTCGACGTCGGCGGCGTAGATCCACGGGTGGCCGTTCTTCCAGCGCTCGACGCCCTTGCGGCTGATGCTCGCGGTGCCTGACTTCTTCATGGGCGAGGGGCGAATCACAACGTCTCGACGCGGTCCACCACCACCTGCCCGTGGCCGTCGTCGCGCACGGTGCACATCGCGACGTGGGGGTCGTGCTCGAGGAAGAGGTGCCAGCCCTCTTCGATGGCCTGAGCGAGCAGCTGCTTCTTCTCTTCGATGACCGTCAGCGGGTACAGATCGTACGCCGCGACCCAGGCGGGCTTGAGGTGCGCGGTGGTGGGCACGAGGTCGCCGCAGAAGACGACGGTCTGGTCGCCGGACTCGAGGCGCACGAGCTGCAAGCCCACCGTGTGCCCCTCGGAGACGAAGAGGTGCACGCCCGGGTACAGCTCGGTGTTGCCCTCGAGCAGGTGCAGGCGGCCGCTCTTCTCGAGAAGCGAGTAATCGTCGGGGCGGAAGCTGCCGCGGTCCTTCTCGCTGGCGTGGTGGGCCCAGTTCCAGTGCCGGCGCTGCAGATGGTAGGTGGCACGTGGGAACGACAGCCGCAGCTGGCCACCCTCGTCGCGGGTGGTGCCGCCGGCGTGGTCGAAGTGCAGGTGGGTGAGGACGACGTCGGTGATGTCGTCGCGGGTGAGGCCGGCGCGGGCGAGCTCGGCGTCGACCCCGAGCCCCTCGTGTGAGATGCCGTAGAGGTCGCGCTTCTGCCCGTCCCAGCGGGCGCCGATGCCGTCGTCGACGAGGATGCGGCGGGTACCGTCGAGCACGAGCATGCAGCGCAGCGAGAGGGTGATGCGGTTGCGGGCGTCAGGCGGGAAGTGGCGCTCCCACAAGGGCCGGGGGACGACGCCGAACATCGCGCCGCCGTCGAGCGCGATGGTGCCGTCGCGCACCTGGTGTACCTGGAGGTGGCCGAAGCCGAAGGGCATCGCCGGACAGTGTGGCACGAAACCGGCGTGATACGGTCGTCGTCACCGTGTTCGACGACGACGACGACAACGTGATCGAGGTCGCCCGAGCGCATGTCGAGACCTTCGACGGAGCCGCGAAGGAGGTGTCCGGGGGCGCGTACCTGACGCCCGAGGCGGTGCTGCGCACCACGAGCGAGCTGGCGCGGCTGCGGGCGCGGTCGGCCGAGCTCGACCAGGTCCCCCGGCTGGTGCCCCTCGCGCTCATCGGCGCCGGCCTGGCGGGCTTCGCCGTCGGCTACTGGCTGGGGCGGAAGCGGCGCTGATGCAGACCGCTTACGAGCTGTTGCTCCAGCCGGCGGCGGCCGACGCGGCGTTCGACGTCGAGCGCGTCGAGGCAGCGCTGCGGGCGCTCGGTGCGACGACCCGGGGCGACGGGGCGCTCGGCTGGAGGCTCCATGAGGGCGAGGTGACGGTGGTGCGCGTGCGCGAGGCCGGCACGGTGACGGGGCTGGGGCTGGGCGTGCCGTTCTCCGACCGGCTGGCGCTCCTCGACGCGCTCCTCGGCGCCGCCCTCGAGGTCGCCGAGGCCCAGACGTTGCGCCTCATCGACCCCCAGCTCGGGCGCGCCGTGACGCGCGCCGACGCCGGCGCCGTGGGAGCCGAGTTCCTGCGCGTCTCGGCCTACGCGGGCGCCTACTTCGGCTTCGGTGATGCGCGGCCGGTGAGCGCAGCGCCCACCGATGACGAGGCCCTCTCTCCGACGATGAAGGCGGTGCTCGTCGTGCTCGTCTTCGTCGTCGCCATGTGGGCGGCCTACCGCTCCACCGCCCCCGGCGAGCCACCCGAACGAGAGACCTCCAGTCGCGCACCTTTGGGCACCACAAGGCCGGGGAAACCCTAATGGCTCGACGAAAAATGCGGAGCCTACGCTCCTCTCATTTCGTGAGAGAACCGCGACTCGCCACGCGGTCTCGGGCCGCGTGTCATCCAGCATCCGGGTCTTTGAGGTCAACCGTGCGCTTGTCTTCCGC
>JADCJJ010000394.1 GCA_020247085.1 Myxococcaceae bacterium | reverse complement strand
GACCTCGACCGCGCCTGCGGCACGGGCTTCGACCGCTGCCACCTCGAGCCCCTGCCCGAGGACCTCAGCCTCTCCACCACCCCCTGACGGCGCGCGGCCGTCGTCGCTTTGCTGCAACGAGTCACCGTCGTTGCGTGCCCCGGCCCACCGCCATGGGCTAGAGGGGGTGTCGGAGCCAACCCCACATGATGGTCCTGCGAGATGTGTCGAAGCGCGACCTGCCGGGGCTCAAGCGCCTGGCGGCCGTGCTCAACAGCGTCAACCTGCCGCACAACGACGACGTGCTGGCGGGCCTCATCGACACCTCGGTGAAGAGCTTCTCGGGCAAGCTCGAAGACCCCTTCGCGCGTGAGTACCTCTTCGTCCTCGAGGACCTGCGCAACGAGGCCATCATCGGCACGTCGATGATCATCGCGCAGCACGGCACGCGCGAGGCGCCGCACATCTACTTCCAGGTGACGAACGCCGAGACGTACTCGGCCACCATCGACAAGCACTTCCGGCACAAGGTGCTGTCGATTGGTTACAACTACGACGGGCCGACCGAGATCGGCGGGCTGGTGGTCGACCCGCCCTACCGCTCGGGCCCCGACAAGCCGGGCAAGCAGCTGTCGTACGCGCGCTTCCTCTTCATGGCGATGCACAAGAAGCTCTTCCGCGAGCGGGTGCTGGCCGAGCTGCTGCCGCCGCTGATGACTGACGGGCGCAGCCTCTTGTGGGAGAGCATCGGCAAGAAGTTCACCGGGCTCGAGTACACCGAGGCCGACAAGCTCTCGCGGCAGAACAAGGAGTTCATCAAGGAGCTGTTCCCCAGCTCGGACATCTGGGCGACGCTGTTCCCCGAGAAGGTACAGAAGCTCATCGGCGAGGTGGGGCCCGAGACGCGCGGCGTGCAGCGCATGCTCGAGCGCATCGGCTTCCGCTACGTCGACCACATCGACCCGTTCGACGGCGGGCCGCACTACGAGGCGAACCTCGACGACGTCACCCTGGTGCGCCGCTTCCGTACGGCGACGCTCGGCGAGAAGCCGCTCGAGCAGGAGGCCGACGAGTGCCTGGTGGGCGTCACCCGCGCCGCGGGGCCGAACCGCTTCCGCGCGGTGCGCACCATGGTGCGCTTCGACGACCAGACGGTGTACCTGCCGAAGAAGGCGCGGGAGCTGCTCAAGGCGAAGGCCGGCGACAAGCTCTCGGTCATTCCCTTCGAGTGACGCCGGCGCCGAGGCGGCGCGCGACGGACGTGCATCGCGACGCCCTCGTCTGCATCATGAGAGGGTCATGTGGCTGTCCGCCGTCCTCGCCCTGGCCGCCGCGCAGGCGCCCTCGCTCAAGAGCGCCCGCGCCCTCGCCGACGACGTCTACGCCGGGCGGGTGCGCGAGGCGTGGCAGCGGGCCGCGCCGGCCCTGCGGGTGAAGGTGGGCTCCGAGGCGGGGCTGGGGCAGCTCGTCGCGGCGGCCCGGGGCGCGCTGGGCCGAGAGGTGCGCGTCGTCACCGAGGCGCTGGTCGAGGCTGGCGGCGGCACCGTCTACCGCCGCGTGTCCGCGGTCACCCACTGGGCGCGCGGCATGGAGCTCGAGCTCGCCTTCGACGGCGGTGGCCTCCTCACCGGCCTGTCGACGAGGCCCGCGGCGAGAGAGGCGCCCACCGTGTCGGCGCTCCGGAAGACGGCGGCGGCGCTCCGGCTGCCCGTCGACGGGTCGTGGTTCGTGCTGTGGGGCGGCCGCACCTTCGAGGACAACCGCCACGCCCCGGTGCCCGACATGCGCTTCGCGCTCGACCTGTTCGTGGTGAAGGGGCCCGGCACCTTCGCGGGCAGCGGCGCCCGCAACGAGGACTACTGGGCCTTCGGCCAGGCGGTGGTCGCGCCCGCCGACGGCGTGGTGGTGGCTGCCGAATCCGGGGTGCCCGACAACGCGCCAAACCAGCCGCGCCCGGGCGTGCTGTACGGCAACGTCGTCGTCATCGACCACGGCGAGGGCGAGTTCTCGCTCCTGGGCCACCTGCAGCGCGGCAGCGTCGGCGTGAAGCCAGGCGACCGGGTGGTGGCCGGCCAGGTGGTCGGCCGCTGCGGCAACAGCGGCATGTCGACGGAGCCGCACCTGCACTACCAGCTGATGGACGACGCCGACTGGACGAGGGCCCATGGCCTGCCCGCCCAGTTCCGCGGGTACCTGGCGAACGGGCGCTTCGTCGAGCGGGGCGAGCCGCTCCGCGGGCAGGTCGTCTCGAGCGTCGACGTCGAGGCGCGCCGGGCCCTCGAGGGCACCCGCGCCCGCGGCGACCCGGACTGACGGGGGGCGGCCCGGGCCCGGCGCCGTGGGGCGACGGGCGGCTTCGGGAGCGTCCCGGCGACGCGCGCGAAGACCGGCCGTGACGTCGCGGGCGTCGGCCCGCACCAGGGTCGCGCCGGGAGAGGCCTTCCCCTTCGGCGGTCGGCGTGCGTCGGGGCGTCACGCAGCGCCGTGCGTGGAGGCGGCCCGAGAATGGCGACCCGCCCCGAGGTGCTTCGCGCGAGCGTCGGAGACGACCGGCCGCTGGCAGCGACGGGCGCCGGCCCTCAGCCCGGCAGGTGGGCCGGCACCTCGAAGGCCAGCGCGACGAGCCAGCCGAGGCGTGCGTCGTCGAAGGCGCCGATGGCCGAGTGCTCGGCGTCGACGATGCCTACCACGGCGCCGTCGCCACCGAAGAGCGGCAGGCAGGCCTCGCTCTGCACCTTCGGGTCGCACTCGTAGTAGGCGCCGCCGGCGCTCGCGTGCGCCCGCACGTCGGCGATGAGGCGCGGCCGGCCCGAGCGCGCGACCGCCACGTTGGTGCTCCTCGCCTCGAACGCGTCGGTGAGCGGGAACTCCGCGCGGCTCGGCAGCCCCCGCGCCGCGAGCTTCACGAGCGCTGGCCCTTCGCCCACCACGCGCACCTGGTACACGCCCAGCCAGTCGAGGCCGGTGCGCTGCCACGTCGCCTCGACGAGGGCGTTGAGCACCATGAGGCACAGGGTCGTCCCGACGCCGCGGCCGCCGAGCGCGTCGACGAGATCGTACGGCGTCGGCGCGAGCTCGCTGACGAGGCTGCAGGTGCCGTCGGCCGACAGCTTCGGCACCGGGAAGCTGTAGAGCCGCGCCAGCGCCTGCGGCGTGCCGGGCACCGATGCCTTGCGACACTCGGCGAGCGCCACCTGCAGCGCCGCCTGCGCCTCTTGCGCGGCGGCCTCACTGACGGACAGGCCGGTGCGGGACAGGTAGGCTGCGAGGTCCATCAAGCCCTCATGCTGTCCCGGCCGGGGCCGCGGAGGCAACGCGAAGCGACCGGCGCCTTCGATCGCGCTCATCGCCCGGCCGTGCCCGTGCGACGGCTCGCGCGCCCGCGGCCGCCACCCTCCCGGACACGCCCTGGCTCGCCGTCGTGCCGCCTCGGCGCCTCGGTCGCAGCAGTCGCGCTCCAGGACGCGCCAGCCGCTCCCCCCCGTCGCGACGCCTCAGGTCTCCGCGGCCACGGGCACGCGGCGGACGAAGTCGTCGCCCAGCGCATCGAGCAGTCGGCGACGGAAGTACGGGTAGTCGACGGTGATGGTGTGCCGCGGCGTCGCGAGCTGTTCGACGTCGGGGTGGGCCAGCTCGGCGTGCACCGCGGCCTCGAGGTCGTCCGGGGGACTCCAGCGCCCCACCAGCCGTCGCGCCATCAGCTTGGCCTGCAGCGCCGCCGCCGGCCAGATGCACCCCAGCGGCTGGAACAGCCCGATGAAGTGCAGGTCGGCGTACCGGGGGTGAATCATCTTCAGGTACAGCGGCACCGGCCCCTCGGAGAAGTCCAGGAACGACCGCTCGAAGAAGGGGTGCGCGATGACGTAGCCGGTGCAGGCGATGACGCAGTCGAAGTCGCCGTGCGTACCGTCGACGAAGTGCACCCGCTGGCCGTCGAGCCGCGCGACGTCGGGCCGCGCCGTGATGCGCCCGTGCCGCAGGAAGTACAACAGCTCGGAGTTGATGGTGGGGTGCGTGGCGCCGAAGGCGTGGTCGGGCTCAGGCAGGCCATAGCGCGCGTTCGACCCGTTCACGAGCCGCAGCATCAGCTCGTTGGCCCAGGTGCGCAGCGCCCGCGGCACCCACGGGGCGCCATTCACCAACACGTTGTGAATGTGGTCGCCCGGCACCCCGAAGACGAACTTCGGCACGACCCAGTAGCCGCGGCGCCACGACAGCTCGGTGCGCGCCGAGACGCGCGACGTCTCGACCGCCACGTCGCAGGCCGAGTTGCCCCCGCCGATGACGAGCACCCGCTGGCCGGCGAACGGCGCGCTGCGTTTGTAGTCGTGCGAGTGCAGAAAGGCGCCGCTGAAGGAGCCCGGGTAGCTCGGGAGCCGCGGCTTCCAGTGGTGCCCGTTGGCCACCACCAGCTGGTCGAAGCGCTCGCAGGTGCGCTGCCCGCCCTGCTCAGACACCACCTCCCAGCCGCCCCGCGGGCCGCGCGTGCACGAGACGACGGTGGTGTCGAAGCGCACCAGCCGGTACAGCCCGAAGCTTCGCGCGTAGGCCTGGAAGTACGCCGCGAGCTGCCGGTGCGAGGGGTAGTCCGGGTACTCCACCGGCATCGGGAAGTCGTCGTACTCGGAGTACGCCTTCGAGCTGATGATGTGCGTCGTCTCGAAGACGCTCGAGTGGCCC
Organism: Myxococcaceae bacterium; assembly: GCA_020247085.1. GTDB lineage: Bacteria > Myxococcota > Myxococcia > Myxococcales > Myxococcaceae > Xiheimicrobium > Xiheimicrobium aquaticum. The sequence goes on along the minus strand of JADCJJ010000394.1, from coordinate 17,387 downwards.
GAGGCCTCGGAGAAGACCCAGTTCCCGCCCACCTCGCGGCCACGGTCGAAGACGACGACGTCGTTCAGCCCCTCGTCGAGGAGCGCCTTCGCCGCGGCGATGCCCGAGGGGCCGGCGCCGATGACAGCGATTCTCATGCGAGGGGACGAATAGCGCCGAGCCGGCGCGCGAACCACCCGATGCGGCCGCTCACCGGGCACGGCGGAACAGCAGGTCGGGCCGAAGGCCCAGGCCCACCACCGCCGCCGTGCGCACCGCCGACTCGAACTGCCATGGCAGGCCATAGGCCCCGCCGTGGATCTGCTGGCTGCGCAGCGCGCGGGCCCTCGGCGCCTCCTGGCCGGGCGCCACCGGGCGGGCGGCGCCGGGCGCGTCGGGGTTGAGCAGGTCGTGCACCATGAGCATGGCCGACAGGGCGCGCGTCGTCTCGGGGCGGAAGATGCGTACGCCGAAGGCCGGCGCGCTCTGGAAGGCCACCTGGAACAACGGGTGCGACAGCGAGCGCGTCTCGGTGATGCCGGCGACGTTGGCCGAGACGGTGATGGGCGCGCCGCCGAGCCCGTCGACGGCGAGTACCTCGGAGGCGATGAGCTTCGTCAGGTACTGCGCCGCCTGGTACGCCGCGCCCTGGAGCGAGATGGGGCCGCGCGCGACGCTCGCGCCCCTGAGGCCGTAGGCGCCGGGGCGCTTGAGCACCCGGGCCGCCGAGAGGCCGCGCTGCCACCAGGCCGGCGCCCTCGCCAGCGCCTCGGAGACCTCGAGGTCCTCGGGCTGCACCTCGCCGGGCGAGGTGGGCGAGACGTACAGCGAGACGGACTTCACCGCCGATGGCCCGGCGGCGCGCACGATGGCGTCCATCGCGACGGCGAGGCGCAGCTCGCGGCTCGCGCCCGGCGCGTAGGCGAAGAGCCCGACGTGCACGGGCCCCTGGGCGGCGAAGGCCGAGAGCGCGGCCACCACCTTCGCGGGCTCGTGCAGCACGTCGTCGCCACCCAACGAGGTGTGGAGCCGCCCCGAGAAGGCCGCCGGCGGCTTCACGTCGAGCCACCGCACGGTGGCGCCAGCGGCGAGCAGCACCGGTGCGGGCGACAGCTCGGCGGCGGCGCCGACGAGCGCGAACCGGTGCCCCGAGAGGTCGAGCCGGCCGCCGGTCTCTCGGACCACCCACGAGAGCGCGCCGTGCGCCGCGCGGGTGAGGTGGTGGGCCTCGAGCAGTCGGTCGAGCGCCTGCTGCACGTCACGCCCGCGGTAGACGACGCCGTCGAGCGGCACCTCGAGCTCCCAGCCCGTCACCGGGCCCTCGTGAACCTGGACGGTGGGCGGCGGCGCGGGCTGCCGCATCGCCACGTCGAGCGGCGCGCCGTCGAGCGTCACCGCGGCGCGGGTGAGCGCGTCGAGGTGGCGGGCGATCTCCACCCGCCGGGGCGAGGCCACGCGCGCCGCCTCGAAGCGCGTGACGGCGTCGCCGAAGCCGGCCTTGAACGCCTTCGCGTCGGTGGGCAGCGCCGCCGAGGCCAGCGCTCCGCCGAACTGGCTGGCCGTGTCGCGCAGCACCCGGTGAAGGAACGAGGAGCCGGTCTCTCCGGCCGCGAGCTGCACTCCCTGCGTGGTGGCGCGCCCCATGGTGGGCGTCCGCGTAGGCCGCTCCGGGCAGGCCCGCAACCGGGCACGGCGGCCCCGACGGCGCGGAATGTCTCGCAGCGTCACCGGCCCGACGCCGGCGGGCCCGGGTCAGCGCCGCAGGCCGACGAGCAGACCGTCGGGGGTGGGCACGTTCACGGTGTCGAAGTGCGCCCTCGCCTCTTCGTGAAACCGCCGCATCACCGCCGCGCGGGGCGAGTCCGCCAGCAGCTCGCCGAAGAGGAACGAGTTGTCGCCGAGGAGCAACCCGCCGGGGCGCACGTGCCGCGCGGCCCACCGCCCGTAGACGTCGTAGGCCTCTTTGTCGGCGTCGATGAAGACGGCGCAGAAGGGGCCGTGCGCCTCGAGCGAAGGCAGCACGTCGACGCCGCGGCCGACGCAGACCTCGACCTTCGACGAGAGCTCGGCGGCGGCGACGACCTCGCGGGCGACGTCGGCGTGGCGCGCGTCGAGCTCGACCGTCCACAGGCGGCCGTCGGGCGGCAGCGCCCGGGCGAGGCGGAGCGCCGAGTAGCCCGCGAGGGTGCCGAGCTCGACGACGCGCCGGGCGCCCACCATGCGCAGCAGCAGCTCGAGCAGCTTGCCCTCGGAGGGCGCCACGTGGATGGGCGGCATGCCGGCCCGCTCCGGGGCGGCAAAGGCCCGCGCCAGCCCGGCGTCGTGCGGGGCGTGGGTCTGGTCGCACCAGTCGAGCACCCGGCCGTCGAAGTACACCTGCCCCGAGCGCGAGTTCGCGTCAGCCATGGCGCCTTTCTATCCGGTCGCGAGCCGGGCGGCGGCGCCGTTCACCGTCGGGGGCGGCGGCCTCGTCTTTCGACGCGGCGCGGCGCAGCCGGGCGTGGGCGGCGCTCCCTGCGGCCGCGGCACCGGGGCGCGACGCGGCGCGGCTCGACGTTGCACGCGCGTGACAGGTCCTCGCCGGAGCGCGTGGTGCCCCGGACGGCAGTTCGACTAAACCGCCGCGCTATGCGTGCTCTCCTCGCCCTGCTCGCGGCCGTCATCGTCACCGCGTGCGGCTCACCCTCGCCGACCTTCCACCAGGACGTGCGGCCGATCCTCGAGGGGCGGTGCGTCAACTGCCACGTGCAGGGCGGCGTCGCGCCCTTCGCGCTCGACAGCTACGCGGCCGCGAAGGCCGTGGGCGCGGCGGTGGTGGACTCGACGCAGAAGGGCCGCATGCCGCCCTGGCTGGCCACGGGGAACGACGTGGGGGGCTTCCTGCGCGACCCGTCGCTGTCGGCGGAGCAGAAGGAGGTGCTGGCGAAGTGGGTGGCCGGCGGCATGCCCGAGGGCGACGCGAAGCGGCCGGGCGCTGTGCTCGAGCCCGTCGCCGGCGGCCTGGCCCGCGTCGACCTCACCCTCTCGATGCCCGAGGCCTACACGCCCCGGACGCTGCCCGACGACTACCGCTGCTTCGTGCTGCGCTGGCCGAAGACGACGCCCACGTACGTCACCGGCGTCAACGGCGTGCCGGGCAACTCGAAGATCGTCCACCATGTCGCGCTGTACCTCGTCGAAGGCGAGGCGGCGAAGTTCCCGCCGCAGTGGGACGCCGAGGACCAGGTGCCTGGCTACGAGTGCTTCGGCGGCCCCTTCGGCAACCGCCCCCAGCAGTTCCCGGTGAAGCTGCTGACGGCCTGGCTGCCGGGCTACCAGGGGCAGACGTTCCCGCGCGGCGGCGGCGTGCTGATTCCACCGGGCTCGACGGTGGTGCTGCAGATGCACTACTCGACGCTCGAGGGCGCGCCGGGCCCGGACCAGACGGCGATGCAGTTCTCGCTCGCCGACAGCGTGCCGAGGACGCTCGCCTACCAGCCCTTCCTCAAGTTCGACTGGGTGGCCGGGATGATGCCCATTCCGGCGCAGGCCACCGAGGTGGTGCACGAGCACCGCGCCGACCCGCGCTCCAACTTCGGGCTGCTGGGCTCGCCGCTGAACACCACCGGCGGCTTCAACCTCGAGGCGGTGATGTTCCACATGCACACCAAGGGGCGCCGCGGTGAGCTGTGGCTGCACAAGGCCGACAAGACCCGCCTCAAGGTGCTCGAGATTCCGCGCTGGGACTTCCACTGGCAGCAGGAGTACCAGCTCGCGCAGCCGGTGCGCTTCTCTCCCGGCGACGAGCTGCGCGTGCGCTGCGTCTTCGACAACGTCGAGCCCGGGGCGAAGGCCAGCAACTGGGGCGAAAACAGCGACGAAGAGATGTGCGTCGCCAACATCCTCTCGTCCGAGTAGGGGCAGGCCGTCTGGCGGCGGCGCCGCACCGGGTTGAGGAGACGCGACGGGCGTGCGGTACCTCGTGATGATGTCGTCAGCGCTGCTGGGGCTCGGGTGCCCCGGGCCCCCGCCCGTCGTCGATGCCGGGAGGCCGGCGCCCGACGCGGGCCCGGAGCGGATCGTCGACGGCGGCACCCTGGGCCCGCTCCAGCTGGGGAGCATCGACCTGGTGCAGCGGGCGAGGACGACGGGCCAGACGGTGCGCTTCACGTCGAGCGTCCAGGCGACGTTCCTCGAGGTCGCTGCCGGAACGCCCAACCCCTGCGTCGAGCGCATCGACGGGCGGTGCACCGTGCGGGTGTGCAACGCCGGTGGCGCGGTGGTGGGCACCCCCCGGCGCGCTGGGGTGCTGACGCTCGAGGGGGCCCTCGTCGTCGACCGCCCTGACGGCGGGCCCGACGCCGGCGCCGACGCAGGGAGCGATGGCGGCGCCGACGCCGGCGGGCTGAACACGGACGGGGGCGTGCTCACGCTTGGGCCGGGTGAGGGAGGGACGGCGGTGGTGACGGTGCCGGCGCGGCTGTTCACCGCGGGCCAGACGCTGGTGGTGCGCGCGACGGGTGACGAGGTACCGGCCTTCGCCTCGCCGCCCCTCGAGGCGCCCTCGCAGCTCATCGTCACCTCGCCGGTCTGCGACTCGCCCTGCACGGTGACGAGGGCGCTGCCGGTGCGCGTCTCGTGGCGCAACGCGCCCGCGGGAGACGTCTCCATCGAGCTCGTGGGCCGCCAGGTGAGCGCGCGCTGCACCGCCAGCGGGCGCGAGGAGCGCTTCGACCTCGAGCCCTCGGTGCTGGAGGAGTTCCCGCCCAGCGTCGAGCTCGGCGACACGTCGCTCGTCATCTCGGGCGTCAGCGCCTCCTCGTTCGACGCCGGCGGCTTCCGCGTGACGGTGCGGGCCTCGACGCCGACGCTGGTGCCGCTCGTGCTCGAATGAGCGCCCGCCCGACGACGCGGGCGCCGCCTACGAACCGACGCCGTCGCCCGGCGTCGCGCGGCCTCCATCCTCATGGCACGGGCGCCGCCTACGGACCGACGCCGGCGCCCGGCATCGCGCGAGCCTCCGTCGCATGACGCGGGCGCCGCCTACGGACCGACGCTGTCGCCCGGCGTCGCGCGAGCCTCCGTCACACGACGCGGGCGCCGCCTACGGACCGACGCCATCGCCCGGCGTCGCGCGAGCCTCCGTCGCACGGCACGGGCACCGGCGGCGCACCGCCGCCCTCGCTCGTCGAGCGAGCGCCTGCCAGCTGACGCGGGCACCTGCCCCGCTTCGACGCCGGCGATGCCGACCGACGTCGCGTGAGCGCCCGGGCGCCGGCGCTCCGCCCGCCTCAGGGTGAGGGGGCGCGCGGCGGCGCGGCGGGCCCGCTCGCGTCCGCCGGAGCGCGGAGCAGGCGGCGCAGGACGTCGGCGGGCGCCGGCCACCCGTTGATGGTGAGCTGGCCGCCCTCGAGGCGCAGCTCGACGGTGTTGGCGGACCAGAAGCGCGCGTCGTCGGGGCGGTAGGCGTCGGTGAAGAAGTGCAGCACCTGGTTCGTGGACCCCACCCAGCGACGGGCCCCTTCAGGGCGCGTGGCGTCGTAGCGCCCGTCGAGGAGCAGGTCGGCGACGTCGAGCAGCGCCTGAACGCCGAGGGCGCCCGCGGCCGCCTGCTGCTGGAGCTCGGCGAGCGTGTAGCCGCTGTACACCATCACCGTCTTGCCGCCGGCCTTCACCAGGCGGCACAGCGCCGCCACCGGCACGGCCTGCTCGAAGGGCTCTCCGCCCAGCACCGACAGCCCCTCGATGCCGGGCGTGGCCAGCACCTCGGCCGCCAGCGCCCCGACGTCGAGCGCCTGCCCGCCACGCCCGTGCACGAACATCTCGGGGTTGCAGCAGCCCGGGCACCGGAGCGAGCAGCCCTGCACCCAGACGGCGTAGCGCAGGCCCGGCCCCTCGGCGGCGGTGTCTCTCACCTGCTGGGCGACGCGCAGCTTCACTTCGCCCACCATAGCGCCATCGCGGGCGCCGCCGGGGCCGGCAGCGGCCCTCTCACAGCGCCAGCACACCCGACGCCTTCTCCATCAGCGCGAGGCGGCGGCGCGTCACCGGGCTGGTTCCGTCGATGACGGCGGCGGTCTCTTCGAGCACCCGGTCGAGCGGGAAGAGCTGCACCGACGAGTCCTCGGTGGCCACCCCGCCCGAGACCGGCGGCAGCCACGCCACCATGGCGTCGCGCTCGCCCTTGAGGAGCGCGCCGACGGCCGCGAAGCCGAGCCGCCCGGCGATGGCCCGGTCCTGGTAACTCGGGTTGCCGCCGCGCACGACGTGCCCGAGCACCGTGGCGCGGATCTCGACCGCCGGCACCTCGCCACGCATGGCCTCCTCGGTAAGGCGCACCAGCCGGGTGCACGGCACCTGCACGCCCTCGGCCTTGATGACGAGGATGCGGCGCTTGCCACGCGCGTACCCGTTGCGGATGACGCCGGCCAGCTCGGCCACGAGCTGCGCCTCACCCTTGCCCTGCTCGCGGATGAGCACGGCGTCGGCGGCCACCGCGATGGCGCTCGCCATCGCGAGGTAGCCGCAGTCGCGCCCCATCACCTCGACGACGAAGGCCCGGCGGTGGGCGCGGGCGGTGTCCGAGATGTGGTCGCAGGCCTGCACGATGGTGTTGAGCGCCGTGTCGACGCCGAGCGCGAGGGCGGTGCACCCGATGTCGTTGTCGATGGACCCGGGGATGCCGATGACCGGCAGGCCCGACTCGCCCGAGAAGACGTGGGCGCCGGTGAGCGACCCGTTGCCACCGATGACGATGAGGCCCTCGAGCCCGAGCCGCTTCATCTGCGCGGCGGCCTGGGCCCGCCCGGCGGCCTCGCGGAACCGCAGGCTGCGCGCCGAGCCGATGAGGGTGCCGCCCTGCCCGCCCGCCGCGTCGACCTCGACGTCGACGGTGACCGAGCCGTCGGGCAGCGCCTTCGTCAGCTCGCGGAAGGCGCCGTCCATCAACCCCTCGTAGCCCTCGAGGGCACCGAAGACCTGAACGCCCCGCGAGGCGCCCAGTTTGGCGATGGCGCGCAGCGCCGCGTTCATGCCGGGCGAGTCTCCGCCCGAGGTGAGGACGGCGAGCTTCTTCATGGGGGCTCCTTCGAGGTGAGGGCGCGCAGTGTGCACCGCCCTTAACGCGAGGGAAGCGACACGAACGCCGCGCAGCGTCAGGCCAGCGGCGCGGGGTGCCGCATCTCTGGGACGATACGACCGCCCGCACCTCATCTCCGCCGAGGCGAGGCGCCCGCCGGCGCTCTACACTGGGGCGATGCGAACGCTCGTCCTGCTGGGAGCCGGCCTGGCCGCGCTGGGGTGCGGCCAGACGGTGATGACGCCAGCATGCCAGGCGCTCGGCGGCCGGTGCGCCACATTGCAGGACTGCTGCCGAGGAGAGTGCCGCGACGGGTTGTGCCTCGAGCCGTGCAAGCCGCTCATCGAGGCCTGCGGCTCGTCGAACGAGTGCTGCAGCGGGCTGTGCCGCGAGGGTGGCTGCACCTGCGCCATGGCCGGCGAGCCGTGCGTCAATCCGGCCTTCTGCTGCTCGGGGAGCTGCCTGTCGGGGCGCTGCGTGGGCGGCGACGGGGCGTGCGCCCAACCGGGAGAGGGGTGCGGCTCGAGCGGCGACTGCTGCCAGGGCTCGTCGTGCGTCGGCGCCGTCTGCCGCTCGCCCTCGTGCCGGCCGTCGGGCGGAGCCTGCAACGACAGCGCGAGCTGTTGCCAGGGCCGCTGCGTCGCGGGGCTCTGCCGGCCGGAGACGTGCGCCGCGGCGGGCGCCGCCTGCGCGATGAGCTTCGAGTGCTGCGCAGGCTTCTGCGAGTCGGGGCGGTGCCGCTCGCAGTGCCGGCTGTCGAGCGAGGCCTGCGCCGCGCCGACGGACTGCTGCCCCGGCCTGGCGTGTCAGCTCGGGCAGTGCCGGGGCCAGTGCCTGGGGACGAACGCCAGCTGCACGAGCGCGAGCCAGTGCTGCTCGGGCCGGTGCCCGGCGGGGCGCTGCGAGCAGGGGCAGGCGACGTGCGGCGCATCGGGCGTCCCATGCAACCAACCGCAGCAGTGCTGCTCGTTCCAGTGCGTGTCAAACCGGTGCCAGTAGGGCGGGGGCCCCCCGGCGACGACGGCCAGAGCGAAGGAGGCGCAGGGGGCCGGTGACTCTTGGGCGGGGGCAGCCGGCCCGCTGCCAGGCCCGAGGCGAACTGTGCGGTGATCCTTCGGAAAGCTGGTACGCTCTGTTGTTGAATGTCGACCTTTGAGTTCGCCGTGGCGGAAGGGCAGGAGGTTCGTCGCCTTCCGTTCCCGGCGGCGCGCTTCACCATCGGCTCGTCTCCAGACGCGGGGTTGCGCTTCGACGCCCGTCTGGTCCAGCCACTGCATGCCGAGCTGGTCATCGACCCGAGCGGCGTACCGTGGGTTCGAGACCTGTCCGGAGGCCAGCTCTGGCTCAACGGCGTGCTGGTGCAGAAGGCGCGGCTGCAGGTGGGCGCGCAGCTGCGCCTGGGTCAGCTCGACCTCGAGCTCCGTGGCGTGAGCGTGACCGAGCTTCCGCTCACCGGCTTCCCGACCCAGCAGGACCCGGCGGTGGCGCCGGTGCCCCTCGACGCGACGGCGCGGCGCCCCACCCCGTTCCAGTCTCCGTCGGCAGGGCGGGTCAGCGGCGCGCGGGTCCCGGCGGTGGTCGGCGGCCCGGCGACGGGGGGCGCGGAACCGATGCTTCGAACGGGGCTCACCCAGCAGGGCTCGCCCGTGGGCGACGACACCTTGACCCGAACGGTGCTCCCCGAGGGAACGGTCATCGCCGGGCGGTACCGCATCATCCGCAAGCTGGCGGCTGGCGGCATGGGCGAGGTGTACCAGGCCGAGCACGTCGAGCTGCACAAGCAGTTCGCGGTGAAGGTGATGCTGCCGGCGCTGTCGAGCGATCTGGAGTTCGTCGCGCGCTTCAAGCGCGAGGCCATCTCGGCGAGCCGCATCGGGCAGCAGAACATCATCGACATCTCGGACTTCGGGCAGACCGACGACGGGCGCTTCTACTTCGTGATGGAGTTCCTCGACGGGGTCACCATCGCCAGCGTGATTCACCGGCAGGGCCCGATGCCGGTGGGGCGCATGGTGAACGTGGGGCTCCAGGTGGCGCGGGCGCTGGCGGCGGCGCACGCGCAGGGCATCGTGCACCGCGACATGAAGCCCGAGAACGTGATGCTGCTGCAGCGCCCCGGGCAGCCTGACTTCGTCAAGGTGCTCGACTTCGGCGTGGCCAAGGTGTCGACGGGGCCCGGCCAGGGTGGCCAGACGCAGGTCGGCATGGTGGTCGGCACGCCACAGTACATGTCGCCCGAGCAGGCGATGGGCATCATCGTCGACGCGCGCACCGACACCTACGCGCTCGGCCTCATCTTCCACGAGATGCTGTCGGGGCAGCCGACGTTCGCCGGCGAGACGGCGAGCATCCTCATGGTGAAGCAGGTGACGGAGCCGGCGACGCCGTTCAAGGACGAGGTGGCAGCGACGTTGCCAGAGGCGCTGAGCGCGCTCGTCTTCAAGATGCTCGAGAAGGACCCGAACGCGCGCCCGCAGTCGCTCGACGAGGTGGTCGCGACGCTCGAGACGCTGCAGGCGCACCTCAAGGTGGGGGCGTCGTTGGCGCCGGCGGGAGGCGCGCCGCACTTCCCGCTGACGGCGACGCCGCGGGCGCTCTCGCCGGTGCGGGTGCGGGCCACGGGGGGCACGGAGCTCTCACAGCCGCAGGCTGCGCCGGTCGCCGTCACACAGCAGGCGGCCCCGCCAGTCGCCGAGGAGCCACTCGCTGCGCCGGCCCGGTCGAAGACCCCGTTCGTGGTGCTGGGGCTGGTGGTGGCGGCGGCGGCGGCAGGTGCCGTCGTGATGATGACGAAGGGCGAGGCGCCGGCGACGCCGGTCGTCACCACGGCGCCCCCTGAGCTGAAGCCCGCGCCATCGAAGGAGCCCGAGGCGAAGCCGCCTGAGAAGGTGGCCGAGGCCCCGACTGGGCCGAAGCTGGTTCAGTACACCATCGACAGCGAGCCGCGGGGCGCCGAGGTCTTCGAGAAGGACGTGCTGCTGGGCACGACGCCCTTCGTGCTGGGGCGGGAGCCGCAGGCCATCGTCGAGCTCACCTTCAAGGCGAAGGGGTACGTCGAGCTGACGCGCAAGGTGGCGGTGCCAGTGCTCGATGGCACGCTGCAGATCCAACTCGAGAAGAAGAAGGCCGGGGCACCGGGTACGACGAAGGCGCCGAACCCCGGGGCTGGTGGGGAGCTGGCCGACCCCTACGCGACCCCGACCGAAGACCTACAGAACCCCTACTGAGCAGAGGCTCCCCGGCGGGGGCAGGAGACACGGCTTCATGGTGTGCATGCATGCGCTGGCGGTGGCTCTGGTGGTGGCGGCGCCGGGCAAGACGAAGGCACCTCCGGCGCCGGCGTCTGCCGAGGACACGACGGCGAGGGCGAGGGAGGCGTTCCAGGCGGGGCAGCGGCTGTACAAGGAGGCGCGCTACGCCGAGGCCATCGCCCGGTTTGAAGAGGCGTACGCCATCAAGCCGAGCCCGGTGCTGTTCTACAACATCGGGCGCTGCCACGAGCAGCTGGGCGACGTGCCGAAAGCGCTGCGCTCGTACCGCGACTACCTGCGGATGGCGCCCGACGCGAAGGACAAGGACACGGTGAGCGACGCCATCGCGAACCTGGAGCGACGGCTGAAGGAGAAGGGGCTGCAGCAATTGATGGTGTTCGCCGACCCGCCGACGGCCGTCATCGAGGTTGACGGGAAGGTGTTGGGCACCTCGCCGGCGTCGATCGAGCTTACCGCGGGCAACCACCGGCTGGCAGTGAGGGCCGAGGGGTACGAGACGACCGAGCGCTCGTTCGTGATGCAGACGGCGCGGGCGACCGAGATGACCATCAACCTTCGGCCGCTGGCGAAGGGCACGGAGGCCATGCCACCGCCGCCGCCACCACCGCCGCTCGTCGATGCGCCGAAGGCGACGACGCTGACGCCAAAGAGCACGGGTGACACGTCATCGACCGACGCGACGGCGAGCGGAGAGGCTGCGAAGAAGGGCGGGCGGCTGTGGACGTGGGCGGCTGGTGGGACGGCCGTGGTCGCGGCGGGAGCGGGCGTGGCGCTGGGACTGGCCGCGCAGGGAGCGGCGGCGCAGACGGCCAACCCGCCCATGGGCATGACCCCGGCGCAGCAGGCGGCGTCGGCGCAGGGGTTCGCGACGGGCGCGAACATCTCCTACGCCGTGGCCGGGACGGCGGCGGTCGCGGCAGTGGTGTTGTTCTTCATCGAGGGGCGCTGACATGAACACGAGACTGACGTCGGCCGCTGTCATCTTGTTGGGGACGAGCGCGTGTGTCGTGTCCTTCAGGGAGGGAGGGCCGTGCGCGCAAAACGACGACTGTCCGCCCGGGTTCACGTGTCAGGCGGGGGCCTGCCGGGAGATGTCGGCGGCGACTGGCGGTGGCGCGGCGGCCGGCGGCGATGCTGGAGGAGGCGCCGGCGGCTCCGCGGGCGGTGACGCCGGTGGCTCCTCAGGTGGAAGCGCTGGGGGCTCCGCGGGCGGGAGCGCGGGCGGCTCCGCGGGCGGGAGCGCTGGGGGCTCCGCGGGCGGTGACGCCGGTGGCTCATCAGGTGGGAGCGCTGGGGGCTCCGCGGGCGGTGACGCCGGTGGCTCATCAGGTGGGAGCGCAGGCGGCTCCGCGGGTGGGAGCGCAGGCGGCTCCGCGGGCGGGAGCGCAGGCGGCTCCGCGGGCGGGAGCGCAGGCGGCTCCGCGGGCGGGAGTGCGGGCGGCTCCGCAGGGGGCACGGAGGACGGAGGGACCCCTGACGCGGGCAGCGCCGTGATTGACGTGACCCCCGCGACGGTCTCTTTCCCCAATACGACGACGGGAACGTCGAGCGCGCCGCAGACGGTGGTCGTTGCCAACGTGGGCGACCTGCCGACGGGGCCTGTCACCGCCAGCCTCGCCGGGGGCCCGACCGGTCCGTTCCAGATTCAGAGCACGACGTGCACCAGCGCGCTGGGACCCGGGTCGACGTGCAGGCTTGCGGTCGTGTTCAGCCCGACGATGAACGGTCCGCAGAGCGGCACCCTCACGGTCTCGGCGACGCCAGGTGGGACGAAGACCGTCGCGCTGTCGGGCCAGGGCACCTTCCCGGCCTCACTCAGCCTCTCGCCCCCGTCCTTCGACTTCATGAACGTCGTCCTCGGTGGCGCGTCGGCGTCGCAGGTGTTCACGGTGCAGAACAGCGGCGGTTCGGCGAGCGGTGTCCCGACGGTCTCCATCGGCGGCGCCGATGCCTCGATGTTCTCGAAGGTCGGAGACACCTGCACCTCGACGTTGGCGCCGAGCGCCACGTGCACCTTCTCCGTGGTTTTCACGCCCACGAGCACCGGCAGCCGGGTCGCGACGCTCACTGTGGGCGCGATGCCCGGAGGCAGCGCGACCTCGTCGCTGAGTGCCGTAGGCCTCACGCCGGCGACGTTGAGCGTGACCCCGTCACCGGGAGTGTTCGACGCCACGGCGTCGGGGGCGATGGGCAACACCCTGTCGTTCACGGTGAGGAACACCGGTCAGGCGACGAGCGGAGCGCTCACGACGACCATCGGAGGCGTGAACCCAGGGGACTTCGTACAGGGGACGCAGAACTGCTCCGGGGTCACGCTGACCGCGAACAGCACCTGCCTCATCGCGGTGCAGTTTCGCCCAACCGCGGCGGGTTCCCGAACCGGCACCCTCATCATTACGCCGGCCGGCGGGAGCCCCGTGAGCGTGCCGCTGAGCGGCCGGGGCCTGATTCCGGCGCAGCTGAGCCTCTCGGTCGGCCTCGTGAACTTCGGTTCGGTCACCGTGGGCACGAGCCAGTCGAGCACGGTGGTCGTGAGGAACAACGGAGAGGCGCCGACCAGTTTCATCACGGTCAGTGCGATCCCGGTGCCGGCCTTCACAATCGGCATGAACTCCTGCGGAGCACCTCTCACTGCTGGAGGTACCTGTACGGTCGAGATCGTGTTCAGCCCAGGGTCGACTGCGGGCTCATTCACCGGCTCGTTCGTCGCGACCGCCACCACAGGCGGAATGGCCAGCATTCCCGTCACGGGGATGGGCGTGACGCCCGGAGCGCTGTTGTTCAGCCCGTCGGTGCGGACATTCGACGCCACCGTCATTATGCAGGTCGGTCAGACGCTCGACCTGACACTGGCCAACACCGGCGGAGGCCCGCTCCCAGCGCCGGAGTTCGCCATCGGCGGGAGCGCGGCCATGTCTTTCATCGTTGAGTCCACGACCTGCCCAACCGCCCCCACCATGCTGGCCGCAACCGCGAGCTGCATCGTGCGCATCCGCTTCGCGCCGCAGGTGGCGGGGCCGCTCAGCGCCTTCATCAGCGCGACCTCCGGCTCCAACACCGTGCAGGCGACGCTGACTGGAACTGGCCAGGCGCCCGCCCAGCTCCGCCTCTCTCCGCCGAGCGCGGCCTTCGCCGAGACCATCGTCGGTCAGACGACGGAGCAGATCTTCACCGTGACGAACTCCGGTGACGTGCCGTCGGGCGCCGTCTCGCTCTCGACGGGCGGCACCCATGCATCCCAGTGGAGCGTTCAAGGCTCGACCTGCACCCTCGCAGCCCTCCCCCCTCGGGGAACCTGCACGTTCCGGCTCGTCTACGCGCCCACGGCGAGCGCCACGCTCCACTCGGCGAGCGTCACGGCGTCGGCGGGTCCCGGTGGCATGGCGACCGCGTCAGTCGCTGGCTCGGCCATCACCCCGGCGCTGCTGACCCTCGCGCCCGCCGCCGGCTCGAGCACGAATTACGGCAACGTCCTCGTCGGCAGTCCCGCTGTCGACCGGACGTTCGTGCTCACGAACACCGGCCAGCAGGCGTCTGGCACTCTCAGCGGCAACTTCTCGGGCCCCAACGCCAGCCAGTGGCAGTTGGTGAGCGGTACGAACGCCTGCCAGCTCGGGCAGACGCTCAACGGCGGTCAGAGCTGCACCATCTACGCCCGGTTCACGGCCACCCTGGCCCAGGGGAGCGGCACCAAGACCGCGACGATGACGGCGACGGCTATGCCGGGCGGGAGCCCGTCGCTGACGCTCACGGCCAACGTCCAGGCGCCGGCCCTGCTGCAGGCCACCGACTCCACCCGGAACTTCGGAGACGTCATCGCGACGATGTCGAGCCCAGCCTTCTCGTGGGTCATTCGCAACGCGGGCGACGTGCAGACGGGGACGCTGTCGTTCATGCTCCCGAATGGCAGCGGCTTCACCGTCCTGTCGAACGGCTGCACGGGCACCCTGGCGCCGATGGCGACGTGCACCATCAGCATTGCCTTCACGCCCTTCAACGGCCTCCCCGCCTCTTCCCTCGCGACGGTGTCGGCCGCGCCCGGAGGCTCGGTGTCGCTCGCGCTGTCGGGCAACGGCCAGTGGCTGGTCTCGGTGACGGCGCCGACGAACCCCGGCACCCGCGTTCAGACGTCTGATGGGCGCATCACCTGCCCGGGGACCTGTTCGGCGGGCTACGGCGAGGGCGCCTCGGTGACGTTCCAGGCCCGAACCACGAACGGCTCGGGCTTTCACTTCGAGCGGTGGACGAGCCCGAACCAGTGCGGGGGCCTCGCGTTCGGCCCCGACTGCGTCCGGACCATCTCGGGCGCCGAGTCGGCGGCGGCGATCTTTGCCCCCATCGACGCCAACCTCGTCTTCGTCTCCTCGACGTACGTCCCTGCGAACCTGGGCGGTGTCGCGCCGTACGACGCCCGCTGCAACGCGCTCGCGACGGCGGCGGGCATCAACAACACCACGAACGACGCCTTCCGCGCGTGGATCAGCACCGCCTCGTCACCGGTGATGCAGGGCCCCAACGCTCGCATCACGACGGCCGGCGGCTGGAAGCGGCTCGACCGGAGCGTCTTCGCCAGCTCGAAGTCCGCGCTGACGGGCGGGCAGGTGCGAGTGCCCATCGAGATCGACGAGTGGGGCCGGCGCGTGACGACCGGCCTTTCGGCGTGGACCGGGACCGACCCCACGGGAGCCCCACGCCCGAGCCAGGATTGCAGTGGGTGGACCTCGAGCTCGGCGAGCGTCTTCCTCGACCGTGGGCGGGTCGAGGGTGGGCCTGACCTGTGGACGGCGGGGACGGGTGGGCACACCTGCGCCAACACGGAGACGCGCATCTACTGCTTCCAGAACACCCTCAACGGCACGGCGATGGGGCCGAGCACACCGTCGACCGCGAAAACCGCCTTCGTGTCACCGCCCTGGTCAGTCAGTGGAGGCGTGAGCGGAGCCGACACGCACTGCAACACGAACAAGCCGATGGGCACGACGGGCAGCTTCGTCGCCTTCCTGGCGACGACGACCCAGTCAGCGGCGGCGCGTCTACCGGTTCGGGCGAGCTACTTCGCCCCCAACGGCACCTTCATCGGGACGAGCGATGCGCTGAAGGCGACGACCGCGGCCGCGCGAGACGCGAACCTCAACGCCGGCATCTGGCACGAAGACCGGAGCGTCTACGCCAACGGGTCCGACACGGCGTGGACGGGGGCAGACTGCGCCAACTGCACCGCCGCATCGGGGCAAAACTGTAACAACTGGACCCAGACGATGTCAGGGTTCAGCCCGCTGAACACGCGCGTGGGGCGTGTCACCTCGTCGGGCTCGGACTTCTTCGACGGGTTCGGAGCGACGAACCCCTGCACGGTCCAGCGCCGGCTCTACTGCTTCGAGCTGTAGCGGCCCTCGACGCCCCGTCGTCATGTCGCTGGCCGTCCTCGTCTCTGCTCTCTGGGGTGGCCTGCTCTCCCTCGAGCGGCGGGCGTTCCTGCAGGCGGCGCTGAGCCGGCCGCTCCCGGCGGCCACGGGCGTCGGGCTGTTGCTCGGAGACGTCACCACGGGGCTCATGGTGGGGCTCGTCTTCGAGCTGTTCTTCCTCGGCGGCGTCGCGCTTGGGGGCGCGCAGGTCGACCACGAGACGCTGCCGGCGGTGGCCGGCGCCGCCTTCGCGGTCAACCTGGGCCACGCGAGCGGCGCCGACGCCACGCCAGCCGTCTGGGCCCTCGCCATTCTCATCGCGGCGCCGCTCGGCCTCATCGGGCGGCAGGTCGACGGGTGGCTCGACGCCCGGGCACGCCGCTACCTCGGCCGCCTCCTCGACGCCGTCGACGCGGGCACGGTGGAACGCGCCACTCGACAGAACCTGCGCGCCATGTGGCCGCACTTCGCCTTCAGCGCGCTCGTCTCGGCCATGGCCTGCCTCGGCGGCGCCCTGTTGTCTCCAGCCGTCGCGCAGGCCCCCATCGCCGTCGTCCGCGGCCTGGCCTGGGCGTACCCGCTCCTTGCCACGGTGGCCGCCGCCGTCGCCGTGCACGCCTGCCAGGGCGAGGGCCGGCTGCGGGTGGCGGCAGTGGTCGCCCTCGTCGTCGCGCTCGCGCTGCTGGGCGCGATGGGGGTGCGCGCGTGGGCGTGACGCTGTCGCGGTGGACGACGTGGCGCTGCTTCTGGCGCAGCCTGTTCCTGCAGGCCGGCTTCAACACCGAGGGGCTGCAGTCGCTCGGGCTCGTCTACGCGCTGTCGCCGGCGCTGCTGGCGCTGTACCCGGAGCCCGAGGCGCGGCGCGCGGCGTTTCGCCGGCACCTGTCGGCGTTCAACACCCACCCCTACGTCGCCGCGGCCATCGTCGGCAGCATCTTGTTTCACGAGGCGCGGGTCGCCCGGGGCGAGGCGCCGCCGGAGTCCGTCGAGCGCTGCAAGGCGCTCCTCATGGCGCCCCTCGCGGCCCTCGGCGACGGCTTCTACTGGCGCTCGCTTCGGCCTGCCGCGGGCGCCGTCTCGGTGGCGCTGGTGCCGCTGCTCGGCGCCTGGGCCGTCGTCGTGTACCTCGTGGCCTACAACCTGGTGCACCTCGTCTCGCGATGGCGGCTCTTCACGGCGGGGCTCGAGGCCGGCGAGGCGCTGGTGCCCCGGCTCAAGGCGCTCCAGGTCCCCTGGTGGGGGCAGCGGCTGCGGGTGGTGGCGGCCGGCGCGGCCGGCGCGGCGGCGGCGACGCTGGCGGTGACGTTCGGCGCCCACGCGCGCGGCTGGCTCGAGCCCGCGCTCGACGTGGCGTCCCTCGCCTTCGGCGTGCTGGTGGTGTTCCTGCTGTCGCGGCGGGTGAGCCCCTACGCGCTGCTGTACGCGGCCGCGGCCCTGGCCATCGCGCTGGGCGCCGCAGGCGTCGTCTGAGGCAGCCGGCCGGCTCCGTCGCACCTCAGGCGCGGGCGGCGCGGCGCTCACGACCGCGGCACCCGGGCCCGCCACCGCGCTACGAGCACGTCGAGCAGGCCCGCGACGAGCAGCGGCGGCACCACCAGCGCCACCGCCAGGAAGGTGAGCGAATACAACAGGCCGAGGAGCATCGCCGGCCGGCCGCCCTCGAGCGTCCCCGAG
>JADCJJ010000393.1 GCA_020247085.1 Myxococcaceae bacterium | reverse complement strand
GGGCCTCACGCGCCTCCTCGGCGCTCCACTGCTTCCACCCCGACTTCCGCTGCCGCCTCTCGTTCGTCATCACGCCCAGATGCCACGCGCGCGCTCGTCATGTGCGTGCGTGCCGACGGCAATCTGGCGGACGGACACGCCCATGGAGCGGTACCAGCGTGAAGCCCGGCCTCTTCGGAAAGCGCGACTTCAACATCAACGTGCGCGACGGAACCTTCACCTGTCCCGCAGGAGTCGTCGAACCCTCCGAGCCTCGCGCGGTCGTCCACTCCGCCCCAGAGGACTGTGGGCCGTGCAGGCTTCGGCCGCAATGCACCCACGCAGGCACGGGTCGCGGTCGTACTGTCACGATGGGTGATGACGAGCCTCTGCAGGAGCGCCTTCGAGGTGGCCTGCAGACACGGGCTGGCCGAGCGAAATTTTGCGAACGTGTCGGCGTCGAACATCGCCTTGCGCACCTCGCGAATCGCCCGAGCCCGAAAGCTCGGTACTGGTGGACTCGACACAACCTCTTCGACCTGCGCCGCCTCGCGACCGTCCAGAACCTCGAGGTCGTCGCTCGTCATCTGCGCGACCAGGCGGCTACGTCGTGAGCGAACCTGTTCGGCGCTCGAGCACCGTTCAGGCTGGAGACGTTGAACCTGGCCAGGAAACCACCGGCCTCGCCGAACACGACATGCGCTTGCCAAGGCGGCGGTCGAGGGTTCAGATCCCCTGTGCTGGTCCAGATGAAGTGACGAAGAGCCCCGGTACCCCCGGGGCCTGGCGTGGTGGGGCTGCTGGTTCTCGCGCCCGGTGTCGTGTGGTCGGCCGGCGCGATGTCGCGTTGGGCGGAGGTTCTGCAGATGCGAAAACTGGCCCCTCACCTCCGGTTCGGGAACTACGAGCTCGAGCGACGCCTCGGCGCTGGCGGCATGGCCGAGGTCTGGCTTGCCTACCCGCTGGCGCCCGGGCACCCGTCCTCGCGCGTGGTCATCAAGGTCATGCACGAGCACCTCACGACCGAGCACCGCGTCGTGGAGCTGTTTCTCGAAGAGGCCCGGCTGGCGCAGCGGCTCGTTCACCCCAACATCGTGCGCGTCTTCGACGCGGGCCAGGTCGACGACGAGTGGTTCATGGCGATGGAGTACGTGGACGGCATCGACCTTCGCTCGGCGACGGTCGCGCACGGAGGCCCGCTGTGGCCTGCGATGGCGGCGTGGTTGTTCGCCGAGGCCGCGGCCGGGCTCCATGCAGCCCATGGCCTCAAGACGCCGACTGGCGCGCCGCTCAACCTCGTGCACCGCGACATCTCGCCCGACAACCTGATGGTCGACCGAGAGGGGCGGGTTCGCGTGCTCGACTTCGGCGTGGCCCGCGCGGCTGACACCGAGCACACGACCCTCACCGGCAGCCGCAAGGGCAAGGTGCGGTACATGGCGCCGGAGTACCTGATCGATCACCAGGCGAGTCCAGCGACCGACGTCTATGCGCTGGGCGCCAGCTTGTTCGAGGTCGTCACCGGACACCGGCCTTTCGAGCACGTCAAGGGCACTGCCGACCTGCACATCGCGGTCGCCACCGAGCAGCTCCCGCCTGCGAACGAGGTCCGGCCCAGCCTCCCTGAGCCACTGGTCGCGATCATCCGCCACGCAACGCACAAAGATCCGCGCCAGCGCATGGGGACGGCGAAGGCCTTCGAACGCCAGCTGCGCACCTTCCTCACGTACTGGCCCCCGCCCACGCCCGAGCAGATCGGTGACGAGGTGCGCATGTGGCGGCAGCGCCTGGCGCTCGAGCGGCCCGCCCGGCGCGAGGCCGGGAGCTTCGGCCAGCTCGAGACGACCGAGTTCATCCGCGTCACGTCACTCGACGACGACACCACCGAACCAAGAGGCGTCCCGCTGAAGAAGGAGATGGAGCTCTCATCGCCGAACATCGTGCTCGCCCCCGAGCTGGAGCGGGAAGCGGTCCGGACGCGCGGCAAGCCGAAGAAGTCGAGTCGGGCGAAGCGGACCCCTCCGCGGCGCTGAAGCCGTTCACCGGGGCGCCCGCGAGGGACGCTGACGCCTCCGCGCGGCAAGCACCTCGTGCACTTCCACGGGCTGTTCGGTCCCGCGGCCGGACACCGAAGCGAGGTGGTAGCGTACGGGCGGCCACCGTTCCCCTTGAGAGCGAGGCGCGGCGAGCGGACGCGCAGCAGGCGTCGAGTCTTCGCGTGCTCGGCGAAGACAGCGTCCAGGCCGGTGTCCTGGAGGCGCTCATGGCGGAGTCGAACCTCGAGCGTTGCCTCGCACGCCCGGGGCGCGAGCAGTGCGCCCTGATGGGACCGGCTCCCTCGATGATGCGAGCCCCAGGTCTTGGATGAGACATTCGAGCCCTCCGATGCCGGCGACGACGCGCGGTCGTGGAGCACTGAAAGAGAACGGCAGACCGAGGCGATGGTGAAGAGGCGGTGAAGGGTGTCTTGGGACGCGGAACGGGGCTCTCAGTCTCGTTGACGAAGGCCAGCCGGCGGCGGAAGGAGGCTCGGAGGCGGACGAAGGCCCTGGCGTGGCGAGCGCAGGTTTGCCGAGGCGTGAGGGACGACAGCGACCACCTGGACTCCACCATCGCGCTCACGCTCGCCCCGCTTCTTCGAGAGGTCCGCCGTGCTGCTTGATCAGCATGAGCCCCCGACCCCGCAGCCTGTTTCGCCGGCAAGCTGCAGGAGAGCACGCTGGACCGCAGGGCGCTCGAGACCAGCTTCAGCGCTCTGGCAGCGAGGGGTGTGCTGGCGTCTCACATCGGTGGACTGGAGGTGTCCGCGGACGACCTGCGGCGGCTCGCGACCTGGCGCTCTGGTGGCCGAGGCGCTCTCGACGACGCGTGCAAATCGACCGCAGTGGCTCCTCGAAGGAGTAGCCTGAGCTCCCAGTTGGCCCTGATGTGCACGCTTCACCGACACCCTGCATCGAGGTGCTCATGAACCCCATCGACCCCGTCGAAGCACCGCCCAGCTCCGAAGACCGGGTCGGAACCGTCGAGCGGATGATGGAGCAGTCCCGGGCGCTTGACGCCGAGGCTGCTGCCGCCCGGGCTGCCCGTGTTCAGACCCCGGGCGCGCCCCTCGAGACGCGCACCGGCTTCGAGCGCGGCAACCGCACCGCCGCGCAGGCCCGCATCGCGGGAGCCCCCACGCCCGAGGCCCGTCAGGCCCAGGCCGATGCGGCCGCACGTGCGCGTGAGCTCGACCGTCTCAACCAGCCCGGCAACCGGCCCATCACCGCGGGGGTGCGCGAACGCACCGACACTTTGCGCACCGCGCGGGCGACGCTCGACGAGCAGAATCGGCTCGTCCGCGAGGGCGTCGAGCGCCTGGGCCCCACTGCCAGCGACGAGCTGCGAAATCGCTTCCGCGACTCATTCCAAAGCGACCCCGCCTACCAGCAGGCCGTGGAGCGGGAGCGCGCCGCTGCCCAGGACCTGTCTCAGTACCTGCGGACGAACGCCGGCGCGCTCCTCGCCGAGTACCCGTCACGGCCCGACGCGCCTGCAGGCAGCGAAGGGGGTCCCGTGCGTGCGCACGGCGGCAACGTCGCCTACCACGCGCTCGCCACCCTGGCCGGCTCGTCCGACGCAGGCAGCGCCATCGAGCTGTCGGGGCGGCTCAACCGCGACGGGCTGCTGCCTGACAACCGCCTCCGAGAGGTCGTCACCGTCGCCGTGCCGAACGACTACCTGAACCGCGTGCGCAACGGCGAGCGCCCCGACGCCGCCCGCGACGCGACGTTCGAGGGGCTTCGCGGCTTTCTGCACGGCACCAGCCTCGCGCGCGACCTCGACCGGACGCAGAACTTCGGCCGCGAGTGGGCCGGTGGGCCCCAGGCGACGCAAGGCGGTTTCCGTGGGGCGCTGTCGGGCCTCAACGCCGTGCACAGCGTCATCAAGGCGGTCGAGGGCGCCAACGCCGGGCGCGCCCAGGAAGCCGCACAAGATGGCCTCAAGTCCCTGGCCGACGCTGCCGAGGCGACGCGTGACATTCTCAACCGCGTCGGGTTCGGCGAGGGCTTCGCCGACCGGCTCGGGCGTTCGCTCGACCGGGGCGTGCTCCGCGCCGCGGGGGTGGCCGCGGGAGGCATCGGCGTCGTCAACAACCTGAGTGACTTCATGCAGAGCGGTGACTGGCGCTACGCCGCTGCCGCCGTGGGGGAAGTGGCCCAGGGCCTCGCCGCCGTCCACCCGGCCTCGCGTTTCCTGCGCATGGCGGGCGCGGCGGGCTCGGCCGTCGCCACCGTCGGTCGCGCCGCCGGGCAGGAGAATGACGCCGCCGCCCGGCTCTCCCGTCACCTGGGCCACGCGCTCGGCGACCCGCGCGCCGCTGAAGTCTTCGCCCGCAACCCACGCGCCATCGAGGTGATGCGGCAGGCTGGCCTGTCAGAGGCCGACATCATTCGCCGCGCCGGTGACCCGAACGCGCGCTTCCTGCGGCACCCGGCCGACCTGGACCAACTGCGAGACCTGCTGCGCCGCGAGCGCGCGCGACGCTGAAACGAGCAGGCCCGGAAAGAAGGGCCGGTGGGGGCTGCCCAACGAACCAGCCTCGGGTAGGTCGGGGCCATGGCGGACCGGGAGCTGCGAGAAGCCCTCGAGCAGACGCAGGCCGAGCTCGCGCGACTGAAGCGCGAACGCGAGGCGCTCGAGGCGTCGAAGGCAGAGGCCGAACGTCGGGCGACGGCCGCGGTGAACGCGAGCCGCCTCGAGGCCGAGTCGGCCGCAGGGGCCGCCGAAGCCGAACGGCGGCGCGCGCGGTCACTCGAGGACCACTCCAGGCTGCGACAGCCCACCTCGCCCTGCTCGAGGCCGAGCGCCGCCAGCAGGCGCTGGACGAGGCGGGTGAGGAACTCCGTGACGGCGCACCGGCGACCCAGCCTCGAGCCCAGGTGCAGGGCAGCGCCACGGCGCGCGTCATCATCGAGCCTTCCGACGAGGAGCGGCATGCCCCCGTCAGGGCCGACGAATTCGGGCCCGTGTCGCGCGCCGTCTTCGGGCTCGTGGGCGTCACCTTCATCGTCGTCGACGCCGTCGAGTTCGCGAAGTCGAGAACCAGCTCGGGCTGGGCCGCCCTGTTGGGCGTCGTGTTGGTGCTCCTCGCCATCAAGCTGCGCTGACTCTCGCCCGGCAAGGCATCATGACTCGGGGGCCGCGCGCCGTCGTGGCCCCGCCTGCGCCGCCAGTCCGGCCACGAGGCCCCCGCCGCGCTCCCACCCAGGCCCCAGGAGACCCATGGCTGACCCGAGAGACTTCTGGAACGCCCGCTACGCGATGGCCGGCTTCGCCTACGGCACCGAGCCGAACGACTTGCTGCGCGAAGCGGCGCCGCGCCTCCAGGGCCCGGTGCTGTCCCTCGGCGAGGGCGAGGGGCGCAACGCCGTCTTCCTCGCGGGCCTCGGCCTCGACGTCACGGCCGTCGACCTGTCCGCCGCCGGGCTCGAGAAGGCCCGCGCCCTCGCGGCCGGGCGCGGGGTGGCGCTGACGACGCTCGAGGCCGACCTGGCGGACTTCGACCTCGGCGAGGCGCGGTGGGGTGCCATCGTCTCCATCTGGTGCCACCTGCCGCCGTGGGCGCGGCAGCGCGTACACGCCGGCGTCATCCGGGCGCTGCGCCCCGGCGGCCGCTTCGTCCTCGAGGCGTACACGCCGCGCCAGCTCGCCTTCGACACCGGCGGCCCGAAGAACGAGGCCCTCTTGTACGAGCCCGACGCGGTGCGCGCCGAGCTGGCGGGCCTCACCCTCGAGCGCTGCGACGAGCTCCAGCGCGAGGTGCTCGAGGGCGACTGGCACCGGGGCCGCAGCGCGGTGCTGCAGGTGCTCGCCCGGCGCTGACGACAGTGGGGCGGGCCTCGCCCGGCGGAGAAGGGCAGGCGGGCGTGGCTTCGTGGGGGCGTGCCGGTGCGTCGCAGCAGGGCCGGGACTTCAAGAGCGCGTCGTGCGCCCATGCCACCACGGCTCCCTCACCGTCTCGAGTGCGATGACGAAGGTCGCGTACGGCAGCCGCGTCGTTCGCTGCGCGTCGGCGTCATGGCGAGCCCGGGCAGGCGAGGGTGGCGTGGGCCCCAGCCAGCGCCGCCCGGCCCCTCGCCGCGGGCTGGCCGCTCAGGCCGGTCGTCGTTCACCGCCGCACGGCCCTCAGCCGAGACGAGCGACCGGGTTTCCCGGCTGGGAACCTTTCCGCGCGCGTGGGATGAGATGCGCGCGTGGACTCGGCGACGATTCGCGCAGCCCAGCGGGGGGACCTGGCCGCCCAGCGCTCGGTGCTCGAGTCCGTGGGTCCGCTGCTGGCCTCGCTCGTCCGCCGGCTCGGAGACCGGCGCGAGGCGGCCGACCAGCTCCAGGCCCTCTTCGCCCATCTCCTCTCCGTACTGCCGCGCTTCGAGCCCGACGGCCCCGCGTCGTTCTCCACGTGGACCTACACCGTCGCGCACCGCTGGCTCTTGAAGGCCAGGCAGGGGCGGCAGCTCACCCTCTTTCCACTCGATGGCGGCCTCTCGTCGCCGCAGCTCGACCCCGAGGCCGCGGCCCAGGGCGCGCAGCTCTCGGCCCGGCTCGAGGCCGCGCTCACGGAGCTGCCTGCCGAGCAGCGCCGCGTCTTCGTCCTGGCGCAGCTGCACGGCCACGCGCTCGAGGCCGTCGCCGCCGCCGAACAGGTGCCGCTGGGGACCGTCAAGTCGCGGCTCCATCGCGCCCGGGCGGCGCTGGTGCTGCGGCTGGGAGCGTTTCTCGACGAGCGCGGAGGAGCCCATGGTGCCGCTGGACGACGTTGAACGGCTCTCGCGGTACCTGGCCGGAGAGCTGTCGCCCGACGAGGCGCGCGCACTCCAGCTCGAGCTGTCCCGCACCCCCGCGTTGGCCTTGGCGCTGGCGCGCCTCGAGCGGCTCGACGCCCTCGTCGCCGCCCTCCCGGCCGTCTCACCGGCCGACGTCGAGGCCGCGAGGGTGGCGATGGCGCCGCGGCGCCCGCGGGCGCGCTGGGCGGTCCCGGTGGCGCTCGCCGTAGCGGCGGCCGTCGCGGTGCTCCTCCTCCGCGCGCCAGACCCGGTGCCGCCGCCCACCCTCCACCGGGCGGTCGCGGGCGACGCCCTCACCGCCGGAGCTGCCCTCGTCCGCGCGGACCTCGACGGCGCCGAGGTCGTCGTCGCGCCCTTCTCGCACGTCGTCGTCGTCGACGGCGCCACGGTTCGACTCGAGGCCGGCAGCGTCCTGGTGCGGGGGACGGCGCGGGTGGTGGCCGAGCGCTTCTCGGCCCTCGCCGAGGGCGTGCTCGTCGTCTCGACGGAACCCGCGCGGGTCCTGGCGGATGTGACGGGGCTCCACCCGATGAACGAGGACATTATCTCCATGGAGCGATGGCAGACGCAGGCGAGGTCGTGGGCGCCGACGGGGCTGGTGGCGCTGGTGCTGCTGGGCAGCGCGCAGGTCAGCGCTGGCGACGAGCACGCCGTGCTGTCGGCAGGCCAGGCCTGGTCCACGCCCCCGCCGGACGCGTCGACGAAGCCGCCGGCGGTGGCGGCCCCAGAGGCCCAGGTGGTGAAGGCCGTCGCGGCGCTCACCGACCAGACCCCGCGCCCGGCCGAGCTGGTCGACTTCGCGCGGCTCAACGCCGGCGTCAGGCAGCACGAGCGCGCGCTGATGCAGTGCCTCGCCGGGCGCCCGGTGGGAGACACAGGGCAGGTCGTCACCCTGTTGACGCACGCGAACGAGGGGGGCCGCATGCGCCTGGCCGAGGCCACCGTGTCCGCTGACGCGCCGGTCGACCCCCTCGCCGCGAGCTGCGTGCTGGGGGTGCTCCAGCGCGTCGACCTTCCCACACCCGTCGGGTCGAACCTCGTGCAGGTGAGGTACCCCATCGCGTTCTCGAGGCGCGGCGAGGGCAGCTTCCTGCTGCTCCTCCCGGCGCCCCCGGGGGCGCTGTCGCCCGGGCTGCTCCCGGCGCGCCCCGACGTCGTCGACGTGCGGGTCGGCCGCTCGCCGGTCGTCGGGCCCGCCGATGCCCGGGTGACGGTCGTGCTCTTCACCGAGCTCGAGTGCGCGTTCTGCGCCCGGGCGCACGACACCTTCAAGCGGCTGCGCGCCTGGGCTCGTCACAAGCCGGTACGCTTCGTCTACAAGCACCTCCCGCTCGACGCGCACCCCTTCGCCCGCGAGGCCTCGCGCCACCTCGTCGCCGCACACGAGCAGGGCCGCTTCTGGGACTTCCTCGACCGCGCGCAGGAGCAGCGGGTGCGCACGAGTGCGGGGCTCGAGAACGTGGCCCTGGGGTTGTCCCTCGACCTCGCGCGCTACCGCGCGGCCGTGACGTCGCCGGCCACCGAGGAGCGGGTCCAGGAGGACCTCGACGAAGCCCGCCGCCTCGGCGCGAAGGCGGTGCCCACCTGGTACGTCGACGGCGTCGAGCTCGTGGGCGCCCGCGCCGACGCAGACCTGTTGAACGCCATCTCGGAGGCGCTCCGCCGTCCCCCGGCGCCTCGTGGCCCACGCGCGCCGCGGGAGTGACGAGGCCTGACCGGGCTGCGCCTGCCGCGCGCTGCGATGGCCCAACTGCGTCAGTGACTGCCGCGGTTCGGCACTCGCGGTTCGCGACACCCGTCCATCGCCGAGTCCCGCGCCTCGGTTGGTCGCCGGCCGCGCCTCCGGCGTCGCTCGTGCATTGACCTGCGCTGGTATGGCCGCTCCCGCCGGGGGAGCCGCCTCGGAGGAGGGCGAATGCGGACGATGAGGTTGCTGATGGTGAGCGTGCTGGCTGGTGCGTGCGCGGCGGGCGCGCCCGAAGACGCGCCCGGGCAGCGCCAGGGCGCCGTCAACCAGTTCAGGTCCGTGCAGCAGGTGCTCGCGTCCTCCGCCGGCCCGTCGTGCGCCATCGCCATCGACGCGGAGTCCGAGCTGCTGATTCGCCGGCTGTCGGTCGTCGAGGACCCGCGCCGTACGACGTGGACCGGGTCGCTCGCGGACCCGACGGACGGCGCGTGGCACTTCGGCCGGCTGATGACGGCGATGGCTGGGCCGAACGACCCCGAGGCCTTCGTGCGCGCCTGGCTCGCGCAGTGGGACGTGGCGCAGAACGTCAACGGGGACCTCGTCATGCCGCGGCGGATGCGTCAGCTCGTGACCCGGCCCTGGCTGGACGCGAGCGGGGGCCCTCGGCTCGACCTGACGCGGGCGCCGTTTCGGCTGCTGGCCATCGTCAACCGCATGGACCTCGCCGACCTCTCGCGTGGCTCCGCGGGCGAGGGGCGCTTCGTCTTCGGCGTGGTGGGACCGAACGGGGAGCCGCTCGAGTTCACCGTCATCCTCGAGTTCCACCTGCCGGCGACGACCCAGGCCGACGTCGACGCCTGGGCCGACGCCTGGCACGCCCTCGGCGCCCTGCCGTCAGACACAGAGGCCTTCAACGCGGCGCTCGAGGCCATCACCCACCGCTTCGCGCGAAGGGACGCGGCGCCGACGCGACCGAACGGCAGCGCCATCAACCAGGTCCGCACCAACGAGCTCGCGCTCGGAGTGCCCTGGGAGATGAGGGAGTTCACGCTGAACGCCAGCGGTCGGCTGGTGCAGACGCCGCCCGCGTCGGTCAACGAGACGCCCGCGCTGGCGCAGTTCATCAACGCCAACACGACGGCGCTCCTCGACGGGACGCACCAGGTGCCCCCCACCTTCGAAGGGCAGCCCTTTCTCGGCGGGTCGGTGTTCTTGAACTTCCGCCCCGGCTGGGGCGCGCCGCCCGTCGTCCTCCCCGAGGCGCGCTTCCGGTTCTCGGTCAACACGTGCAACGGCTGCCACGAAGCAGAGACCGCGACGTCCTTCGTCCACGTCGCGCCGAGGGAGCCGGGCAAGGTGGCGGGCCTGTCGCGCTTCCTCACCGGTGGCGAGGTGCCCGACCTGATGACCCACGGCACGCGAACGTTCGACGAGCTGTCGGTTCGCGCCGAGTCGCTGCGCGCGCGGCTGTGCCGGGAGCCCTCATCACGACCCTCGGTCGCCCTGCTGTCTCCTTCGACCGGTGAGACCCTGTCGGGCGCGTCGACGGTGACGGCATCGGCGACGAACGTCACGACGGTCCAGTTCCTGGTCGACGGCGTCCCGGTCGCGCCGCCGGCGCCCGCGCCCTTCAGCGCCCCGTTCGACGCCGACTCGGTGCAGCCTGGCGTGCACCTGCTGACCGCGGTGGGAATGACCGCCGCTGGCACCATCACTTCGGCGCCGGTGCGCTTCGTGACGGCACCGTCCCGTGTCCTTCCAGACTTCGCCGCCCGGCTCACGGGGGTGCCGGTGAGCGCCCTGCCCGACGGGGTGTTGGCGCCAGCGGTGACGGTCTGCAACCAGGGCACCGCGAGCGGGGTCGCCACCGTCGAGCTGCTGCTGTCCGAAGACCCGGTGGTGGCGTCTCCCGCGAGCGGGTCGGACGACGTGGTGGTCGATGGCGCCGAGCTGCCGCTGAAGGCGGGGGAGTGCCAGGCGTTGCGCCTCCAGGGGCCGCTGAGGCTGCGGTCTGGGGTGCCGCCGACGGCCCTGTTCGTCGGCGTGGTGGTGGACGGCGCCAAGGCCGTCGCCGAGACGAACGAGGAGAACAACGCGAGCGGGGTGCGCCGCCTGTCGGTGGGGGCCCTGCCGGACTTCACGGCGCTCGTCACGCGCGCGCCCCCGAGCGCCGCGCCCGGGGCACCGTTCCCCGTCGAAGTGCGGGTGTGCAACACGGGCACCGTCGCGGCCGGGGCCGAGGTGTCGCTGCGGCTGACGGGTGGTGGGGTGGCGGCGGTGGTGGGGCAGGCGCCGTTCATGCCGGTCGACGAGGGCGCATGCGACACCGTCAGCATCACGGCGAGGGCGCCGGTCGCCGGGCCTTCGGGGCTGTCGACGCTGACGGCGGTGGTCGACGCGCCGCTCGAGGTGCCCGAGCTCCGCGAGGACGACAACGAGAGCGCCGGGCTGTCGCTGGCGGTGGGGCGTGCGCCGGACTTCGCGGTGACGGCCCTCGTCGCTCCGCCGGCCGTCGCGCCCGGTGCCTTTGAGTGGTTCCAGGCGATGGTGACGGTGTGCAACCAGGGGACCGAGGCCGGGAGCGTCTCGGTGGACCTCGTGCTGTCCAGCGACGCGGTGATTGCGACACCGCCCGACCTGGTCCTGCCATGGGGCCCGACGTTCTGGCTGGCCGCCGGTGAGTGCCAGACGCAGTTGACGCTGTCAGCGGTGGCGCCGAGCGCGCTGCCGTCGGGGACGCTGGCGAGGGACATGGTGCTGGCAGCCGTGGCTGACCGGCTCGGCGCCGTGGCCGAGCTGAGGGAGACGAACAACCTCGTCACGCGCTCCGTCCGGCTGGGGCGCGCGGCGGACCTGGTGGTGCGCAGCGCGACGTTCCCCACGGCGGTGACCCCGGGCTCGACGTTCACCGTGGAGGTGACGGTCTGCAACGAGGGCAGCAGCGCGGGCGAAGCCGACCTCACCTTCGTGCGCTCGGAGGACGCGGTCGTCGCGTCACGCCTGCCGCTCGCCCCGGACGACGTGCTGCTCCCGGCGCTCGGGCCCCGGCGCTTCGTGCTGCGGCCCGAGGTATGCGAGCGCCGCTCCTTCGCGGTCTCGGCGCCTGGCGCCACCGCGTCGTTCTTCGCGCGCGCGGTCATCGACCTCGGCGGCGCGCTGCCAGAGTTCGACGAGGGCAACAACGGGTCGCCAGCGCGAGCCGTCGCCGTGCGGTGACGCCCCTCGGCCGGGGCGAGGTGACGTGAAGGCCGTCGGTGGTGAGCCCCGCCGACTGCAGGGGGCCGGCGGCAGTCCGCGCCACCGGCGCATCACGCGAGCCCCGGGCCGGTCGAGGGAGCGCGGTCGCCGCCCGGCCCCACCCGCGCCGCCGGCTCCGTGAAGGCGCGCTGCCCCGGCCCGGGAGCGGCGCGACCGCAACGTCCGCGCGCGCTCGCCGCTCGGCCACGCCCGCGACGAGCGCGCGGAGCCCGGCGACAGCCACCAGCGCCGTCGCCGCCATGAAGGCGCGCTGCACCGAGCCTTGCTCGAACGCGCAGCAGGCGGCGACGGCGAGCACCGTCGTTGGCAGCACCAAGGAGACGAGCCAGAGGCGCCTCGAGACGCTCAGCAGCACGACGGTGACGAGCGGCGCCGCCGCGAAGAGCGCCGAGAACAGCAGGAGCCCCACGTCGCTCCCTGCCTGCTTCCGAAGGGTGATGGCCCAGGCCGCCACACCTGGCAGCGCGTACAGGAACCCAGCGAGCAGGAGCGCCACGCGCACGGTGCGGCGCGCGGACGCGGCGCGCCTCGAGCGGAGCACCTCGGCCTCGCGCCGCGGCGCGCACCTGACGCACAGGCCGCCCGGCGCGCATCCAGCGCAGAAGAACCCGCCGCACCGCTCGCAGGCCCTCGGGGCGCAGGGGACCCGCGCCGCCGCTCATTCGCGCCCCTGACGGTAGCACCTGCGTCCGCCTCAGGGCGTCGCCGCCGCGCCGCGCCGACGCACGAGGGCGCGCAGCCTCGGGTCGACGCGGTCCCACAGGCGCACGCACGCCCACGTCGCGACGACCAGCGCCACGAGCGCCAGCCAGTACGAGGGCCAGTCGCAGCGGCCGCGCAGCAGCCGGCCGAAGACGCCGACGTGGCGCTGGTAGAGCAGCATCTCGTGGAAGAAGTAGGCCGACAGCGACGACGCGCCGAAGGTGCCGACGAGGGCCGCCAGCCGCGAGGCCTTGACGCCCGGCGCCCACACCTCGACGGCGCGGAACAGCGCGACGAGCGAGAGCACCAGCGTCCACCGCTGGGCCGCGTTGGCCGGGTTCGTCACGTAGAACTGGTGCGGCGGGTAGAGCCGCGCGAAGTGCGCGTCGGTCGCCCAGAGGAGCGCGCCGAGCCCCCACAGCAGCCCCAGCCAGCGCCACAGGTCGCGCTCCGCCCGCATCATTGCGACCGTCGCGCCGAAGGACGCCCCGAGGAACACGTAGCCCGCCCAGGGGAACAGCGGGAACGTCGTGCCCAGCGTGTCGTCGATGGCCCCCGCGCGCGTGTTGGCGACGATGCTCCACGGCCCCTGCACCGCCTCGAGCAGCGGTGAGGCAGCGAAGACGGCCGCCGCGAGGCCCAGCATCGCCCAGCGCAGGGCCCCGGGCCGCGTGGCCAGCGCCACCAGCAGCGGCAGCGCCAGCAGCAGCGTCAGCCCGATGCAGTGGAGGATGTCGACGCGCAGCAGCCACTTCGGCTCGAGGAAGACCCGGAACCAGACGGCGTTGACGAGCGAGGCCGAAAGCAGCACCTCGCCGATGCGCGAGAGCGTCTTGCGGGCCTGCGCCCGGCGCAGCGCCGCCCCTGGGGCCCCCGGCAGCGCCAGCGAGGCGAGCGCCGCCCGCACCTGCACCAGGGCCAGCGCGAAGCCCGCTGAGAAGAGGAACGCGGGCGCCACCAGCCCGTCGATGCGCGTGAGCCACGACGTCAGCGGGTGCTTCTCGAGGGCCGGGTCCAGCAGCACCAGCGAGTGCGTCTGAATCATCACCACCACCGCCAGCCCGCGGAGCCAGTCGAACGCGTGAATGCGGCCACCCGGAGCGCCCAAGCCCCCGCACTCTACGGGCCGGCCACCGACGGGTGCACGCCTCTCTCTCTCTCTCGGCCCACCCGGTGCCATGGCGGCGCGCGCCGT
Source organism: Myxococcaceae bacterium (assembly GCA_020247085.1). GTDB lineage: Bacteria > Myxococcota > Myxococcia > Myxococcales > Myxococcaceae > Xiheimicrobium > Xiheimicrobium aquaticum. The sequence goes on along the minus strand of JADCJJ010000393.1, from coordinate 16,794 downwards.
GGCATGAGTCGCCGGGAGATGCACTGGCTCGACATGCTGTACCTGTCGCTGACGCGCCGGCAGCCCCTCTTCGAGCGCGGCTGGGGTGACGTCGAGCGCCCGCTGGGCGAGGTGCCGCGGTTCCTCGCGCGCAGCCCCCAGGCGCCGCTCGCGCTCGACTTCGTCCCCATCGGCCAGCGCGTCGAGGACGCGTCGGTGTCGTCGCCGGCGCCGCACCTGCCGCCCGAGACGCGCCGGCTCCACGTGCGCCGCTTCCGCGCCCGGGGGCCCCTGCGCGCGCGACTGGTGGTGCCGCCGTCGTGGGGCGACGAGGGCTTCGGGTGGCGCGCGCGCTTGACGGACGGCCTGCGCAGCGCCGGCGTCGAGGTGTGGCTCTTCGAGGGCGCCTACTTCGGCAGTCGCCGCGCGGCTGGGCAGCGGCGGGTCGGGCTCCACACGGTGGGCGACTTCCTGCGCATGGGTCTGGCGAACGTCGTCGAGGCGCGCGCGCTCGTCGCCACGGCGCTCGAGCAGTCGCCGCGGGTGCCAGCCGGGCTCGCCGGCTACTCGATGGCGGGCCAGATGTCGGCGCACGCCGCCGCGTCGCTCGACCTCGAGGTGCCGGTGACGGTGATGGCGCCGCCCGACAACGCCGCCGTCGTCTTCTGCCAGGGCCCGCTCTCGGGCAGCGTCACCTGGCCAGCGTTGGGCGATGACGGTCAGGAGCGCCTGCGCGCCACGCTGGGCCGCCTGTCGGTGTTGACGCAGCCCGTGCCTCGGTCCGAGAAGCGCGCGGTGGTGGTGACCCGGGCCGATGGCATCGTGCCGGCCGGCTCGATGCACGCCATCGCCGCGCACTGGGGCGTCTCTCCCACCGTCGTCGACTCGGGCCACCTGGGCGCGTACGCGCTGCACGGCCGGGCCCTGCGCCGCGCCATCGTCGCCTCGCTGGGGCTCTCGTGAGGGCGCCAGCCGCGAGGGCGAAGGGCCGGTCGAACCAAGTCGACCGAGCCCGAGCGTCGAGCCGCGCAGGGAAGAGGCCCGCTTGGAGTCCTGGCGCGTCGTTCGAGGGGCGCTGCCGCTGCCCGCGAAGGGCTTCGACGCTCTGGCGACCCGCGTGCGCGTCGACGGGCTGCTAGCGGAAGACCTCGGCCTTGAGCGCCAGCACCCCGCCGGTGACGACCTTCTCGCCGGCCTTGAGCCCCTTGAGCACCGCGATGTCGTCGGTGTCCTCCGGGCCGAGGTCGACCTGCCGGGGCTCGACGACGCCCTCGCCGACCTGCACGAAGACGGTGGGCTTGCCGTCGATGCGGGTGATGGCCGAGCGCGGCACCACCAGCCTCGACTCGCGCGGGCCCGACGCGTGAATGACGCCCAGCACCGACAACCCGGGCCGCAGCAGCTTCTCGGCGTTCTCGACCTCGACGCGCACGTGCGCGCTCCGCGTCTCGGGGTCGATGACCTCGCTGACGTGGGCGATGGTGCCCTTGATGGCCACCTGCCGCGCCGAGGGCAGCCGAATCTCGACCTCGTCGCGCTCCCGCACTGCCGGCAGGTCGCGCTCGAACACCGACAGCTCGACCCAGACCTTCGACAGGTCGGCCACGACGAAGAGGGTGTCCGACGGCTCGACCGTCTCGCCGCGCTTCACCTTCGACTCGACGATGCGGCCGGTGAGCGGGGCGCGCAGGCGCAGAATGCCCAGCTCCCCATCGACGGTGCCGCCGAGGGCCTCGACGGACTTCTCGGCCGCCACCCGCTCGGCGGTGAGGGCCTCGGCGTTGGCCTTCGCGAACTGCGCGTCGCGCTCCGGAGACACCTTCGCGTCGGCGAGGCGGCGCTCGCGCTCCTCGTCGAGCCGGGCCACCTTCTCGCGGGCGCGCACCTTCATCACCTCGGCCTGCGCCTTGCCCAGCTCGACCGACTCGAGCTCGGCCATCAGCTCGCCGGCCTTCACGTCTTCGCCCTCGACCTTCGCCAGGGTGCGAATACGCCCGTCGATGCGGGCGCCGATGGCCGCGACGCGTCGCGCGTCGTACGTCACCGCGCCCGTCACCTGGAGCGTCGGCGTCAGCAGCTCGTCGCGGGCCGCCGCGTAGGTGAGGCGCTCGCGCGCCTCGAACTCCTTCGAGAAGCGAATCGAGTCGCCGTCGAGGTAGGGCGTGCCGCGCGCCGCGGAGTCGGTGGGGCCCGCGGCGCCCTGCGCGTCGCTACGCTGACGCAGCACGGCCCCGGCGACGACGAGCGCGAGCAGCGCGCCGCCGACGAGCACGGGCCACTTCTTCATCTGAGGGACGTTGGTGGGCGGGGGCAGGGCGTCGGTGCTCATGGTGAAAGTCCTCCCGAGGCGCGCTCGAGTTCGATGAAGTCGGCCCAGGCGGCCAGCAGCGTCTCGAGCCGCTCGCGGCGGGCGCGGTTGAGCTCGCGCGTCGCGGCGGTAAGGCGGAAGATGTCGAAGCGGCCGGCTTTCCAGCCCTCTTCGACGAGGTCCTCGTTGCGCTCGGCGGCCGGCACCGCGTCCTTCGTCAGGGTGGCGAGCTGCCCGCGGCGCGAGAGGAAGCTCCGCCGGGCGGCGGCCACGTCTCGGCGCACCCGGCGCAGCTCGGTTTCGAGGCGCACCTTCTCGGTCTGCCGCTGCGCCTGGGCGACGGCCCGCGGGCCCTGGTTGCGCTGCACCGGGACCTCGACGCCGAGGCCGGCGAAGCCGAACACCGGAGACGCCGGCGCCGCGTCGAACCCGAGGTTGTAGGTGAGGCGGGGCAGGCCTTCGCGGAAGAGCCGCGCGTCGATGGTGTCGAGCAGCGCCAGCCGCGCCTTCAGCGAGGCCAGCTCGGGCCGTCGCTCGACGGCGCGCGCCACCAGCGCGTCTTCGGCCGCGACCTCGGAGGGCTCGAGCAGGGCCCCCTCGACGTCCACCGGCTCGTTCGCCGGCAGGTCGAGCACCTGCCGGAGCGCCGCCCGGGCCGCCTCCTGGAGTCGCCGCGACTCCTCGAGGGCGACGCGCACGCTGGCCACCTCGAGGGCCGCCGCCGCGACGTCGGGCTCGCCCGAGACGCCGTTCTTGAGGCGCTCCCGCGAGGCGCTCTCGACGCGCTGGGCCGTCGCCAGCGCGCCCTCTTGAATGCGCACGCGCTCGGTGGCGGCGAGCAGCTCGACGAAGGCCACGTACGCCCGCACCCGCGCCAGCGTCTGCGCCAGCGTCAGCTCGCTGCGGGCGAGGGCGACGCGGCGCTCGGTCTCTTCGACGCGGGAGAAGCCCGCGCCGCTCACCTCGAGCGTGCCGTCGACGCCCAGGTTGTAGCCGTTGAGCGGGTCCATCGGCGGGCTGAAGGCGAGGCCGCGGTAGTCGAGGAAGACGCGGGGGTTCGTCGGCAGGAAGACGCCGGCGCCCACCCGGGTGGCCTCGGCCTCGTCCAACACCCGCGCGGCGACCTGCACCTCGGGCGCGCTCGAGGCGGCCCGGTCGAGCGCCTGCTGCAGCGTCAGCGGCGCCCCGGGCGCCACGCTGGCGGCCCCACAGAGGATGACGACGAACCCGTTCATGCGACTTTCGAGAGTGAAATCAATGAATTGACGTTCGAATACGACTGCAGCGCATTGAGTAATGACCGGGTCGGGTAGATCAACCCCGGTTTTTCCTCAGTCATCACTTCCCGGGTGGTCGCGCGCGTCGAGCCGGGCCAGGGCCCCGAGCACGGCCGACGCGGTGGCCGCCGCGAGGCGGCGCCTCCAGGGCGGTGGGGCGGGGTGGGCCCAGTCCATCGCGCAGAGGGCGGCGGTGGCGCGCTGCGCGACGCAGCCCTCGAGGCTGAAGACGTACACCTCGCGGGCGTGCCGGGCCGCGGCGCGCAGGTCGCGCTCGAGCTGCGAGGGGGTCAGCTTTGGCAGCGGGTCGATGCCGCCGCCGGTGGAGCCGACGCCGATGGCCCGGGCCCCGGGCGCCCAGGCCTCGAGCAGCGAGGGGCCCAGGGGGCCCATGAGGCTCGAGTACGCCATGAGCACCTGGCGGTCGGCCTCGACGTCGAGCAGCCCGAAGGCGCGCTGGAAGAAGCGCGAGCCCGCGCGCCGGTCGTCGACGACGAGGGGCACCTGGTACGTCTCGACGACGAAGCCGCGGGCCCGCATGCGCGCGACGAGGGCGCGGTAGGCCGAGACGGCGGCGTCGACGGCGTGGCGCGGGGCGAGCGACGAGAGCCGGCGCGCGACGGTGCGCAGGGGCGCCGCCAGCAGGGCGTCGAGGTCGCGCACGTCGGGCTCGAAGTCGAGGCCCACCGTCGAGACGTCGAGGCGGTGCGCGTCGCGGAAGGCCAGGAAGGCGTCGAAGGCGCGGGCCACCTCGGGCGCGTTGCCATGGCTGGCGAAGTAGCCGGCCTCGCGGGGCACCAGCAGCCAGGCGTGCACGGGGACGCCGGCGCGGGTGAGCCGCTCAATCACCTCGGCGCGGCGCTCGGAGCGGTCGAGCATCGCCATCGAGACGCTGGCGCGCAGCGCCTGCAGGTGGCCCAGCACCTCGGGCGTGAAGGTGTCGTCGAGGGCCGAGGCTGGTTGCTCGTTGAAGAAGACCAGCGCGGGCCGCATGTCGAGCGCAGAGCGTCGCACATCGCCCCCGCCGCCGGCACGGACAGAAACGGTGACAGCGGGCCTCATGTCGGGTCTGATTCGCCGCTTTCATGGCGCGGACCCCGTCGAAGAAGCCCTCCCGGAAGTCGAAGCCTTCGAAGAAGCCTGCCTCGAGCCGAAGGCCCACCTCGAAGCCGACGAAGGCGAAGGTGACGTCGAAGCCGGCGCCGCCAGCCAGGCCGGCGAAGGTCGCGAAGCCGGGCAAGCCCAGGCCCCGCCGGGCGCTGTCCATCGACTCGCACCCGTCCTACCAGCGCCTCGTCGAGACGCTGAAGCCGGGCCGGTACGCGCGAGGGCTGGTGTTCATCACCGAGCCGGGAGCGCTCGACGAAGAGATGACGGACTGGCTGATGGGGAACGTCGAGGGGCGGCGCTCGCTGGGCCGCACGGCCTTCGGGGAGCTGCTGGTGTTTCGCGACCTGCGCGCGCGGGCGGCCGAGCTGGGCGCCGGCGACCCGGAGCGCGAGTCCGACGTGGTGCTCGTCGACATCCACTACAAGAAGATGCGCGTGCTGAGCCAGGACGTGGAGGGCTTCCTCGACGCGCTCGAAGACCCGGAGTTCCAGTCGACGTTCCTCCGCAAGGAGCTCTACGAGGCGGTGCGGGCGAAGGTGGGCCCCCCGTCGGAGACCGAGTGCTACGGCTTCGTGCCGGCGCTGGCGCTGGGCGGGCGCGAAGAGGTGGGCAGCGTGCAGCGCCTCGACTGGAAGGTGCACCAGGCCATCCTCATCCAGACGTGAGGGGCCTCAACTGGGCGTGACGGGCCGTCGTCAGCCCGTTACGTCGCGACGGTGAGCGAGAAGGTCTGCCTCGTGTGCGGCCGCGCCATCGAGTGGCGCAAGAGGTGGGCGCGCACCTTCGACGAGGTGAAGTACTGCTCGAACGGCTGCCGGCGGCGCAAGCGCGAGGCCGCCGACGACACCCTGGAGCGGCAGATTCTCGCCCTGCTCGACGGGCGGGCCCGCGGCGCGACGGTGTGCCCCTCGGAGGTCGCCCGCGTGGCGGCGCCGGACGACTGGCGGCCGCTGATGGAGCCGGTGCGCGAGGCGGCGCGGCGGCTGGTGGCGAGGGGGCTGCTCGACATCACCCAGCAGGGCCGGGTGGTGGACGGCTCGACGGCGAAGGGGCCCATCCGGCTGCGGCGCCGGTGAGGCCGCGCGGGCCCGTCACTCGGGGCAGGCGCCGAGGCTCGAGACCCACGCCTCGACGAGGGCCACCGAGCGCTCGTCGACCAGCCGGTTGCCGAGCGGCGGCATGCGGTCGCCGCTGGTCGAGCGCATGCGGGCCAGGAGGAGCGACTCGCCGGGCGCTCCCGGCTTGACGAGGACGGCGTCGGCCAGGCTCGGCGAGGCGCGCGGCGGCGCGTCACACAGGCCCATGTCGGCGAAGGGGGTCGAGGCGCGCAGGTCCATTATGGCGCGGCCGGGGCCCGGCCCGCGGTGGCAGTGGGCGCAGTTCGCGTCGAGCGCCGACCGGGCCTGCCACTCGAGCGAGGCCTCGGGAGCGACCGACAGCAGCGGCGCCGCCGGGAGCGGCTTCGTCTCGAAGAGGCCCGAGAGGGCCTCGAGCTGCTCCGCGCCCAGCTCGGCCGGCCGGAAGCCGAGCACCACGCCGGCGCGCTCCGAGTGGCACGCCAGGCACTCGCTCTCGGAGGGTACCTGCCACGACCCCACCGCTTCGTCGTCGATGCGGGTCCCGGTGCGGACGAGCGACGCGTCGAGCTGGCTCGCCTGCCAGACCCACGTGTAGCCCGCCCACTGCCCGTCCTCGTGGCGCAGCAGGAAGCGCGTCTCGAGGCGCCGGCCGGCCTTCGAGAAGGTCTTCACGAAGGTCGTCCCGGGCGGGAACTCCCACGTGCCGTCGTCGCGCACCGACAGGCGGCGCCCCGGCGGGAGGGCGATGAAGCGCTCCTTGTCGGCGCCGTCGCTGAAGAGCGGCACGGCGACGTCGTAGGGCACGAGCGCCGGCCCCGGCTGCCCGACGTCGTCCCTCGTCATGCACTGGGTCTGGGAGAGCCAGAGCGGCGGCGGTGGGGGGCCTCCGACGGACGTGACGGCCACCTCGGCCGAGGGCCGGAGCCGGTGCAGGCCGCCGCCGGCATAGTCGAGCAGGGTGACCTCACCGCCCTCGTCTTCGGCCAGGGCGACGACCTGCAGGCCGCTGGACAGCAGCCGCTCGGCGCTCGCGGGGCGGTCGTCTCCGGCGAGCAGGGCGCCGATGATGCCCGACCACCAGTCGGCGAAAAGGTACCGGCCGCCGAGGGCCGGCAGGGCCTCGCCCCGGTAGACGACGCCGCCGGTGATGGAGGCCCCTCGAACGGCCTCGCTCGCCTCGCGCCCGTAGGTGAACACCGGTGGCTCGAAGGGCGAGGGGTCGCAGGCCTGGCCGCGGTGGCACTCGAAGCCCTCCATGCGCGGCCAGCCGTACGAGCGGCCGGGCCGCACGACGTTGACCTCTTCCCACGCCTCGTCGCCGACGTCGCCCAGCCAGACGTCGCCGGTGACGCGGTCGACGCTGAAGCGCCAGGGGTTGCGGAAGCCGAGCGCGAAGACCTCGGGGGCACCGTCGGCGCCGTCGGCGAACGGGTTGTCGGCCGGAATCGAGTAGGGCGTGTCGCGCACCGGGTCCGGGTGGTCGACGTCGACGCGAAGCACCTTGCCGGCGAACGAGAAGGGGTCGAGCGGCCGCTCGCTGGGCACCGCGCCGCCACCCTCTCCGGTGCCGATGAGCAGCTGGCCGTCGAGCCCGAAGGCGAGGTGACCGCCGTTGTGGAAGGGCTCCGGTTGGGTATGCCGCACGAGCAGCTCGGCGCCCTCGACGTCGGCGACCTCGAGGCCAGGGAGCACCGTCACGCGGTAGACGGCGGAGACGTAGGCGACGCCCGGGTCGAGGGAGAAGAGGTAGACGAAGAGCTGGTGGTTGGTCTCGAACCCCGGGTGGAAGGCGAAGCCGAGGAGGGAGCCCTTCGCTGAGAAGTCGGCGACGAGGTGCGCCTCGGTCGAGCCGGGCACGAAGCGCCACAGCTTCGACGACCCGGGCTCGCCGACGTACCACGACAGCGGGTCTCCCGGCGCCTTCGCGAGCGACGAGGGCCGCGTGAAGGTCGGTCCGGGGACCGGCTCGAGCACCACGCCGCTCGCTGGCTGGAACTGCCCGAAGGGCCCGCACGTGCCGACGACGACGCCGGTGTCCTGGGCCTCGATCTTGCCGGCCACCGGGCCGCGCCGCTGCTCCTCGACGAGGCACCCTGTCGCCGCGCCCACGAGGACTACTGCCATCCACTGCAACCGCATGTCGAGACGCTCACCGCTCCGGCCCAGACACCCAGAGTGTAGGAGCCCCCTCGCGCCGGGGGTCAAGGGCTGAATGCAGGGGGGGGCGCAGGGGCCTGCGTCGTCGCGGTCAGGCCACCGCGCGCAGCTGCGCCGAGAGCTGCCGCTGGCCGGCGTAGAGGCGGGCGTAGGCCGTCTGCAGCGGCACGTCGGCGCGCCGGGCGACCTCGGCCATGGGGCGCTCCTCGAGCACGTAGCCGGTGAGGGCCTCGCGCTGGGGCGCGGGCAGGCCGCGGATGCAGGCGGCGACGGTCTGGCGTAGGTCGAGGTCGATGAGCTCGTCCTCGAGCGACGCCTCGGCGGCCTGCTCGGGCACGGCGTCGACGGGCGCCTCGTGGCGGGCGCTGGCGCAACGGCGACGGTCCGCGAGCACCCGCCGGGCGATGCCCAGCAGCCAGGTGCGCGGCGAGGCGTCACCACGGAACGACTCGAGGCGGCGGAAGGCAATCTCGAAGACGACGGAGCAGACGTCTTCGGCGTCGGCCTGCTGCACGCCCCCGCGCTGGCGGGCGAAGGCGATGACTGCCGCGGCGTGCTGGGCGTACAGGCGCGTCACCAGGTGTGCGCGCTGCGGCGCCTGCAGGGGGCGGGGGAACCAGGGGGCAGGGGGGCTGTTTCGGAGCGTGTTCGTGTTCACGCTCTGGGTGATGGACCCCGCCGCCAGGTGTTGCATCGGACCGCGCGCTTTTTCGGCGACGGCCAGGAAAGCCAGGGAACTCCAGTGGGTTGCGTGAGGCCCCAGGCGTCGTCGAGCGTGGACTCGCGGCCGTCGCGCGACGAGGCGCCCGGCGCGTGGGGAGCGCCCTGCTGGCTGATGATGGGTCGCGGGGCCGGCGTGCGACGAGGCTTCCGCGGGAGCGGCCCGCCCGCCGGACTCACCGCAGGGCGAGCTGGTTCGTCCAGGCGCGGGAGACGTTCACCGGGGCCGCCACCTGCTTCGTCTTCAGCAGCCAGTCGGCCAGCAGGCCGTAGGCCTCGGACGCCATCGTGAGATCGTAGGTGAAGCACGGCAGCGTCGCGGCGAACAGCTTCGGCCCCAGCGCGTCGTCGGCCGGCGCCTTCGTGTGGCGCGCGTACAGCGCCTGCGCCTCGGTGGGGTTCGTCTTCAGCAGGTCGATGCCCCGCCGCAGCACCTGCACCAGCGCTGAGAACGCCGCCCGCTCGCGCTCGAGCAGCTGGGGCCGCGTCATGAGGATGAGCTGGCAGAAGTCGGGCACGCCCCAGTCCTTCAGGGCGAAGAAGCCGGCGTCGAGCCCGCGGTGCGCCGCCTCGACCAGCTCGAAGTTCCAGAAGGCCAGCGTGGCGACGTCGGCCCGGCCCTCGGCCAGCGCGTTGGTGTGGAAGAAGCCGTGGTTCACGGGGGTGAGCGCCTCGGGGGCGTACGCGCCGCCGTCGGCCTGCACCATGGTGGCGACGATGGCGGGGCCTCCGGGGCCGGGCGCGCCCGGGTACTGCACCCGCGCCTTCTCCATGTCGCGCGGCCGCTCGATGCCGCGGCCCCGCAGGTACATCACGCCGCCGTTGGTGTGCAGGAAGCGCGCGAAGCCCACCACCTCGCGGCCCGCGGCCAGGTCCTGCACGAGGTGAATGGGCTCGGTGATGGCCACCTCGATGTCACCCCGCGCCAGGGCGTCGGCCGCGTCGACGTGGGCGCGGGGCTCGATGAGCTCGAGCTCGAGGCCGGCCTCGCGGAACCAGCCGCGCTCCAGGCCGATGAGGAAGGGAACGTGGTCGGGGTTGAGGAACCACTCGAGGGCCAGTCGCAGGCGCGTCATGCGCGCTTCTTGGCACGCGCCGCTCCGTGCGCAACCCCTGCCGAGGCGGCGGTGGAGCGGGGGGAGCGGGCTTCAGACGGGGCGCCTTCGCAGGGCCTCTCCGGGCCAGGTGCGCGCCCTCGGCCGTCGCCATGGCCGAGGTGACCGGGTGCCTGACGCGTGCTCCCGCACCCCGGGGGCGGAGCGTCTCCCCGTCGCGGTGACGGGCGCCCGGCGCATGGGCCGCGCGACGGGCGGGGCGCCGCGCATTCCTCGCGCGCCACGCCGGGGAGCGCCGTGGCGCCGTGGTGGTGGCCTCGGCGATGCAGGGCTTGGCCACCATGAAGACGATGCAGCCCGCCCGGCGTCGGCTCTCGATGCGCATCGCACGCGTCGCCGGCATCGACGTGTACGTCCACGTGACGTTCTTCCTGCTGCTCGCGTGGGTCGCGGTGAGCCACCTGATGAAGGACGGCAGCGTCGGCGGCGCCGCCTCGGCCGTCGCGCTGCTGCTCTGCGTCTTCGGCTCGGTGGTGTTGCACGAGCTGGGGCATGCGCTCACTGCGCGGCGCTTCGGCATTCGCACGAGGGACATCACGCTGCTGCCCATCGGCGGCGTCGCGCGGCTCGAGAAGATGCCCGAGCGGCCTGGGCAGGAGCTCGTCGTCGCCCTCGCCGGGCCGGCGGTGAACGTCGCCCTGGCGGGGCTCCTCGCGGTGGTGCTGGTGCTGCTCGGCCTGCCCCTGGTGCCGCGGGCGCCGGAGCTGACCTTCGACCCGCTCCCGACCCGGCTGCTGTGGGTCAACCTGTCGCTGGCGGCGTTCAACCTGCTGCCGGCGTTCCCGATGGATGGCGGGCGGGTGCTGCGCGCGGTGCTGGCGATGACGATGCCGCGCGCGCGGGCCACCGAGGTCGCGGCGGCGCTGGGGCGCGCGCTGGCGGTGGTGTTCGCCGTACTCGGGCTGCTCTTCAGCCCGATGCTGGTACTCCTGGCGCTCTTCGTCTGGGGTGGCGCTGGCGTCGAGGTCGCCGGGGAGCGCCTGAAGGCGGTGCTCAGCGGCGCCTCGGTCGAGGACACGATGGTGACGGAGTTCCACACGCTCGCGCCATCGGAGCCGGTGCGCCGGGCCGTCGACCTGACGCTCGCCAGCTTCCAGACCGACTACCCGGTGGTCGAGGGCGAGCGCGTGGTGGGGGTGCTCACCCCGCTCGACCTCGAGCACGCGCTCGCTGCGCGGGGGCCCGACAGCTCCGTCGGCGCGGCCATGCGGCGGGAGTTTCAGCGGGCGCGGCCCTCGGAGCCGGCCGACGAGGCGCTGCTGCGGCTCACGGACGCCGACTGTCAGACGCTGGTCGTCGTCGAGGGCGAGCGCCTGGTGGGGCTGCTCACGCCCGGCAACGCGGCCGAGTACGTCGGCTTCCACCGCGCGCTCGCGAGGCCTCCCGGCGCCTCCGCGGGGTGAGGCCCGGCGGCCGTGGCCGCTCGTCATGGGCCGTGGGTGGCGGCCGCACGAGCCCGTTGAGTCATGGTGGCGCGGCGTGGTTGGGTGTGGCTCCGTGCGCGTCGGAGGCTTCGTCATCCACGGAGACAACGTGGCCTCGCTGGGCGGGTGCCTGGCCGACTTGCGCGCGGCGTGCGACGAGGTGGTGGCGGTGGACTCGAGCACGACCGAGGCGGGCGCCGCCCCGTGCCGCGAGCTGGGCGTTCGCCGGGTGGCGCTCCCCTGGCAGGGCTTCGGCGCGGCACGAGCGGCGGCGGCGCAGGCGCTGGCCGGCTGCGACTGGGTCTTCTTCCTCGACGCCGACGAGCGGCTGGCATCCTCCAGCCTCGACGAGGTGCGGCGCGCCTGCTCGAGCGGGCGGGCGCCGGCGTACCGCTGCGCCGTGCGCGACTGGGCGGGCCGTGGCGCGGAGCGCTTCCTCTACCGGCAGCACTACCGCGTGCGCCTGCTGGAGCGCGCGCGCGGCGGCTGGGCCCCGCGCATGGTGGTGCACGAACAGTCGGGCGCGGGGCGCGTCGCGGTGCGCTCGGCCATCGTCATCGACCACGACTTCGCGCCGGACCCCGAGGCGCGCCAGCGGAAGCACGTGCTCTACGCCTGGCTGTGGGCGACGCGCGCCTTCACCGAGGGCGGGCGCATGAAGCACCCTGGCTTCGAGCGGCTGGTGCACTTCGTGAAGGACGCCCTCCTCAAGGGCGGGGCGCTGCGCGGCGGGTGGGTGGGAGCGCGGCTGGCGTGGTCGATGAGCGAGTACCACGCGCTGAAGTACGAGTGCCTGCGGGCGTTGCGGCGGGGCGAGGCGCCGGCGCTGCCGTCGCTGTACCGCTCGGAGCAGTACGCCGCCCTCTTCGCCGCCGCGCGCGCGCAGTCCGCCCAGTAGCCCGCCCATGGCCCCGCATCGGCTCCTCATCACCTGCTATCACCACGTGGGCGAGCCAGCGCCTGGCGCGCCGCACCAGCGCACGTGGGTCTCGCTGGCCTTCCTCGAGCGGCACCTGCGGCTCCTCGCCAGCCGCGGCTACCGCTTCTACACCGTCAGCGAGGCGCTCGAGTGCGACGGGCTGCGCGCCTGCATCACCTTCGACGACGGCTTCGCCGACGTGGCCGACGCGCGGCCGGTGCTCGACGCCTTCGGCGCGCCGGCGACGTTCTACGTGGTGAGCGACGAGGTGGGGCGACGCGAGCGCCCGTGGGACGGCGGGGCGCTGACGAGCTTCGCCGACGCGGCGGAGCTGAAGGCCCTGGCGGCGCACGGCTGGGAAATCGGCAGCCACGCGGACACGCACGTGCGCCTGCGCGGGCAGCCGTATGAGCAGCAGCTCGCCCGCCTCGCCCGCTCCCGTGACGCCCTGACGGCGCTGCTCGGCCGCCCCCCGGCGAGCCTCGCCTTCCCTTACGCCAGCTACGACGCGCACACGCTGACGGCGGCCCGCCACCTGGGCTTCACCACGGCGGTGCGCCTGTCGGGGGGCGTCAACGACGCGGGCACCGACCGCTTTCAGTTGAACCGCGTCAGCCTCTGCGGCACGCGCGCCTGGGAGCGCCTCGAGCTCCTCAAGCTCTGGTCCACCCACCTCGGCCTCTACCCGCTGCGTCGAAAGCCGCCCCTGCCCGCATGAGCCTCGCCTGCCCCGACTGCTTCAGCCCGCTGAATGGCCCGCGCTGCACCGGCTGCCACCGCGCCTTCGAGTCCGACGGGGGGGTGCTGCGGCTCCGCGCGAAGGACGACGCCCCGGCCGAGGGAGAGCGCGCCTACCTCGAGCTGTACCAGGCGCGGCCCGACCCGTGGCGCTACGAGGGGCGCGCCGCCGAGGTGCTGAAGGCCGAGGCGGTGATGGGTGTCATCGACCGGCTGCTCCGGCCGGGGGCGCGGGTGGTCGAGGTGGGCTGCGCGACGGGCCACATCACCCGGCGGCTGGCCACGCGGCCCATCTCGCTCGTGAGCTTCGACCTGGTGCCGTCGGCCGTGGTGGCGGCGCAGCGCTCCCTCACGCCCGAGACGGTGAAGGCCGACATCGGCTGGTGCAGCGCGAACGGGGCGCACCTGCCGGTGGCGCGGCACGGCATGGACCTGGTGCTGCTGCTCGACGGTCCGGTGTCGTGGAAGCTGGGCCCCGACGGGTTCGACCGGGTGTTGAGCGAGGCGCTGGCCGCGCTCGCGCCGGGCGGGCGCGTTCTGGTGATGGACTACATGACGCCGGCGCGCTTCGAGGAGCTGCGTGGGCCAGTGCAGCGGCGGCTGCGCATCGTCGAGACGCACCCGCTCCCCGACCGGCCCTGGTACATCTTCGAGAGCATGCTGCGGGTGGTGCGCGGCACGGCGCCGGTGCGCTGGCTGCTGTCGAGCCTCGGCTTCGCCCGCGCGCTGGCCCGGCTCGGCCGGCTGTTCGGCGAGCGCGGCTCGAAGCACCTGCTGCTGGTGTGTGAGGCGCCGGGCTGACGGGCCGGGGTCGCACCGAGCGCACGGGGCCCGCCGCGTAGCCTGGTGAGGTGACGCAGGCGCCGAGACGTCTGCCCGCATCGGTCGGTGGGGCGCCGGCGTGCGGGCCGGCCGTGAAGAGGGAGCCGGCTCCCGGGAGCGCGGCCCAGGTGAGCGAGAAGGTGACCGCCCATGGCGTGAGGAGCACCGCCAGGCACGTCTGCGTCACGGCTCGCGGGTTGGTCAGCACGTCGCTCGAGTTGAGTCGCTCGGAGCGTCCGAGGAAGGCCCCCATGCCGCACCGCACGATGTCCCCCGCGACCGTCAGCGCCGACGGGAGCTGGCCGACGTGCTCCCGCAGCGCGAGGTGAACGCGCGACAACGAGTCCCGGGCGAGGAGGCACCCTGCCCACGCGCTCGTGCCGAGGAGCACCACGTCGAGCCACAGGGGCGCCGGCGGCCGCGCCCGCACGAGCTCGAGGACGGTCAACAGGTACGGCGCGTTCGGCCAGCAGACGAGCGACGCCGCGAAGGTCGCCCCACGCCCGTCCGTGGCGGGCACACGCGCCGAACGCCCCGCGCCGTCGTCGCCGTCACCGCGCGGTGCAACCCGCGGGAGCGCTCTCCAGCCAGCGCCGTATCGACCCTGGGCAGGGTGAACGGGCCGCGGCGCGCGCCGAGCCGTCGCGCCGACGAGCGCGCAGCACCCCGCCGGCCTCGCTGGCGCACGGTTCTTGCTCTGCTCTCCGGCATGACGAGCCTTCGAGACGCCTCGGCCGTGGCCGTGTGGACGCGCCGCCTCAAGATGGCGGCCCTGGGGACGCGCCGCCTCGTGGCCTGGCAGACGCACCGCGCCGCGTATCCTCTGCCGCGCGTCACCTCACGGCCGCTGGAGCACCTCGCCTGGTCGACGCGGGTGCGCCTGAGTCGGCCGGGCGAGCACCCCGTGTTCGAGGCCGGAAAGCGGCACAACCTCGCGCTCGCCGCGCCGCGCTTCGACGGCATCGAGCTGGCCCCGGGCGAGACCTTCTCGTTCTGGCGCACCCTCGGTCGGGTGACGCAGGCCGCTGGCTACCGCTACGGCATGGAGCTCTCGGGCGGCTGCATCGTGCCGGCGATTGGTGGGGGCCTGTGCCTGCTGGCGCGGGTGCTGTTCCAGGCGGCGGCCTTCTCGGGCCTGCGCATCGACGAGCGGCATGGGCACTCGATGGAGGCCGTCGAGCCACCGCCCGGCGTCCCCCGCGGCCTGGACGCCACCGTGCTGTGGCCGTACGTCGACCTGCGCTTCACCGCCGTGGGGCGAACGGTTCGCCTGGGGGTGCAGGTGCGCGACGAGGCCCTGCTGGTCTCGGTGACGACCGACCTGCCCCTCGATGGGCGCATCGAGCTCGACACCGTCGACGAGCGCATCACCGCCGAGGCGGACGGCCGCTTTCGGTCGAACCGCGTGGTGCGCCGGTGGCTCACCGACGCGGGCGCGCGCGAGGAGTCGCTGGGCACCAACCACACCCGCCTGCTGTCCGCTGCGCGGCGGCAGACGAGCTGTCTCACCTGCCAGGAGGACGCCTGCCGCTCGCGCGTCGAGGTTCGATGAAGCTCGTCCTCGCGCCCGAGCCGGCCGCGTGGCTCGCGCCGCTCCTCGACTCGCTGGACCGCCGCGACTGCCTGGTGGTGGCGCCGTGGGCGTTGCCAGGCGGCTGCTCGGCGCAGCAGCGTCAGGTGCTGCGCGGCGTGCGTCGGGTGGCGGTGCCCGGCTGGGGGTTGTCGCGGGGCGTCTTGCGCCGCGCGGCGGTGGCGTGGGGTGGTGGGGCCGACCTGCGGCTCACGCTGGAGCTCCGTCAGGCGCTCGACGGCCTGGTCGCGCGGTGGCTGCCGCGCGGCCTCACCCACGTCTTCGCGCCGTCGCTGACGGCGCTGAGGACCTTCGCCGCCGCCCCCGAGGCCGAGTGCCTCTCGCTGCAAGACCTGCCGGCGCTGCGGCAGCTCCATCGCGACCTCGACGACGCGTCCGACGCGCTGCCGGCGGCGAGCTTCCTCCGCAACTTCCGGGCGCCGCTCGACGTGGTGGCGCGCCAGGAGCAGGAGCACGTGCTCGCCCGGCGCGTCCTCGTCGGGGGGCACTACGCGCGGCGGCTCGTGACGCGACGGCTGCCGCGTGAGCGGGTCGGCGCGCTCCCGGCTCTGCCGCCGGCCCTTCGCCTCGACTCCTCGCCCGACAGTCGCTTCGTGCTGCTGGCCGGAACGACCGCCAGCCGGCATGGGCTCGAGGTGGCGCTCGCCGCCGTGGAGCAGACGACGGGCCTCACGCTCCTGGCCCGGCGCGGGCCCGGGTCGCTCGAGCGCTCGCTGACGCACCCCCGGCTCCGTCTCGTCGAGGGGGCCGGGGCCCTGCCGCCGCTCCGCGCCGTCGTGGCGCCTGCGTGGGCCGAGGGCTGCGCCGTCGAGACGGCCGCCGCGGCGCACGGCGGGGTCCCGCTCCTCGCGACCGACCGGGCGCGGGGGTGGTGCGAGGCGACGTTGGTCCCTCCCGGTGATGCCCGCGCCCTCGCGCGGGCCCTCTCGTCGGCGCTGGCTCGGCGCGTGACGCCGGCGTCCCCCGCGGAGGGGCCAACGGGCGCCCAGCCGTCGACGACGCTGACGTGAGGTCGATTCGCGCTGGCTGCGAGGCGACGGTCGAGGTGACGCTCAGGCCCCGACCGAGACGTCTCGCGGCTCGGCCAGCCCCCTCCGGGCCTCCGCGGCGGCCCACCGCGCGTCGTCGGCGCCACACGCCGTGGCGATGCGCCCGCGGCGGTCAGCCAGCGTGGCCCAGGTGGGGCGAGGGACAAGGGATTCAAAACGCGAAACCGAGAATTCGGCCCGGTATCCGAATGTGAAGTCAGTGGGGCTCAGGAACGACGCCGTCGCTCATGCGCGTGGGCCAATTCGGAGTGCCGGTGCCAGTCGGCGTTCCCGGAGACGAGATGGTGAACGGTGACTGGGCGCTCAAAGTTTGCGACCTCCTCGGCCGTGGGCGCCGGGCATGTTCCGTGGCGCGCGTCTCTCGTTCACGACCCGCTGGGACTGAGTTCGTCAGTCGGCCTCGAGAGGGAGGCTGTCGACCTCAGCGTAACGGGCCATGCAGCCCCGGCAGGTACGGAAAGGGCGTCGTCAGGCGAAGCGTCACCTCCTCACCGTCCACGATGCGC
>JADCJJ010000392.1 GCA_020247085.1 Myxococcaceae bacterium | reverse complement strand
GCGCCCTCGAGCTGCCGCTGACGCTGGCCGGCAAGGCGCTCAAGGAGTGGACGCTGGTGCTGAAGACCGAGGTGGTGCTGCTCGGCGCCGGGGCGCTGATGAGCTTCCGCACGGGCTGGTCGCTGCTGCTGGGCGCGGGCCTCACCTACGTCGTGCTGGCGCCCGAGCTCCTCGCGACCGGGGCCATCACCGAGACGGGGTACAAGGGCATCGTCGCGTGGACGCTGTGGCCGGGCGCCGCCGTCCTCGTCGGCAGCGGCCTCACCAGCTTCGTCCTCGACTACCGGAGCGTGCTGAAGAGCTTCTCGGGCCTGACGGCGATGCTGCCGGGGCGTGCGCCGTCGGCGGCCGCGCAGGTCGACCCCGAGGAGTGCCCCGCCTGGTGGTTCCCCGCGGGCTTCGCCGTCCTCGGCCCGCTCGTCATCTTCCTCATGGGCTGGCTCTTCCACATCCCGGTGTGGGCGGGCCTCGTCGCGGTGCCGCTGGCGGTGCTGATGGGCTTCGTCGCGGCCCGCGTCACCGGAGAGACCGACATGACGCCGACGAAGGCCCTGGGGCCGGTGACGCAGTTGCTCTACGGCGTGCTGACGCCGGGCAACCTGAGCGGCAACATCATGTCCGCCAACGTCACCGGCGGCATCGGCCTGCACGCCGCCGACCTGCTGACGACGCTGAAGACGGGCAAGCTGCTCGGTGCCAGCCCGCGGCAGCAGGCGCGCGCGCAGCTCTTCGGCGTCGTCGCCGGCGCCCTCGTGGTGGTGCCGGCCTTCAACCTCATCATCCCGGACCCGTCGGTGCTCGGCGGCGACGCGTGGCCTGCGCCCTCGTGCACCGTGTGGGCCGGCGTCTCGAAGGCCTTCGCCAACGGCATCGACGCGCTGCCAGTGTCGGCGCGGCTGGCGGTGTGGGTCGCCCTCGTGCTGGGCATCGCGCTGGCGTTGCTCGAGCGCCTCGCACCGAAGGCGCTCAAGCCCTTCGTGCCGTCACCCTCGGGCCTGGGGCTGGCCATGGTGGTGCCCGGCAGCAACGCGCTGGCGATGTTCCTCGGCGCGGCGGGCGCAGAGCTGCTGCGGCGCGCGCGGCCGAAGCTCGCCGAGCGCCTCGTCGTGCCCGTCAGCTCGGGCCTCATCGCGGGCGAGAGCCTGATGGGCATCGTGGTGGCGCTGCTGGTGGTGGCCGGCGTGCTGAGCAAGTGAGGCGTAGGGCTGCGCGGAACGTGGACCGGCCGACGCCACCCCTCGACCCCCGTTCCCTGGCCGCTCGTCTGCGCAAGCATCCCGGCCGGCGCCAGCCTGCGCGGGCGAGTGCGCGCAGCAGGCGTCGGCGAGCGCCCGTCGCGCCGGGTGCACGTTCGCCCCGACCGTTGGGAAGGGCAGGGGCCCGGCGTGCGCGCAGCCTCAGCCCTCGTCGTCGGGCCCGTCGGCGTGGGCCTCGGGTGCTCCGCCCAGCGCCGCTGCCCGCAGCACCGCGCGCCGCACGGCCTTCGGTGACTGGTGCTGCGTGTCTGCCACCGTGCAGCTGACGAAGGCGAGGTCGGCCAGCGCCCGGAGCGCCCGCGCGCGCCGCTGTGGGCTCTTCGCCGACAGCTCGCCCGCCGCCCCCTCGACGAAGGCCGTCGCCAGCGCCTCGAACAGGTACACCCGGTTCTCGATGGTGCCGTCGTCGTCGCTCGTCTTCGCCATGCAGGCAATTGGTGCACATCTCCCGGCCGGCTCCAACCCCTGGCGCATCGCTTGCGCCAGCCCCGGCTGACGCTCCGGCTCCCGGGCTGGCCCGCGCGATGCACGACGCGCGGCCATGACACTCTCGGAGAAGCGGGCGCGGTTGACGGCGAAGGCCACGCGGCAGGGCGCGAAGCGGCCGGCGAAGGGCGCGCGCCGCGCGAAGCAGTGGGTGTACCTCTTCCGCGAGGGGCGGGCGTCGCAGAAGGCCTTGCTGGGTGGGAAGGGGGCCAACCTGTGCGAGATGACGCGCCTGGGGCTGCCGGTTCCGCCGGGCTTCATCGTCTCGACCGAGGCCTGCAACGCCGCCCTCGAGGCCGGGGCCTTGCCGAAGGCCGTCTGGGCCCAGGTGCTGGCGGCGCTGAAGCAGCTCGAGGCCGCCTCGGGCCGCGTCCTGGGAGACCCGCTGAAGCCGCTCCTCGTCTCGTGCCGCTCCGGGGCGAAGTTCTCGATGCCGGGCATGATGGACACGGTCTTGAACCTCGGCCTGAACGACACCGTGGCCACCGCCCTGTCGTCGCAGCCGGGGCGCGAGCGCTTCGCCTTCGACGCCTACCGCCGCCTCGTGCAGATGTTCGCCACCGTCGTCCTGGGGCTCGACCGCCAGCCCTTCGAAGACGAGCTGGCTGCGCGGCGGCGCGCGGCGGGCGTCGACAGCGACTCGGGCCTCGACGCCGACGCGCTCGCCATCGTCACCCGCCGCTTCCTCACCCTCGTGCACGAGCAGACGGGCCGGCCCTTCCCGCAGGACCCGCACGAGCAGCTGCGCCTGGCCATCGAGGCCGTCTTCAAGTCGTGGAACGGCAAGCGCGCCGTGGACTACCGCACCGCCGCCGGCATTCCGCACGACCTCGGCACGGCGGTGAACGTGCAGCTGATGGTGTTCGGGAACCTCGGCGCCCGCTCGGGGACCGGCGTGGTGACGACGCGCAACGTGTCGACGGGGGAGCGGCAGCTCGAAGGTGACTACCTGCTCGACGCGCAAGGCGAAGACGTCGTGTCGGGCACGCGCACCACCCGGCGCATCGCCGCGCTCGCCGAGGACATGCCCGAGGTGGCGAAGGCCTTCGCCCGGCACTGTGAGACGCTCGAGCGCCACTTCCGCGACGTGCAGGACGTCGAGTTCACCGTCGAAGACGGCACGCTGTGGATGCTGCAGACGCGCGACGCCAAGCGCAGCGCCCGGGCCGCCGTGCGCATCGCCGTCGAGCTGGCGAAAGAGAAGCGCCTCTCGAAGGACGAGGCGGTGCTGCGGGTGACGCCCGAGCACGTCGACTTCTTCCTCCACCCGCAGTTCGACGCCCAGGCCCGCGCCGCCGCCCTCGCGCGGGGCGACCTGCTGGCCACGGGCCTCAACGTCTCGCCCGGCGCCGCCACCGGCGCCATCGTCTTCGACCCGGACACCGCCGAGCGGCTCGGCCGCGGCGAAAAGAAGGCCGTCCTCCTGGTGCGGGCCGAGACCCGGCCCGACGACGTGCACGGCATGCTGGCGGCGAAGGGCATTCTCACCTCTCGCGGTGGCCGCACCAGCCACGCGGCGCTCGTCGCCCGGCAGTTCGGCAAGCCGGCCGTCGTCGGCGTGTCGGCCCTCGACGTGGACGTCGAGGCGCGGCAGCTCACGGTGAAGGGGCGCGTCTTCAAGGAGGGTGACGTGCTGTCGCTCGACGGCACCACCGGTGAGGTTTTCGCTGGCGAGGTGCCGACGATGGTGCCCGCGTTCGACGACCCCCACCTGCTCGAGCTGCTGACGTGGGCCGACGCGGCGCGCACCCTCGGCGTGTGGGCCAACGCCGACTCCCTGCGCGACGCGGAGCGCGCCCGCCGCTACGGCGCCGAGGGCATCGGGCTGTGCCGCACCGAGCACATGTTCTTCGAGGCCGAGCGGCTGCCCATCGTGCGACAGATGATTCTCGCCGCCACCGACGCGGAGCGGAGCGAGGCCCTCGCGCTGCTGCTGCCCCTGCAGCGCGCCGACTTCATCGGCCTCTTCGAGGCCATGAGCGGCAGGCCGGTGACGATTCGCCTCATCGACCCACCGCTGCACGAGTTCCTCCCCAACCACGACGAGCTGCTCCAGGAGGTGACGGAGCTCGAGACGCGCCTGAAGCTCGACGGCCGGCAGGCCGACGCGCTCGGCCTCGAGAGCCGCCTGTCGAAGCAGCGGCGCCTGCTGACGGCCGTCGAGGGCCTGCGCGAAGAGAACCCGATGCTCGGCCTGCGCGGCGTGCGCCTCGGCATTCACCTGCCGGCGCTCGTGCGCATGCAGGTGCGCGCCATCTTCGAGGCCGCCTGCGACTGCCAGCGCCGGGGGCTCAAGGTGTACCCGAAGGTGATGATTCCCCTCACCGCGCTCAAGAGCGAGCTGGTCTTCGAGCGCAAGCTGCTCGAGGACGAGGCGCGGGCGGTGATGGCCGAGCAGCACCGCAAGGTGCGCTACCAGTTCGGCACGATGATTGAGGTGCCCCGCGCCGCCGTCACGGCGGGGGAAATCGCCGAGCTGGCCGAGTTCTTCTCGTTCGGCACCAACGACCTGACGCAGACGACGTTCGGCATCAGCCGCGACGACGCCGAGACGGGCTTCCTCCTCGAGTACCTGGACAAGCGCATCCTCGTCGACAACCCCTTCGCGACGCTCGACCAGGCCGGCGTGGGCGCGTTGATGGAGCTGGCGGTGAAGCAGGGCCGCAAGACGCGCCCGGGGCTCGAGGTGGGCATCTGCGGGGAGCACGGCGGCGACCCGAGGACCATCGCCTTCTGTCACCGCCTCGGCCTGACCTACGTCAGCTGCTCTCCGTTCCGCGTGCCCATCGCCCGGCTGGCGGCGGCCCATGCGGCCTTGCGCGAGGGGCGGCGAGGGCGCTGAACTGCCGGTGCTTTGGCGCAGGTGCTCCCGTCCATCATCACTGGCGTGCTGTGGGGCGCGTTCGCCTTCTTCCTCGCCGTGGGGCGCGTCTGGTGGCCGCGGCTGACGAAGTGGCTGTCCGTCACCGTCGCGGTGCTGCAGTTCGTCGCCATCATCGCGCTGGTGGCCTGGGCGCCGTCGCTGCCGGGCCTGTCGTTGCAGCTCGACGTGGTGCGCATCGCGCTCGCCGGGGTGCTGACGGTGGGCGTCCTGGCGGTGGTGACCGAGCTCACGGTCGGCATGCCGTGACGCGGGCGGGGGCCCGGGGCTGGTGACGCGCCAGCGCCGAGAGGGCGTCGGGGAGACGACGGAGGCCGTCGGGTGAGGGGCGCTGGGCCGGCGATGGCGTCGGGGTCGCGACCGAGCGCTCGAGCTTGCTCACGGCACGTTGGCTGCGCGCGCGCTCGCCGCGGCCTCGAGCGCTTCCGCGAGGTGCGCGAAGCACGCCGGGTCGCCTCGGCTCCGCCGCAGGCCCGCCTCGAAGCAGCGGAGGAAGTCACCGAGCGCCGGCGCCGCCTCGGCCGGCGCACGCAGGGCCACCACGTCGACCCGGCCGGTGGGCCAGAAGACGGGCGCGGCGGCGGCGCGCTCGCCCCACTCTCGCAGGCGCGCGCTCGCCTCGGTCAGCCGGCCGCGCTGCGCGAGGTCGAGGGCCTCGACCCAGTGGGCCTGCGGGTCCAGGCTCGCGGCGATGGCGGGGCGCTGGGCGTCGAAGGCGGCGTCGCGGTCGGCGAGCAGCGCGGCCAGCAGGTACGACACCAGGTAGTCCCCGACGATGACGGCGTCGGAGAGCTGGTCGAGCTGGGCGAGCGCCTCGGCGGGCTCTCCGGCGATGAGCAGCAGGTCTGCGTACTCACCGCGCAGTGACCGGCTCGACGGGTCCATCGCCAGCGAGGCCTCGAAGAGCGGCCTGGCACGGGCGACGACGGGAGCGGCCTCGTCGGGCGTGTCGCCGGCTCGCAGCAGCATGGCGTGCTGTCGCAGCTGCTTCGCGAGGAGCTGCACCGCCGCGAAGGACGAGCCGGTCGAGGTGAGCCGCTCGAGCAGGGCGATGGAGCGCTCGCCCAGCCGTCGGGCCTCGCCTTCGCGCCCGGTTCCGAACGCCTCGAGCTGGTCGTCCATGAGGGCCTTGGCGACGCGCAGCGCGGCGCGGCTCTGGCCGTCGGGCTGGGCGGTCAGCAGGCGCTCCGAGTGCTCGCGCGCGACCCGCTTGAGCAGCGCGTGCGCGCTCCCTCGGGGGTCGTACTGGGAGCGCATGGAGAGCTCGTCGGCGAGGTCCGCGGAGGCCCCGAGCCAGGTCAGCTCGCCGTCGTAGGGCGTGGGCTTCTCGACGAGGGAGAGGCCCGAGGGGAAGAGCGCCCGCATCGTCGCCTGGTCGTCTCTCGCGCGCGCGGCGCGGAAGCGCAGGGTGGTGCAGCGCGCGTGGACCAGCGCGTCGTCGAGCGTCGCGGGCGGCGAGGGCACCGCGGTAGCCAACGCCGCGCACGCCGTCTCGAAGCGCGTGGACTGCTCGAAGCGGGCGCGCTCGAGGTTGAGGTCGCTCAGGGCGAGCCACGCGTCGGCCAGCAACGCCTGGTCGACCCGGGGCAGCCCGGCGGGGTCGGTGTCGGCGATGAAGCGCAGCGCGCGGTCGGTGACGCCCTCGAGCTGGCGCCGGCCGAAGGGCGTCTCGCGCACGACGTCGGTGGTGTCGCGGAGGAGCGCGGAGGCGAAGGAGCGCGCGTCGTTGCGCTGGCGGCGCGCGGTGACCAGGCTCACGGCGCCCACGACGAGGGTGAGGGCCAGGCCGAGGGCGCCGACGCGCACCGCCGCCTGGTTGCGGCGCGCGAAGAGCGCGAGGCGCTCGACCTGCGAGTACTGACGGGCGCTCACCGTGCACTGGTCCAGCCAGGCCTGCACGTCGGCCGCGAAGGCCGCGGCGTCGGGGTAGCGGTCGTCGGGCGAGGGCGCGAGCGCCTTCTCGCAGATGGCGCAGAGGTCGACCGGCGCGTCGGGCTCGAGCAGCTTCGGTGCGTCGACCCGCTCGCTGACGATGCGGGCCAGCACCTCCACCGACGAGGCGCCGACGAAGGGGCTCCGGCCCGTCAGCACCTCGAACAAGAGTCCGCCGAGGCCCCAGACGTCGGTGCGCTCGTCGAGCGCCTCGGCCCTGCCACGGACCTGCTCGGGGCTCATGTACGCGGGCGTGCCCGCCGCCATCACGACTGCGCCGGTGAGGTCGGGCACCTCGCTCGGCACCTCCGCGGAGGTCCGCGCGGCCGCCTTCACGCGAGCCAGGCCCCAGTCCAGCAGCCAGGCCTCGCCGAACCGGCCCAGCATCACGTTCTGTGGCTTGATGTCGCGGTGCAGCACCTGCCGCTGGTGCGCGTACGCGACGGCCTGCGCGACGGTGAGCACCGCCGGCAACAGCCGGAGCCGTGCATCGAGGGTCCCGGCCTGTTCGAGCACCTCGGACAGCGTGCGGCCCTGGATCCGCCGCATCGTGTAGTACACGGAGCCGTCGCTCCGCCGCCCGACGTCGTACACGGGCACGATGCCGGGGTGCTCGAGCTGCGCAGTGATGCGCGCCTCGCGGAGGAAGCGGGCCGTCTCGGCCGCCGACGGCGGGGCAGCGGCCGGGCTCCCGGAGGGGTGGGGCTCCTTGAGGGCGACCACGCGCGCGGTGGCGGCATCCCGCACCAGCAGGACGCGGCCCAGTCCTCCGGCGCCGAGCTCGCGCACCACCTCGTAGCGGCCGGGTGCCTCGAGGGGCAGCACCACGTCGGCCAGCGAGACGCCGGGCGTCGAGTCTCCACCCGAGTGCGCGGTGTCCGACAGGTCCGGGTCCCGGAGCGTGTGCACGAGGGGCGTGGCGCCGGGGGCCGCCGCCATCGTCGCCTCGAGCGCCCGCTCGGGCGTCCGGTGCACCTCGAGCAGCCGGCCGATGGTGGCGTCGACGAGCGAAACGTCGTGCGGCGCGACGTTCGGCCAGCCCGCGAGGCCGAGGCGTACGGCCACCGCCCGCTCCAGCGCGGCTCTCACCGCCTGCGGCGTCACGCGCGCACCGGGCCCTGCAACTGCGGGCCGGCCACCGGCTCGCCGGCGGGCGTCGCCGCGGCCGCCTCGGCGCGCGCGGCCACCACGACGTCCAGGGTCAGAGCGTACGCCACGACGCGAACCCTATCGGGCAGGGCGGGTGCGGGGAACCGCGACGAGGCGCGTCCCTGCGCTCCGCCGCGGCGAGGGCCACGCGTCGGGGGCCAGGGCGTGTCGAGCGGGAGTGGCGCCGCGTCGGGGGCCAGCGCGCCGAGCGGGGCCCGGGCGTGTCGAGCGGATATGGCGCCGCGTCGGGGGCGAGCGCGCCGAGTGGTGCCCGGGCATGTCGAGGGGGAGGGACGACGCGGTGAGGGCGAGCGCGCCGAGCGGGCCCGGGCATGTCGAGGGGGAGGGACGATGCGGTGAGGGCGAGCGCGCCGAGTGGGGCCCGGGCATGTCGAGGGGGAGGGACGACGCGGTGAGGGCGAGCGGAGTGGGGCCCGGGCATGTCGAGGGGGAGGGACGACGCGGTGATGGCGAGCGCGCCGAGTGGGGCCAGGGCGTGTCGAGCGGGAGTGGCGCCGCATCGGGGGCGAGCGCGCCGAGGGCATGTTGAGCGGGAGTGGCGCCGCGTCGGGGGCCAGCGCGCTGCAAGGAGGTGCAGACGGGTCGGGACTCAGCGCCGCTGCCACGGCCAGCCCCTCGCGAGGGCGAGCGCCGTCGCCGCGAGGCGCCCGCATCGGCACCGCGGTGGCGCTCGCAGTGGCCCGACGGACTGACCGGTGCTTCCTCGGGGCCGGCCGGCTCGTCCCTGGGACCGCCCATGGCGCGTCCTGTCCTGCGTGGCGCCGTGACGGTGGGCGAGGCGTTCTGACGGTCTCTCGTTGGGGGCCCGTCGGCCGTCGGAGCCCCCAGCGGTCGCGTCCCCGGGTTCGGGTACACCCACTTTCTCGGCTGTCTCCCGCGAGATACATCGCGCCGTCATGGTGGAGTTCGACCTCGAGGCGCTGTCCAGGCACCCGGTGGTGCGAAAGCTGACGGACAAGGTGCGGGAGAGCCTGGGCCTCACCTTCCTCTTCGTCACGCCCGAGGCGCGCGTGGTTGGCATTCAGCCTGGGCACTTCATGCCCGCCACCAACGGCCTCTGCGCCCGTGTCTGCACCGACCGGAAGCGGGGCATGAAGCTGTGCCTGTCGGCGGCCTCGGGCCTGCTGTCGACGCCGGCCTTCAGCCCGGGTGGATTCCTGCAGAAACCGTGTCACCTCGGGTTGCAGACGCTGGGCGCTCCCATCGTGGTGGACGGGACGATGCTGGGCCTCATCGCCACCTGTGGCTTCCTGCGGGCCGAGCATGTCTTCGACGAGGAGCAGGCGGTGGCGCACCGGGCCGCGCGGCAGGCCTGGGCGCCGGGCCTCGACGAGGCGCTGGCGAGCCTGCGCGCGACGCCGAGCCTCACGGTGCGCGAGGTGCGCTTCACCGCCGACCTCATGGCGCTCCTCGTCGAGCAGCTCATTCACTTCTCGCGCGCGAGCGAGGCCGACGCCGAGGCCCTGCAGCGCGCCTGGTTCGCCGTCGAGATGGCGTGCCCGCGCGCGCCCCTGGTGGGTGCCGGCTCGGGGCTGCGCGCGGTGGCGGCGGTGGTCGAGCGCTCGGCGTCGAAGCGGCTCCCGACGCTCGTCAGCGGGCCCCCGGGCGCCGGGCACTCGCACCTCGCGCGCCACCTGCACCGCCGCGGCGGGTTCCTTCGCTCGCCCTTCGTGCAGGTCGAGGCCCGCGAGGGGCTCTCGGTGGTGAAGGGCCTGGCGAAGAAGAAGCGCTTCGGCCTCACCGTCGTCGTCGACCACCTCGAGCAGGCGTCACCGGCGGTGCAGCTCGAACTCGCGGCGCTGGTGCGCGACCACCCCGACGTCTTCTGGGTCAGCACCGCCCGGGGGCCGCTCCTCGAGCCCGTGGTGTCGAGCGTGGGCGTGGTGCAGCTCGCCCTGCCCCCGCTCGTCGAGCGGCGCGCCGACGTCGAAGACCTCGTCACCCACCTCCTGGCGACGATGGGCTCCGTCGCGCCGGTGCCGGGGCCGGTGATGTCGGCGCTCGAGCGCTACTCGTGGCCCGGCAACGTCGCCGAGCTCGAGGCCGTCCTCCGGCGCGCGCTCGCGCTCGGCGGGCTCTCGCTGAACCACCTGCCGCACGAGGTCGCCGTGCTGTCGCTGACGCGGCGGCGCACGGCCGGGTTCCACGAAGAGGTGCAGCAGTTCAAGAGCGAGCTGGTGAGCGAGACCCTCGCCCGCACCAGCGGCAACGTCAGCCAGGCGGCCCGCGAGCTCGGCCTGCAGCGCACCTACCTGCACCGCCTCATCAAGGAGCTGGGCGTGCAGCCGCCCCGGGAGCGCCAGCCCGAGGCCCCCGCGCCCACCGCTCGCCAGCGGCCGGGGTGATGGCGCCGGCCGCCACGGGCCCTCGGAGACGGCCGGGTGGCCCCGCCTCGCGCGGGAAGCGCCGCCTCTCCGGCTTTTCAGCCAGCCTCGTCCCAGCGGCCGAGCGCGCAAAGGCGCTCGCGCCCCGCTCTCAGCGACGCTGCCGTGGCGTGACGGGAGCGGGAGGACGAGCGACACTGCCGGTGCGTGGTCTCTCTGCTCTGCCTCTGCCTGGGTCAGCTGACGCCGCCGCCGCTGGTGCCTGGAGACGCGCCGCTCCAGGTGTCCCCGGCCCCCACCCCCGCGCAGCCGGAGCCGGCCGGGCCCACGTCGGCGCTGCACTTCTCGCCGGTGAGCCTGTTCGCGACGCACCTGTCGTTCGAGCTGGAGCGGGTGGTGTCACCCTCGGTGTCCTTCTTCGGCTCCATCGGCGGGAGCCTGCTGCTTCAGGCTGGCGTCGAGCTCGGCGCGCGGCTGTACGTGGGCGCGCGGGCGCTCGAGGGGCCCTTCCTCGGGCTCCAGGGCACCGCGTTCTATTTCTCACAGGGCTCGGTGTTGCTCGTCGGCCCCGCGGGCACCTTCGGCTACGCGTTCTTCCCCAAAGACCGTCGTGTCGTCCTGACGTTCGGCGCCGGCTTACAGGTGTGGCACCAACCCCTGCCCGACTCGGGCCTCTCGCCGTTCTTGGGGACCGCCACGCAGGCCGACGTCCTCTTCCTCCCCGGCCTCCAGCGGCCCGGGGCGCAGCGCTGGGCGGCGCAGCCGATGATCCGCTTCACCGTCGGCCCGGCGTTCTGACGGGCGCCCGGTGGGGTAGGCTCGCCGCGTGGTGACGACTTTCTACGCCGAGCTCCAGCGGCTCCTCGGGGCGGCCGAGCCCTTCGTGCTGTGCACCGTCATCGCCTCGCACGGCTCCACCCCGCAGAAGCCCGGGAGCAAGCTGCTCGTCCGCGCGGATGGCACGCTGGTGGGTACGGTGGGCGGCGGGGCCATCGAGAAGCAGATGGTGGACGCGGCCGTGGCGCTGCTGGCCGACGAGCGCGCCGAGACCCGCCTCTTCGACACGCACCTCACCCACGAGCTGGGCATGTGTTGCGGCGGCCGCATGACGGTGTTCCTCGAGAAGCACGCCGTGGCCCCCGCGCTGGTGCTGTTCGGCGCCGGGCACGTCGCGAAGGAGGTGGCGGCGCTGGCCGTCGCCGTGGGCTTCCGCGTCACCGTCGTCGATGAGCGGGCGGACTGGGCCACCGAGGCGCGCTTCCCCGGCTGTACCCTCGAGCGGCGGCCCTGCGACGACGTCGCGCGGGGGCACCCCGGCGGAGAGCGCACCTCGTTCTGCGTCACGACCCACGACCACGCGCTCGACCAGCGCTGCGTCGAGGCGCTCCTCGACAAGCCCTCGGCGTACCTCGGCGTCATCGGCTCGCGCCGCAAGGCCGAGCGCTTCCGGCAGCGGCTCCGCGCGGGCGGCTTCGCCGAGGAGCGCATCGCGCGCGTCGAGTGCCCGATGGGCGTCGACATCGGCGCCCTGACGCCGGTCGAGATTGGCGTGTCCATCGTGGCACGGTTGGTAGGGGTGCGGCGGGCGGCGCAGGCCTCGGCGACGCGCGCCCTGGCGGTGGTGGCGGGCGCGGCGTCGGAGCGGTGAGGCCACCCGTCGTCGATGCCGCACCGTTGGGTGACGAACACGATTCGGGTGAGAGCGGCGGTCGCGTTCGCCGGTCGTGCATCGCCGTGCGCTCCGGCGCGGCCCCGGTGCCTCGCTCATTCTGACGGAGGTCGTGCCCCAGCGCGCGCTCTCGAATCGCAAGCGGCGGCCCCTGGCGACCGTCGAGTTCGTCGACACGCTCGAGCCAGGCCCATCGGGGCGCGCGAGAATCACCCATCATGTCGTGATTGACGGGCTGCTCGGCCCGAACTTCGTGCGCCTGATGGGGCGGGCTGAAGCCGACGAAGCGCTGGCGCGGCAGGCCGAGGGCGCTCCGTCATGAGCCGGGCGTGGGGCGGTGTCGTCTCGTTCCAGCGCGCCATGGTTGGCGTCGCGCAAGGCTTCGCCCGGCGCTGTCACGGCAGGCAGGCGGCGCTGCGACGGATGGAGCCAGATGAGTGGCTCGTGCGCTGTGAGTTCCGAAAACTCTGACCGGTCCCGTTCCGGAAATTCTCGCCGGTCGCAAGGCCGGGCGGACGCGGCAGAACGACGGGATGCACAGCATGGTGAAGAGACACAGCGTGAAG
>JADCJJ010000391.1 GCA_020247085.1 Myxococcaceae bacterium | reverse complement strand
TTGCTCGCCTCGAACCCCGCCGACCGAGTCGGGCTGGGCTCGAGCGACGAGGAGCCGACGCCGACGCCCGCGCCCCCCTGACCGGCCGTGACGTCACCGGTTCACCTGCCCGCTCCACCGGGCTCGCTCGATGGGGCGGGCGACGTGCTTCACCCGGGCATCGCGAGGTCGAGGGGCTTCACCTCGACGGTGAGCCGGAACTGCTTCGAGACCTGCATCGGGTTGTGGGTCTTGGCGAGGAAGAAGTCGACGTCGAGCACGCCCGGGTTGCGGGGCGTGAAGAAGAACTCACGTACCGGCCCGTCAGGGTCGAGGTTCACCTCGCGCAGCGACAGGCGCTTGGCCATCGCCGGCTCGATGCTCCACACGTAGCCTTGTCGCTCGGGCAACCGCACCACCAGGCCGTTGTTCAGCTTCAGCGTCGCCGTCCTCGGCGCGCTCGAGGCGCCTTCGACCTGAGTGAGCTCGATGGTGTCTCGCGCGACCGGCGGGTACTCGGGCGCGCGGGGCTCGCACAGCTCGGCCTGAATGGTACCGCCCCACCCGGTCAGCTTCTCGATGACGCCGGTCGCCACCATGATCTCGCCGACGTACTTCTTGAGCCCCTTCTGCGCCTTCCCCTCGAGGGTGAAGGCCACCTGCTGTCGGGTGCCGGGGTTCGACACCACCAGATAGAACTCGTCGCCGCTCATCTCGAGGCGGCCACGGAGCGTGGCGTAGCCCTTCTGCCCCACCGACATGCCTGGCTGGCCAAGCGTCTCGACCTCGCCCGGCGAGAAGAGCCGGAGCCTGTTCTCTTCGACGACGGGCTCTGCGACCGCGGGCGCCTCGGCCTCGACCTTCTTCGCCGACCACTTCCGCACGTCGACACTGCCGCCGTAGTTGTGGTGCTTGCGGATGAGCCCAGACACCGACACGCGGTGGTCGACGTAGGCCGGCAGGACCTCC
The DNA here is from genome assembly GCA_020247085.1 of Myxococcaceae bacterium. Taxonomy (GTDB): domain Bacteria; phylum Myxococcota; class Myxococcia; order Myxococcales; family Myxococcaceae; genus Xiheimicrobium; species Xiheimicrobium aquaticum. The sequence goes on along the minus strand of JADCJJ010000391.1, from coordinate 5,482 downwards.
TGGTCGGGCCCCTGCAGAAGGAACCACAGCTCGCGCTTATCGCGTCCGATGACCTCGAGGTACGGGAACCCCTGGTACACCAGGAGCCGCCCCTTCAAGGGGCCCTCACCCGTCACCCCGCGCGCGCCGACGGTCAGGACCTGCTCCATCTCGCGTGGTGTCAACGGCTCGACCTCGGCGGGCAGCTTGGTGCGGCGCGGCAGCGGCTTGTCAGGGAGCGGCCCACCCCAACCATCGCTTCGCCGCGTCGGGGCGCTGAGCGTCGGAGCCGGGATCGCCGACGCTCCCTTGCCAGCTGCCTTCTTCTCGGGCTTTGCGGCAGGCGCAGGCGCCTTCTCGGCACCCGTCGGCGCAGGACGCGCGGGGGGGCGGGTGCCCTCCTTCGCCGGTCCGGCCGCGGGTTTTTTGCTCACGGGGGCCTTCGCGGCCTTCGGCTCGCTCAACTTTGGCGTCGGCGCTTTGGCTTTCGCGCGAGCCGGGCCCAACGGCGACTTCGCCGGGGCGCCGACTTTCTTGGGAGCGGGCTTCTGTGGGGACTTCACCTTGCGGGCAGCGGCCTTCGATGGTGCCAACGCTGTCTCCTTCGACGCGCTCGAACGAGCGGAGAGACGTCCTTATCGCACCCATGCGCCTCGGGTCAATCCAAACCCTGCATTTTCTTGTGTTTTTCTGTGCCGGCCTCACCAGTCTCCTTGCGTTTCCATGGGTTGCCGACGGCCAGCCAGGGCGCGGAGGCTGCCCCTGGCAGACCCGCCAGTGAGCGACCGCGCGAAAGTCGGCCAGCCCCGGGCCTCGGGGCGGGTATGCGGGTGCCCAGAGGAGAATACGGAGCCATGGCCTTGCTGACCGTTGAAGAAGCGCTGGCGCGGGTGCTGTCGTCGTGCCGGGTCATGTCGGCCGAAGCGGTGCCGGTGGGCGAGGCGATTGGCCGAGCCGTGTCCGAGACCGTGGTGGCGAGGCGCACGCTTCCGCCCTGGGACAACTCCGCGATGGACGGCTTCGCGGTGCGGGCGGACGACGTGACCGGGCCCGGTGTAGCGCTCCGGCTGGCCTCGACGATTCACGCCGGGCAGCCGGCTACGGGCCCGCTCGAGCCCGGCACCTCCGCGCGCATCATGACGGGGGCTCCGGTGCCGCCGGGCGCCGACGCCGTCATCATGCAGGAGCGCGCGCGCGCAGCGGACGGCGCGGTGACCTTCGATGAGGTGCCGAAGCGGGGCCAAAACGTTCGCCGGCGCGGAGAGGACGTCGAGCAGGGCCAGCCGCTCGTGGCCTCGGGGACGGTGCTCGGGGTGTCGGAGGCCGGCGCGCTCTGGGGGCAGGGGCTCTCGCGCGTGTCCGTCCACGGGGCCCCGCGCGTGGCCATCGCCTCGAGCGGCGACGAGCTCTGCGGCGTCGACGAGGAGCCGCGCGGGCGCATCGTCGACACCAACTCTCCCGTCATCGAGCAGCTGGCGCTCCGAAGCGGAGCCCGGCCCACGGTGCTCGGGCGCGCGCCCGACACGCTCGAGGGCCTGGTCGAGCTGCTGTCGCGGGGGCTCGATCACGACGTGCTCATCACCCTGTCTGGCGCCTCGGTCGGAGAGCGGGACTTCACGCGAACGGCCCTGAGACATCTCGGCGTCGAGCTTGACTTCTGGGGCGTCGCCATGAAGCCCGGCAAGCCGCTGGCCATGGGGCGGCGCGGCCAGACGCTCGTCTTCGCGCTGCCCGGCAACCCGGTCTCGGCGATGGTGACCTTCGAGCTCTTCGTTCGCCCCGCCCTCCGCGCCCTGCAGGGGCTGCCGCCGCGCCCAGAGCCGCTCCCGGGTCGCCTGGCGAGCCGATTGACCGGGGCTGCGGGGCTCCACCTGTTCGTGCGGGCCTCGGTCGAACGGCGAGGCAACGAGCTGTGGGCGCACCCCTTGAAGAATCAATCATCTGGCGCGCTGACCAGCGCGACGGGCGCCACCCACTTGATTTCCGTTCCGCCCGGTGCGACGCAGTCAGACCAGGGGGCGCCGGTCGACCTCCTCCCAGTGTCCTGGGGCGGTTGAAGGTTGTGCAACCTTTGTTGAGGGTCGGCATCTGACCTTCGTTGGACAGCAACGCTCCCGTCAATCTCGGCGGGGCCACTCTGAATCCGAGGTCACGATGACCGCCGTCGAAGCGAAGGTTCTTCCCACCCGTAAGCCCACCAGCTTCCTCGAGCTCTACAGCGAGTCACCGCTGCCAACGGAGCGTGGCCAGTTCAAGATCGTCGTCTTCCGCGACCGGCGTGACGGGCGGGAGCACGTCGCGATGGTGAAGGGCCAGGTGAAGGGCATGCCCGGCGTTCCGGTGCGCATCCACAGCGAGTGCCTGACCAGCGAGGTGTTCGGCAGCTTGCGCTGTGACTGTCGGGCGCAGCTCGACCGGGCGATGGACTTCATCAACCAGCAGGGCTGTGGCGTGCTGCTCTACCTTCGGCAAGAGGGACGGGGCATCGGCCTGGGCAACAAGATTCGCGCCTACAAGCTGCAGCAGGAGCACGGACTCGACACGGTGGACGCGAACCTGAAGCTGGGATTTGCGGACGATCTGCGGCGCTACGACATCGCCGCCGAGATGCTGCGCGGCCTCGGCATCGAGTCCGTCGACCTGATCACCAACAACCCGCTGAAGATCGCCGGGCTGGTCGACGAGGGCATCGCCGTGCGCCGCCGAATTCCGTCGCGCACCCTGACGAATCCGCTTAACGTTTCGTACCTCAAGACGAAGCGCGATCGGTCAGGTCACCTCATTGAGTTCCTCGGCGAAGACGGCGCGGAAGCCAAGGCGAGCTGAAGCCAGGAGAGCAGGGTCGCGGGGCGCCAGCGCGGCGCTCACGGTCCGCTTCTGGGGCGTTCGCGGCTCCATCCCCTCCCCCGGGCCCGAGACGGCCAGGTACGGAGGCAACACCCCGTGCATCGAGGTTCGCATCGGCGATGAGCTGGTGCTCTTCGACCTCGGCACGGGCGTACGGGAGTTTGGCAACGTAGCGTCACGCCCCGTCGAGGGGCACATCTTCATCTCGCACTACCACTACGATCACCTGCAGGGGCTGCCGTTCTTCGGCCCCATCTTCGACCCTCGGAGCCGCTTCGTCGTCCGCGGACCGACGCGTGATGGCCGCACGGTGAAGGACGTCATCTCGGGGCAGATGCAGCAGCCATTCTTTCCCGTGACCGCCGAGATGGTCTTTCGGGCCCAGCTCGACTACCAGCCGTTCGCCGCCGGCGACCGCGCGCGCATCGGAGAAGGCGTCATCACCGCCATCGAGACGAACCACCCAGGCGGCAATCTGGCCTACCGCATCGACTGCCGCGGGAAAGCGATCGTCTACGCCACCGACACGGAGCACGGCACGGCGCGGGACGCCCAGCTCATCGACTTCGCGCGGGGCGCCGACCTGCTCATCTACGACGCGATGTACACCGAGGACGAGTACCTCGGCCGCAGCGGCTCACCGAAGATCGGCTGGGGCCATTCGACGCTCGAGACCTCGATCAAGGTAGCCGACGAGGCGCGCATCGGAACGCTGGTGCTCTTCCACCACGAACCAACCCGCTCCGACGAGGCGATGGACGAGCTGGTGCGCCAGGCCAAGAAGCTGCGCAAGGGCACCGTCGCGGCGAAGGAAGGGCTCGTAATTCGGCTGTAGCCTCCGGGCCGAGGGTCGGGCCGAACAAAGCCTGCGCTTCAGGGCGCGGGGCGCGTCCATGGGTCGTCTGACGGCGCGCCGCCGCCGACTCCTGCGGCGTTGCCGAGGAGTCAGGGCGCGGGGCGCGCCCGTGGGTCGTCTGACGGAGGAGGCGCCTGCGCCGCGAGCGCCTGCTCGTTGAGGCGGCGCTCCCGCCTGGCGCGCCAGCGATTGACCAGGAAGCCCACGGCCGCGACAGCCACCAGGGCGATGAGGACGTTGCGCTGCCCACGCTTGATGGCGTCGATGAGTTCGTCGAGCTCGCCGCCGAACTTGAAGCCCAGGAAGACGAAGACGGGGGCCGATGCCAGCGCGGCGAGCGAGTCATAGAGGGCAAAGCGCCGCCACTTCATGCCGACCGACCCCGCCGTGAAGTACGTCACGGCGCGCACTCCGGGCAGGAACCGAGCGATGATGATGATCTTCTCGCCGTGCCTCTTGAACAGCTGCTCGACGCGCGCGCGCTTCTCGGGCGTCACGATGCGGGCGAAGAAGCCCGAGGGCCGCGCGTCGACCCGGGCCCCGAGCCGCCGCCCAAAGAAGAAGATCATCGAGTCGCCGACGATGATGCCCAGGTACCCGGTGAGCATCATCAGGTCGAGGCGCGCCTTCCCGCCGTGGACGAGGTACCCGCCGAGGATGAGCGACACGTCTTCGGGCAACGGCAAGCCAAGCCCGCAGACGAAGAGAATGCCGAACACCACCAGGTAGGCGAAGACGCCGCTGGTGCCGTCGACAAGGCTGAAGAGAAAGCTCTCCACGGTCCCCCTTACTTCTTGGGACCAGGGCGGCTGGTTTCAACCCTTTGCATGGCGTCGAGCAGCCAGGTCTCGACCGGTTTGCCGTCGTCGAAGAGCTTCGCGACGGCCTTCAACCCGAAGTAGCCACGGGCCGTAGCCGCCTCCCAGGCCGCGTCGGGCGCGTCCATCGCGCGGAGCGCCACTGCGAGGGTGAGCAGCGAGGTGGCGTACTCCTGCACCGACTGGTCTGCCACGCCCGCGAGCTGCGCCTCACGCAGCACCTGCGCTCCCCCTCCCCACCCGGCAATCTTCTTCGCCACCTGCGGCTCGATGGAAAGCCGGGCGAACTCGCGCACCAACCCCTCGACGTTCGGCTTCTCCGACGGCCCGACGATGAGGAAGGCCTCGCCGTTCTCGCCCAGCACCGCCCGAACGCTATCCTGGGCGTCGAGCAGGTTGACCACCAGCAGCGCCTCTTGCGCCTCAGGCGTCTTCAGGGTGGCGCGGGCCCTGGCGAGCGGGCCGTCGAGCACCGACAGGTACCCCTTGAGGGCCTTGCGGTAGTCGCCCTGCACCTGCCCCATCAGCTCGTCGAGCTTCCACCCCGTCCAGGCCCGCTGGAGCACCACCTCGAGGCCCTTCAGATCCTGCAACTCCTTCGCTTTCGCCCCGCTGCCGAACGGGGGCTGGGAGGTGCCCACCACGTACGACAAGTAGCGCTGCAGCGGCACCTGGTGCGCATCGAAGAAGGCGTCGGCGGCCTTGCGCACGTCGACATCACCACCGATCACGCGGCCGCGCACGGCCTGCCGCACCGGGTGGTACACGACCTTGGGGATCGGGTTGCTCCGAGTCACCGGGCCCTGGTCGAACCCCATGGCGTTGAAGATGGCGAACAACGCGAAGACGCGCTCGTCGTTCCGCAGCTCGATGCCGTCACCGGTGTAGAGGCTCGCGAACCAGTCGCCCTGGGACGAGGCGAGGGCCTCGGTCGAAACGAGGGCCGCCACCAGAGTCGGGAGCAATGCGCGCATGAGCGGTG
>JADCJJ010000390.1 GCA_020247085.1 Myxococcaceae bacterium | reverse complement strand
GCCGACGTCAACCCCGTCGAGTACCTCGCCGACGTCCTTCCTCGCCTGGCGCGCCGCGTCCGTCTGCGGGACATCCCCGCGCTGATGCCGGCCGCCTGGAAGCAGTCCCGCCGGTCACGCTGACGCTGACGCTCACACGTCAAGCGTGTCCGACGGCGAGCCGGCGGACGGACACAGAAGCCCAACGCGAAGGATGGCGGACACCGCCGGGCCAAGTAGGCGACGGTCACGCAGTCAAACCGTCACGCGACGGTGGTCCCCGCAGCTCGGTTTCTCAGGGAGATTCTGAGCAGCGGTCTACGGCCTGGCCTTCGCGAGCGCTTTCACCTCGGCCCCGCTCAATGCAGCGGGCTCGACCCGCATCTTCGCTACGTCGCCGGCGAACTCCTCGCTGGTGATGGAGCCCGTCCACGCCGCGTCGATGCCCCCGACGTTGTAGGTGCCCCACGAGACGTACATCGTCCTGCCCGCGCCATCGCCCAGGTACTTCGGCGCTGGGACACGGCCCACCTCCGCGCCGTTCACGTACAGCACGTTCGAGCCCTCGGGCGTCCACGTCATCGCGACGTGAGACCAGACGCCGATGGCGAGCGGCCGCGGCGCCATCGCCGTCGAGAAGCTCGAGGGGTCGCCGCTGTTGCCGAAGAGCACCTGCGAGACGAGGCGCCCCGACGAGTCGAAGCCCAGCAGGGGCGTGGCCCAGCCCGTACCAATCTCCGTCTCGGACAGGAACGCCAGCACGCCGACGTTCGCCTTCGGCTTCACCCACAGCGCGAGGGAGAAGGCGCGGCGTGCGTCACCCATCTCGGTCGACGTGGTGATGATGGGCTGCAGCCTGCCCTGTGGCCGGCTCGTAGACAGCGGGCCAAAGCGCTCGTCGAACGACGCGCCCTGCGCGACCGCGTCAATCAACGCGACGAGCTGCGCCCGGTCGTGGCGGGCCACCCACCGCGAGAGTTCGTCCCTTGCCTGACAGTAGGTAGGGCCCATCGCGCCGCGGTGGTTGGTGTAGTTCCACCACGCCGGGTCGCGCGCGAGCCGGGAAAGGTCGTCGATGGCGCGCGGCGTGCGCTCGGGGCACTTGACGTTGTCGCCGAGGAAGGTCGCGAGCCCCTCGTCGAACCACACCGGCACCGAGGCGCCCTGCAGCCGGGTCTTCAGCTCGAAGTGCGCCAGTTCGTGAACGACGGTGGGGCCGCTGCCCGGGTCGGCGCGCACCAGCACGATGGTGGGGCGGACCGGCACGTAGCGCGCGTTGGTGGGGCGCCGATTCCCGGGGACGAGGAAGGCCGAGCGGCGTTCTTCTCCGGCGAAGAACACGGTGCAGGAGTCGGTCTTGCAGAACACCGCGATGGGCGCCGGGCTCTGCAAGGCGCCGAGCACGTCGGCGAGGCGGGTCCGTGATTCCGAGACCGTCGTGGCGAGCCGGGCGCGTTCGTCTGTCGTGGTAGCCGGGTCGACGAAGACATCAGGCGCGACCTGCACCATCGGCGAGGCGCCATACGAGGGCACCACTGCGGCATCGGAGCGGCCTCCATCGACCTGCGCGCGCGCGACAGGTGCACAGAGCCAGAGCGCAGCGGCCAGCGTTCGAACGGTTCGCTTCAGTGGAACTTGGGCCAGCCGGAGCATGCGTTCATGTTGTACCGAACTCGGGGCAGCCGTTGCGCCTTCGCCTCCACCCTCAAGGGTCCTCGACGTCGTCGAAGAATGACGCGACGAGGAACTCGACCGACTCGAACGGCTCTGGTCGCACGCGCTCGTCAGCCGTTGCGGCCATCACGTTGAGGTATCCGCCCGCAGCGTGGCGCATGACGACCAGTGTTCGTTCCAGCGGATCCAGCAGCCAGTAATGCGGGACCTGCGCCTGGTGGTACGCGCGCACCTTCACGACGCGGTCGTGTGCGGCGTTCGACTCCGAGATGATCTCGCAGATCCAGTCGGGCCTCGTGCTGGTTGGCCGATCGCGGGGGATTTCGGGAACACGCCTCACGGCGCCAACCGATGAGGTCGGGCCGAAAGAGGTCGGGGCCCACCTGCACGTCGACTTCGGTGGCAATCCACCAGCCTCCGGGTTTGCTCCCTCCAGAGCGACGCATGAAAGGCCCACCGACTTGAATGCCGACTCTCGTCTGGGTGACGCCGTGCTCCGACGAGGGACTCGCCTTCTCGACGAAGTTTCCGTTCACCAACTCGAGGCGGTGTCCTTCCGGGAGCGCGAGCCAATCGGCAAGGGTTCGGGGCCCCTTGACCTTCGGCTGCATACCGGAAGCCTAGGTCATCTGTCGCGGCGAGGTCAGCCAGTCGGCCACCGTTCACCCCTCGTCGCGCAGGTCGAACTGGACGCTGACGAGCCCGGTGACGCTCAGGTCTCCCGAGCCAATCGTGAGGGTCCCTTCAGCCGGCAACGCCACGCTCACGGTGGCCATCGCCTGACCCGACGTCTGGTCCGTGATGCTCCGCGGCAGCCCCAGCTTTCCGCCCCGGGTCTCGACGAGCGCGGTGGCGCGTTCCCTCGCGGTCGCCGCTGCAGCGAAGCGGGCCTTCGTTTCCCACGCCTTGCCCCCCGGTGCTCCGCATCGTGAGCTGCGCAGCCGTGACGCCAAGGAGCGCAACATGTCCGTCAATGATGAACGCTTCCGTTCGAACAAGACGGATTCGCTACCTCTGCACTCAGTTGCCTTCTTCTTCGTACACTTCGTTGGCTCGGCCGCCGGTACCAGGTGCTGGGCCAGCGCCAGACGCCCCTCTTCATCGAGTCGAGCGAGGCGACGTCGTCGAAGGTGACCCTCACCGTCCCCGAGGGCCTCCTCCTGAAGGACGGCGGCGGCGAGCTGACGACGTCGTGCGACTACGGCCGCTTCCGTCGCAGGGAGTCCCAGGCCGGTCGGGTCATCACCGTCGAGGAGGAGGAACGGACAAGATGAATAAAGCGCGAAACCGTGGAGGAGGGCCAGAGGCTTCGGGCGCCCGAGTCGTCCTCGAGGGCGTTGCCGCGAG
>JADCJJ010000039.1 GCA_020247085.1 Myxococcaceae bacterium | reverse complement strand
TCCTCGAGGGCGTTGCCGCGAGGGTGAGGGGGCTTCAGCGAGGGAGGAACCGGCGGCAGTGGGCGGACGGGTGCACCGCCCGCGATGGCCAGAGACGCGAGACGGTGTCCGTCAGCCAGCCAGCGGGAGGGCGGGTTGGGCGGTGGCGGGCGGGAGGACGTGACGAGGCGCAAGGCGGTGGCCGAGTTGGAGGAGGCGCTCCCTTTGCCGTCTTCCTGGTGGAGTGGATGACATGAAGGCGCCGGCGGCCGCCACAGGGGCAGCGCAGGACGTCGGTGCCGAGGGTGTGCCGGTGCAGCGAGGCCCAGTCGAGGCGGCGGCGGTGAGGACGAAGGCGCTGCGCGGGCGGCCGGAGGCGTCCTTCCCCTTGGGGGAGTACTCGGAGCGGCCGTCGTCGTGCCGGCGCAGTCAAAGACTCGGCAACACGCCCTCTGCTGCCATAGCGGCACAGTCTCTCGAGGCCCTGCCTGTCGTTGCCCTGGACGGCGGTGTCGGCGTGGAGGGAGAAGCCGACGACGACGCGCAACGTGAAGGGGATGCTGAGGGTCCACTGGCGGTGACGCACGCGCGGCAGCAGCGCGGCGAGGCGCACGCCCGTCTCGACGGCCCGCCGGTTGGTGCACGAGGGACACCACCCGCGCCCCTTGCAGCAGAAGGCCACCAGGCGAGACTCGTGGCAGTCCTCGCACGACACCTCCACGCGTCACGGAGCGCCCCCATTCGTCACGCTCGCAACTCGGGGTAGTCGCCAGGGACCTCACTGGAGCCGCGGTGAACGACTCAGGTTGCCCACCTGGTGGCACGACGCCGCGCGGGAGCGGTTACCCCAAGTTGGTTGCGAAACAGATGGCCACGGTCGACGGCGGCGCCCGCGCAGGTCCGCTGGCGCCCTGTTGGCCCCTCGGACGCGTTCACCGCCCCGGCGGGAGCGGCGACCAGGCATGGGCCCGAGCGGGCGCCTGGCGGCGCGAGCAGGCCGGGGCACGCCAGCCGCGGTACGCGGCGCCACGACGGTCGGCGACCCACCTCGGCGCCCTCCCAACGGGCCCTCACCGACGCGGCGCCCTAGCGAGCGACCGCGAGCGCGACCACCAGCGCTGGCGCCCAGGTCGTGCGCGGCTGGCCGCTCACCACCACCCATGACACCGCCATGCCTGCAGAGAGCCGCAGCTCGAGGCTCGCAGGTAGCGCGAGCCCCACCCAGGCGTCGGCTTGAAACCCCGCGCCGAGCGTCCAGCCATCGGTCTGCACGGGGCCCGCGTCGGCCGACGCCAGCCGCTCCGCCTCGAGGTGGACACCCGCCGACACGATGCCGACGCCCTCGACGCCGAGCGCCAGCCCCAGCCGCACCAGCCCGACGGCGCGCTCGACCGTCACCACCGGCCCCCCGGCGACCTCGACCTGCTGCAGCGCCCAGCGGGGCGTCAGCGCGCGCGCGCTGCCTCCCCCCAGCCGGAGTCCAACCCCCCACAACCCCGTGAGGCGCCGCTCCACCCCGGCTCGGACGCCCAGGCTGATGCCCGCGCCCAGCGCCCGCGGAGCGGCCGCCGAGCCCCCTGCCCACAGACGCCACGGCGCGACTTCGAGGCTCGCGCCGCGCTGCATGGCCGCCACGCGTGGCTGCTCCACGAGCTGCTCCGCCGTCACCGTCGCGCTCCGCCCCCAGACCAGCCGCGCCCGCCCCGCCCAGACACGGCTCCCCGCCCGGCGGACCAGCCGGTAGTCCCCGACCGGCAGGGCGAGCACCAGCGGCCCCGCCCCCGACAGCCGCACCTCGGACACCACGGTCCCAGCGGCGTCGTCGAGGACGAGGAGCTCGCCGGAGACGTCGGCCTCGACCTGCAGCAGGGCGCTGGCGCGGTCGAGCGAGGTGACGATGAACTCGCCCTCGCCCTCGAGCTCAGCGCTCATGGAGGGGTGCTGCGCGGCCTCAGCGGCGCCGAACGACGTCGTCACCGTCCGGTGGTAGGCGTACCGGTACGCCTCGGCGAGCGACACGCGCTTGTCCCGGTCGACGTCGGCGGCGCCGCGCAGCCCGGCGAGCAGGTGATGGGTGAAGAAGCCGCTCTGCAGGTCGTCGGACTCCTGCGCCGACTCGTCCGCCCCCACCGACTCGATGGTGACCCGGCCCGACATGCCCGCCTGGCGGGAGAACCGCACGTCGAAGGCCGGCGCGCGGCGCAACCCCTTCGAGGCCCCGCTTCGCACGGGGCCGGTGCGACAGGCGTCGATGAAGACGAGGGTCGCGTCGGCGGGTACCGCCTTCACCCACGCCTCGAGCGTCGCCCGGGGCAGCCGGTCGTCACCGAGGTGGAGCGTGGCGAGGTCGCCATGCCCGGAGAAGAAGACGATGACCTCTGTCCATTCACCCCGCCGACGCGCCTCGGCCACCTGTCCGGCCAGCCGGGCCATCGCCAGCTCGACGGCGCGCACCGGCTGGCCCTGCAGCAGCGCGCCGCGGGCCTCGTCGACCCCGCCCAGCTCGGTCAGCAGCCGGAACACCTTCGCGGCGTCGGACTCGGCCCAGTGGAGCGCGCGCTCGTCGGGCAGGCCGACGTCGTGCCCGATGACGAGCGCGAAGCGCACCGCCGCCGAGGCGCCGTGGGCCACCAGCAGCAGCACGAGCCCGACGACCCTCATGGCCGGCGCTTCTCGAGCGTGATGACGAGGGCCCCATCGGCCCGGCCAGCGCGCACCGCCTTCAGCAGCGCAGGCGCGTCTGGCGCGGTGGGCCCCACGAAGAGGTACAGGCGTTCGCCGCCAGGGGTGTCATCGACCTCGAGGCTCCCCGGCAGCGTCAGCGCTCCACCGGGCAGGGCCACGGCCTCGTAGAGAATCACCGGCTCCCGCCTCGCGTCCTCGCCGATGAGGGTCGCAACGCTCGGCGCCGCCGTCTTCACCGTGAGGCGGAGCCTGTCCTTCGGCTCGAGGATGACGCCCGCGCGCCAGGGGAAGACGGCCTCTTCGCGCTGCACGGCAATCTCGACCTCGGCCACCTCGGCGCCCCGACGGGCGATGCCCGGGCCGTCACCCTCGACGGGAGCTCGGCGCACCACCGCGACGAGCGCGGCGGCCGCCACCGGGAGCGCGAGCGCCCACGGCCACCACGCCGGGCGGGTCGCCGCCGGGAGCCGCAGCGGGGGGCGCTTCAGCGCGAAGGCCCGCTTCGCCGCGCGGCGCTCGTCGAGATGCCGCTGGAGCACCTCGGAGGCGCGGGCGGCCGCCTCGACGCGAGCGGCCTCGTCGCCCGAGAGCTCTCCGACGAGGTAGCGCTCGACATCCAGGTCGGTCACCGGGTGAAAGCGGGCCTTCATGCGCGCCTCTCGACGAAGCGCCGGGAGTCGGCGAGGAACTGCTCGAGCTTCCGGCGCACGGTGCGCTCGTTGACGTCGAGCCGGCGGGCGATGTCTTCGAGCTCGAGCTCGTCGAAGTAGCGGTGCATGACGATGGCGCGGGTGCGCTCGTCGGCGCGGGTCAACAGCTCGGCGACGAGGCGGTGCTGGGTGAAGGGCTCCTTCGGGTCGGCCTCGGTCTCGAGGAACCGCTCGACCTCTTCGGCCGAGGACACCCGAGGGCGCGCCCCGAGCGCGGTGAGCGAGGTCCGGTCGGCGATGGTGAGGAGCCAGCTCAGCGCCGACGCGCCCTTGAATGACGCCCGGTACTTGTGCGCGCGGAGAAACGTCTCCTGCAGAAGGTCCATGGCCAGAGCCTCGTCTCCGACGATGCGCAGACACCTCCGGAAGACCGCCTCACCATAGCGCTCGTACCAGACGTGAAGGTCGACCGTGTCCACATCGCTCCCGGTGGGTCTCGACCGAGACCGGTGAACGGCTCCAGACCGGACATGGTAGGGGGGTTGATGTCCGTTGCAGAGGGCGAAGACGGTCACGAGGCGACAGGTGCATTCGAGACTGGTGGGCATCTTGTGGGCGGTGGCCGCGTGCGGCCCGGGGGTGCCCTCGGTGGCAGACCCAGGCCCGCCGGTGGGGCTCGTGCGGGCCGAGGTGGTGTCACCCGGGCCGCTGGGCCTCCCGCCCGCCGGCCTGCGCGCCGCCCTCGTCTGGGCCGCCCTCTCGCCCGAGGTCGAGGCGTGCCTCGGCGACGCGCGGACGGCCGAGGACGTCGTGGCCTGCGCGGGGTCGAGGTTTCGCCCGAGCTTGAGCAGCGAGTCGGTGCCGGTGACGCCAGCCTTCCCGGCGGCGCTCACCATTCCGCTGGCGGGCCCACCGCCCCTGACGGCGCTCGGCCCCAGCCGCTTCGGGTATGCGCTCGTCGTGGCGTTCTCCGACACCAACGCGAACGACGCCCTCGACCTCGTGCCGCCAGAGGCCATCGACGGGCCTGACCGCGTCCTCGGGTCTTCTCTGCGGCCCGGCTCCGACCTGTCGGGCACCTACCTGGCCTGGCGCGAGGGCGACGTGCCGCCGGCCTGGAACGCCTTCCGATGGCTCGCAGGGTGCCCCGAGCCACCGCGCGGGTACTTCCTGGTCGGCCTCGACCAGGACGGCAACCGCGTGAGGTGCCGCCTCGAGACGCTCGCCTCGACGCTGACGCTCTCGCTCGACGACTCCCGACGGACGCGCGCGCGCGCCTGCATGCACGCCACGACACCGCTGCCTGCGCCGCCGCCCGAGGCCCCGCCGCCAGCCCAGGCGCGGGTGCTGTGCTGGGGCCCGCGCTCTGCCGAGGTGGTGCTGGAGCCGATGGCGACGTGCGAGCGGGCCCTGCGCTACGACGTCGGCGACCGGGTACCGGGCTGGTGGCCATGCCGCACCGCGGCGGTGACGCTCGAGCTGGCTCGGGCCGGCGAGCCCCTGACGCCCTCGCGAGACCGCCTCTTCACGCTCCGCTTCATCGACGGGCCAGGGGCGTTCCGGCTGGGAGACCTGCGGGTCAGGGTTGGCGACGTGACGTTGTCGACGCTCGACTCGACGCTCATCGTCGGCCAGCAGACGTTCACGCTCGGCGACCGCGACGGCGACGGGCTGTTCTCGCGCGGCGACACGCTGACGGTCGACGAGGACGAGCCGGGCCGCTTCACCTCGGCGCCGGTCGGCGCCCTGGCCGTGGACGTCTGGGCCGAGTCCGATGCGCGCGTGGTGCCCCTCGGAACGACGCTGCGGTGGACGCCCTGACGGCGCATGTCCGGTCTCGCCGGGCTGGCCGGTCTCTGGGCCATGAACGCAACCAGCCGCTCCGGCCTCCTCCGCATCCTCCTTGCCAGCCTCGTCGCCGCCTGTGGCGTCGAGCCAGCCGACGTCAACCACCCGACCGCTGCCACCACGCAATCCGTCAGCCCGGGAGCCCCTTCGGGGTGCCCCGACCCGAGCGACCCGGCGGTCTGGTACCTCAGCCGTGACTTGAGCACCTGCGCGGCCTCGCTGTTCTCCTGTGCTGCCGGCCAGCGGCGCTTCAGCGACTCCTGCGGGTGCGGGTGCGTCGGAGCGCCCGCCGCCACCCCACCGGCCTGTCCAGCCCCCGCGACGCCTGGGGTCCACTACGTGAGTCAGGACGCCCGCAAGTGCGCCGCGGCGTTCTTCCAGTGCGCCCCCCACCAGCGGCCCATCGATGAGGCCTGCGGGTGCGGCTGCCTGGACTGACCTTCTCCGCCCCCCCCCAACCTCCAACCCCCAACCCCCACGAGCACGCATGCGAATCTCCTCACGTCCCCCGACCGTCACCCCTGCAGCGTTGGTCCGACCCGGTTCCACGCACCAGCTCGAAGCCAGGCTGAAGGCGCTCGACCGCGTGCTCGCGGCAGGGCTGCTCGAGCCGAGCCTTCAACGGACCTTGACGCGCGAGAAGCAGCGGCTCGAGAAGGTGCTGCGCGCTGGCAGCGCGGGCCCTGGCGCCGCCGTGCTGTCGCCCGAGGCGACCCGGAAGGTCGAAGCGCGAATCGCGCAGCTCGACAAGCTCCTGACCGCGGGCCTGCTCGAGCCTTCGCGCGAGCAGAGGCTGACGCGGGAGCGTTCCCAACTCGAGCGCCTGCTCCGCGCCAGCTGAGCCGCTCACCCTCCCGAGAGGCCGTGACGCCGACGCGGTGCTGCGGAGGTGATGAAGCATCGGCGACGGTCGTCGGTGTCGGCACCGGCGTCACCCGCGTCATCGCGGAATCCGTCCATGGCACCTCCCGGGAGGGCCCCTCCGACACCCTCGCCCGGCCAGACTGACCGAACGGAGCGTGCGACGCCCGGGGGGCGGCCCTAAGGTGCCAAGGTGACTGCGGCCGTGGCAGTGACCGACCTGACGAAGACGTACCGCGCGCTCTTCGGCGGCGCCCACGAGGCCCTGAGCGGGCTGACGCTCTCGATTCCGCGCGGCGCAGCCTTCGGCCTCATCGGCCCCAACGGCGCCGGCAAGACGACGTTCATCAAGGTGCTGCTCGGCGTGGTGCAGGCGACGAGCGGCGAGGTGACGGTGCTGGGCGGTGCGCCGGGCGACGTGCCGGTGCGGGCCCGCATCGGCTACCTGCCGGAGCGCATGCACCTGCCGGCGGCGCTCTCGGCGCGTCAGTTCTTGCGCTCGGTGGCGACGCTCAAGGGCCTGGCGCCATCCGACGGCGAGCTCAGCCGCGCGCTCGAGCGCGTGGGCCTGGCGAACGACGGGCAGCGCATCGGCTCGTTCTCGAAGGGCATGCGGCAGCGCCTGGGGCTGGCGGCGGCGATGCTCGGCGCGCCCGAGTTGCTCATCCTCGACGAGCCGACCGACGGCATCGACCCGGTGGGCCGCGTCGAGGTGCGCCAGCTGCTGCTCGAGGAGCGGGCCCGCGGGGTGACGCTGCTCCTCAACTCACACCTGCTGTCCGAGACCGAGCGCGTGTGCGACCGCGTCGGGGTGCTGCAGCGGGGCCAGCTGCGCCTCGAGGGGACGCTCGACGAGGTGCGCCGGGGCGCGACGGCCTTCCGGGCGCGCTTCGAGGCCGGCGCCGACGAGGGGGCGCTCCGGGCGGCGGGCTTCGTCGACGGCGTCTTCTCGGGCGACGTCGCGGCCCTCAACGAGGCGCTCGACCGGGCGCGGGCCACCGGCGCCCGGCTCGTCGCGCTCTCGCCGGTGGAGCGCGACCTCGAGCAGGTGCTCTCCGAGGCGATGAAGGAGGCGTCGTGAGCGCCCCGTGGCCGGGCGCCTCACCGGCGCGCCCGCCGTGGGCCCACCCGGAGTCGGCGCCCGCCGCGGCCCGCTCCGCCGGCGCGCGCGAGGCGTGGCGATGAGGCAGCTGCTGCGCGTCGCGCTCGACCTGCTGCTCGAGGCGACCCGGCGGCGCTGGGTCCTCGGGCTCTTCGGCAGCATCACGCTGGTGCTGACGGCGCTGGGCCTCTCGCTCGAGCTCGACGTGGTCGACGGCGCGCTGGCCGGCTCGAAGCTCTTCGGCGTGCTGCTGTCGGACGACGTCGTGTCGGCCCACCGCGCCCTCTCGGGCGTCTCTCAGGCCGTCGCCTACCTCGCCTTCTATGGCGGCGCCGTCTTCCTCGTCGTGGCCTGCAGCGACTTCGCGCCCGAGCTGCTCTCGCCGGGCCGCATCGAGCACCTCCTGTCGCTGCCGGTGGCGCGCTGGCAGCTGCTCTTCGGCACCTACCTCGGGGTGCTGGGCCTCGTGTCGGCGGGCATCCTCTATGGCGCCGTGGGCCTCACGGCGCTGCTGGGCGTCAAGACGGGCGTGTGGAGCCCCGGCCTGCTGCTGGGCAGCACCGTCGGGCTGCTCGGCTTCGCGGCGCTCTACGCGGTGATGCTGTGCTCGGCCTTCTTCGTCCGGAGCGCCTCGGTGAGCGGCGGCGCGGGCGCGGCGATGCTGGGCCTGGGGGTGGTGGCCAGCTACCGGGAGTCGCTGACCGGGCTCCTCGAGCCGGGCCTGGTGCGCACGCTGGTGTCGTGGGCGCTGGTGCCGGTGCCGCGCCTGGGCGGCCTCGCCACCATGTCGGCCCGCATCGCCGCGGAGCAGGCCATCGACGGCGCCGTGGCCTCGCGCCTCGCCGCCGGGTGCGGCCTCTTCTCCGTCGCCGCCCTGGCCCTCGCCGCGTGGCGCTTCGAGCGAATGGACTTCTGACATGCCCCCCTCCCGACGACGAAGCCTGCGCTGGCTGCTGGGCGCCGCGGTGCTGCTGGCGCTGGCCGGCTGGGTGATGCTGGGCGCTGAGCCACCGCCCCGCCCGCCCCCGCCGGCCATCGCCCTGCCGAAGCGAATGACGCCGAGCGAGGCCGAGCGCGCCGAGACCCGACGCACGTGGGTGCCCTCCGCCGAGCCCATCGACGCCGGGCAGGCCGTCGCCACGCCCGCCCGCACGGCCATCGACCCGGTCCTCGCGCTGGTGCCGGAGCAGCTCGAGCGCGGCGCGGTGGTGGCCGAGGTGAACGCCATCTTCAACTCCGAGCTCGGACCGATGCTGCTCGACTGCCTGTCGGCCGGCGACGACCGCCTGCTGCGGCGCATGGCCGACGCCGGCTTCGACCCGCTGACGCATGTCGACCGCGTCGCCCTCTTCGACGACACGGTGGTGATGAGCGGCCGCCTCGAGGCGCTGCCGCTGCCGCCCGGCGCCGTGACGGTGGACTACGGGCCGAACGCGAAGCTCATCGAGCCGCCGGCCGGCCGGCCCCAGCGCGGCGTCATGGGGCTGTGGCGCAACCAGCTGCTCCTCATCGGCAAGAGCGCCGACGAGACGAAGGCGTTGATTGACCGTCTCGAGCGCGGCGAGGCACCCCGGCGCCCGGCCTTCGACGACTCCATCGCCTACGGCGAGGTGTACGGCGTGCTCAAGCCCGCCGTGCTGGGCGAGCTCTTCGAGGGAGACCCGGCGCTGCGCGAGCTGCTCACCGCGACGGCCCGGGGGCTGACGCTGCACGCCGACGTCGGGCACGACCTGGGCCTGGTGGGCGACGTCGAGGCGAACGACCCGGCGAAGGCCGATGAGCTGCGGCGCGCGCTCGGCGCCTTCGTCTCGCTGGCGCGCCTCGACGCCCAGCGCCGGGGCAAGTCGAGAGAGGCCGAGCTGCTCGACCTGGCGAAGGTGCGGGGCGGCGACGGGCGCGGCTTTCGCATCGAGGCCGGCATTCCCCACGAGCTGATGAAGTCCGTGCTCTCGGGCTGCATCGAGCGCGGCAAGGCCCGCGCCGCCCGCCGCGCTGGCCTCGACGGCGGCTGACGGGGCGGAGCGAGGGCGCGCAGGGAGACGAGGGGCGGCCTGCCCCTCCCACCGCCTGTCAACCGGCTGACGCATTCCCGTCAACCGGTGGGCACCCCCGGGGAGAGGGCTCTCCGCTCCTCACGCTCACCCCTTGCGCGCGGCCACACCTGACGGCCCGACAGCTCATCTTCAGCGGTCTGGGTGCGCTTGACGGTCACCACCTGACGGCCGCAGGGGTTCAGGCGGCCCTCGGCGGGTGCAGGCGCCGCGACACGACGGGCGAGCGACGCCGCGCGGGCCGGCGAAGCAGGTGACGCACTCGCAGCCGGTGACCGACGCGCGCCTTCGCAGCTCGACGTGGCGGGCGTCTCGGCCAGGGCCACCGCGCGGGTCGACGCGACGAAGCGGGGCAGAGACGTGACGGCCCTCGTCGGGGTGTCCATCGAGCACCCGAAGCACTTCGAGTCCTTCACGCAGGGGCGCCGGGGCTCGTCGAGGTGCTCGAGCGCCACCGCGGCGCGGGCGCCGACTCGTCCCTCGGCGCTCGCCCTGGCGTCAGGCGCTGCCGCCGGGTGAGGGCGATGGCCCGGAGCCGGCGCGCTGACCTCCCCGGCTGGACGGTGTGTCGCCTGCATCCACTTCGGGCCACGGCCGGCTGAAGGGACATGACACGAACGCGGTGGGTGGGTGCGGTGGTGCTGGCGGGGGTGTGCTGCTGGGGAGGGCTGGCCCTCTCGGCAGGCGTGGGGCTCGAGCCCGGCGCGCAGGTCACCCCGCTCGAGGACGCCTGGTCGGCTCGAAAGCGGTACTTCGACTGGGGCGGCGTCGAGGTGGCGTACGTCGACGAGGGCCCGCGCACGGCGCCGGTGGTGGTGCTGCTGCACGGGTGCCCGTTCAGCTCGGTCGTCTGGCGTGACGTGCTCCCCGGGCTCTCGAAGCGCCGACGCATGATTGCGCCTGACCTGCTCGCCCTGGGAGACACGCGGGTGCGCTTGTCAGACGACTACCGGCTGCCCCGCAGCGCCGAGTTGGTGGTCGCGCTGCTGGACTCGCTCGGGGTCACGCGGGCAGACGTCGTCGCGGCAGACCATGGGGCGCCGTCGTTCAGGTCTTGATGGCGAGCGCGCCGGAGCGCCTGGGGCGGGTCGTGCTGACGAACGTCGAGGCCTCTGGCGCCTGGCCGAGCGCCGCCGAGCTTCCGAACCTGCGGGCGGTGGTGCACCCCGTCGTCGGGCCCGTCTTCAAGGCGATGCTGGGCGCGCGCGCCGTGCGCCAGAGCGTCTTCTCCATCGCGACGGTCGAGGCTCACCCGCTCGACGCCTCGACGCTCGACCACGTCGTCGACGGCCTGACGTCGTCGCCGGAGCGCTGGCAACGCCTCGTTCGTTTCTACCGGTGGCAGCTCGACCCCTCGCGCCGGGCGTCTCCCCTCGCCGGCGTCCCGGCGATGCGGCGGTTCGACCGCCCGGTGCTGGTGCTGTGGGGGGCGGCTGACACCAACGTCTGGGCGCAGGTGGCGCAGCGGCTGGTGGGCGACCTGCCGAGGGCGCGCCTCGAGTGGGTCGAACGCACGGGGCACCTGCCGAGGCTGGAGCGCCCCGCGGCGTCCCTGGCCGCCGTCGACCGGTTCCTCGCGGAGGCGCCATGAAGGCGGCCTTCGAGGTGCTCCTGGCCGTCTTGCTCGTCGGGGGCGTCGACGTGCTGTGGTTCCACCTGCATCGCCACCGCCGCTATGCCTCGGCGCCGAGCGTCGCGGAGCAGTCGACGCATCTGGTGCGCCACCTCCTCTTCGCGGCCCTTGGCGCTGGCTTCGCGCGGGGGCTCTCCCCGACGGTGCTGCTGGCGCTGCTGGCCGTCGACCTCGTCAACAGCCTTGTCGACCTCGCGCTCGAGCCCCGCTCCCGCGCGGCGCAGGGAGGCGTCTCGGGGCTCGAGTCGGTGCTCCACGGGCTCGCCACGTTCGGCCTCGGCGTCGTGGCCGGGCTGGCGTGGCTGGGCGACGCGGTATTCATTCCGGACGCGGTCGACGTCACCAGAGGGGTGGTGACGGCGGTGCTGGCGGTCGGCCTCTTCACGGTCGAGCTCGCCTTGACGGTGCGGCACCGGCTGCGCAGGGTGGCGCTCGCTCCATGACGCGCTCGCCCCTCGACTGGCACCACCTCGCCGCGCGAGTGAAGGCGCAGGTGAGGCGCCGCGTCCCCATGCGCGACGTCGAAGACGTCACCCAGGCGGCGCTGCTGCGGGTCCATCGGGGACTGCCCGCGGTGCGGAGCGGCGCCACGCTGCTGGGCTGGCTCTCGGCGGTGGTCGCCGGGGCCATCGCAGACCATCACCGGGCGCGGTGCCCGCCCCACCAGACGAACCGTCGGTGCTCGCGAGCGCCTCGCCCTTCGTCGAACCGTTCGTCGAGCTCATCCCCGAGCCGTACCGGGAGGCCGTCCGCTGCGTCGACCTCGAGCAGCGACGCCAGAGCGACGTCGCGCGCGCGCTCGGCATTCCGGTGGCGACCTTGAAGTCGAGGGTGCAGCGCGGCCGGCGCCTGGTGCGCGCGGAGCTCGAGCGGTGCTGCCGCTTCGAGGTGGAGCGCGACGCCGTCACCGACATCGCGCCGCTGGCCGTCATCGAGCCGGGCCCCCGGCCGCGTCACCCGCGCGCCCAGCCGCCGCCGGGCTCCCGGTGACACGGCCCGCGCGCGCGACCGCCGCGTGGCGCCTTTGCCCGCGCAGACGGCTAGAGCCCTCCCCATGCTCGAGAACCTCAAGTGGGTGCTGGCCGGTCTGATGACCTTCGCCGGCGTGATGCACTTCGTCACCCCCGGGCCCTTCGAGCGCATCGTGCCGAGGCCCCTGCCGGCGCCGCGCGCCCTCGTCTTCGTCAGCGGCGCGTTCGAGGTGCTGGGCGGGGTGGGGCTGCTCCTGCCCTTTTCCCAGCGCGTCGCGGCCTGGGGCCTGGTGGCGCTCCTCATCGCGGTGTTCCCGGCGAACGTGAACATGGCGCTCAACGACCTGCCCCTGGGCAAGACGAAGCTGCCGCGCTGGGCCCACGCGGTGCGGCTGCCGCTGCAGGGCGTGCTCATCGCCTGGGCGTGGGCCTACACCTGAGAACCGCGACGGCTCGCGCCCCGAGCGCCGGGAGCGCCGCCGACGTCACACCCCACGCAGGCGCAGACGCAGAGCCCGCACCGGCCGCCTCACCCTTCAGTGCAGCAGCGTCGGGAGCACGACGTAGACGTCGACGTCGCGCTCGCACTGCGCGCACCGCCCCCGGGCCACCCGAAGGCCGAGGCGGCTCGTCTCACCCAGGTGCCGCACGCGCCCGCCACACTCGCAGCGCACGGCCTCGAGGGCGTCTGCGAGGCGCACGCCCGGGCGCAGCACCAGCGGCGTGTCGGGCGTCGCGCCGGGCGTCCGCGCCCAGGCCCGGCGCCGCCGCAGGCGACCCACCGCGCGCACGGCCCCGCGCCCCAGCCACACGGCGAGCGTCAGCGCCAACACCGGCAGCAGCAGGTCCATCGGCGAGAGAGGGTAGCGCAGGCCGCGCCCCACTCCCTCACCCGCCCAGACGTCGGGCGACGTCACCCAGGGCGTTCAGCGCCCTCGCGCCCGGCGCGCGGCCCTACGGGGGCACCCCACCGTCCAGGCCGTCACAGGCGCTGACGGCGCGGTAGTAGTTCTGCTGCCCCGTCGCGTCCGACACGCTCGGCTCGCGGTCGCTGGCGCGCTCCGAGACGATGGTGACGGGGACGATGGAGATCTCGACGCCGCCGTCGGGCAGGTCGACCTCGCCCGCGTCGCGCGTGCCGCCGTCCCACTCGAATCGGTACCGGTAGAACGACGAGGTGTTGAGCGTCACGCACGCGCTCGCCGTCCAGCCGGCGTCGGTCCTCCGAAGCGGAAGGCCGGGTCTCAGGGCCGACGACTCGCCCACCAGCACGCCGGTGGCGTCGGCCGGCTCCTGGTCCGAGATGGAAAACGTGGTGGCGCAGCACCGCGTCTCGACCTCGACTCTGCCCGCGTCGATGACGAAGACGCCCGCGTCGAAGGGGCTGTCGGGGTCGACCCTGGGGATGACGCTGGACATCGTCTCGCCGTCGAACGGCTCCTCCGCCTCCTCCTCGACCGGAGGCGTTGGCTTCGGCCCAGGGCAGCCGGCGAGCAGCGCGAGGACGACCGTCGCAGCGAAGGGGAACCGGGCGCTCGTCGTCATGGCGCGCGCTCCCCCTCGGCGGCGCGCAGCGCCTGCTGCATGATGGCGTCGAAGCCCGGCGGCGCGGCCTCGTTCAACGGGCGCCCGGGGGTGGCCGCCGGCGCGGCGGCCGGCGTGTCGGACGAGCGCACGTCGACGCGGAGCGCCTCGTAGATGCTCTCTCGAGGCAGAGCCTGCGCCACCAGCGCGTACAGCCCGCTCTTCTCCGCGAGCTCGAGGCGCAGCCCGGCCGTCAGCGCCGCCTTCACCTCGGGCCGATGCGCGTGGGGCGTCAGCAGGTGGTACAGCGACTGCCGCGTCAGCGGCAGCGGCTGCTCATCGAGGTGCCGCAGCGCCTCACGCATCAGGTCCTCCTCCACCGGCCGGCCGGCGTCGACGTACATGTGGTAGAGCGTGTCGAAGAGGCCGCGCTTCACGTCGGCGTCCGTCTCGCGCTGCAGCCACTCGAGCACCAGGTCATGCACCCGCTCGACGCGGTACCGGCGAATCGCGTCGGGGAGCTCGCGCCGCAACACCGGGTCGGGGCTGCGCGACCAGTCGGCGATGCGGGGCAAGAGCGACGGCTCGCCCATGTTGCCGACGAGGCCGAACAGCACCGAGTAGTCGTCGGCCGTCTTCGCGCTCCCCGCCAGCGCGCTCACCAGCGAGAGTGACTCGGCGACGACGTCGGGCTGGGCGCGGTGGGTGCCCGCCAGCACGCCGAGGTGCAGCACGGCCTGGCGCGCGACGGCCGCCTCGGAGTCGCTCCCGCCGCCCTGCGCCGCGACGGCCTTGAGCTCCTTCGCCAGCGGCAGGCCGACGTCGGTGCGCATCGAGAGCGCGAGGCTGCTGCGAATGCGGTCGCCCTGCTGGAAGTCGGGCTCGCGGAACACCCCCAACAGCGCCTCGCGCGCGACGGGGTTCTGCGTCTGCCCGAGCGCCAGGAACGCCGGGGCCTTGCCTCCGGCGGGGAAGGCCTCGTCGGTGATGACCTCGACATAGTCCGTGATGCGCTCGGGGTGCGCGTCGAGCCAGGCGGCCATGTCGCGCCACTGCTCGTTGATGTTCACGCCCGCCTCCAGCTTCGCGCCGAAGCGCAGCAGCGCCGCGTCGAAGGAGACGTCGCGCATGGTGGCCACCCGGCGGGCGTGGTCCTCGGCCTCGGTGCCCACCACCACCTCGCCGCCCTCCACCACCCCCAGCGAGTTCTCCCACACGTAGTCTCCCACCTCGCGGGTCACCCCGGCGAGCGCCGTGGCGTCGTACGGCTGCGCCGCGAGGCTCCACTCGGTCTTCGACGTCTGCACCTCGCCGCCGGCCACCACCTCGACGCCGCGCAGCCCCTCGAACCAGCGCGACGCGCCCCGGCGCACCTCGACGTCGCCCTCGACGAGCTGCACAGCAGCCATGCGCGGGGCCCAGTGGGCCGTGTACGCGAGGGCCCGGCGAACGAGGGTGCCGGGCGCGTCGCCCGGGAGCACCAGCGCGCGAAGGGTGCCGAGCGACGTCGGGAAGACCACCTCACGCGGCGCCGCGCCGTCGGCCGTCGCGAACGACAGGTCGGTCACCACCACGTGCTGGGCACGAGCCGCGACCTGGGGCGTCTGCTGGTGACGCGCGAAGGCCGTCACCTGGCACTGCTCGTCGACGCGCAGCAAGAAGCCGGCCTCGAGCGTCGGGCCGGCCGCACGCGTCGCCGGGGCATTCACTCCCGACAGCCGCCCGAGCAGCACCGCGTCGCGCTCACCAGCCGACAGCACCTCGAACGACAGGGTGCCGGTCAGCTCGACCGTCGCCGCCTGCGTGATGACCTCGCTCGCGCCCGGCAGCTGCGCCGAGATGCGCGAGTGCGTCTCGCTCCGGTAGGCGAAGGCGAAACCCTGGCCGCGCTCGAGGTGACAACCCGAGGGGGTTCCCGACGGCGACGCCGCGACGGGCGAGGCAGTAGGGCCAGGCGAGGCGCCGTCGGCGGTGGCCTGCGTGCCGCGCGTCACCCACAGGCCGGCGCCGACGAGGAGGACCACGGCGAGCCCCACGGAGAGGGCGACGGTCACGGTGCGGGCGTTCACGGGAAGGTCCTCGCGTAGGGGCTGGAGAGCTCGGGGAACAGCTCGTTTTCTTCGGCCCACAGGCCCTTGTACGAGGCGATCTCCCACGAGGTGCTGAAGAAGAGGAAGTTCATCTCGGCAGAGAAGTTGCCCGAAAGGAAGGCGACCTCCCACGCGCCCGAGATCTTCGAGTCACCGAGCAACCGGAACCTCGACCCGGGCCGGTCGTACACCGTGACGCGCGACCGCTCGGCCGCGATGTTGATGCCGGCGGTCATCAGGTTGATGCCGACACCGAGGCAGAAGCCGATGTCGACGCTCGGGGTGCAGATCTTCGCGCTGAAGCCGATGGAGAACTCAGCCTTCAGCTCGAGCCCGATCTTCGACTCGATGTAGCTGTGGGCCGGGTCGAACATGCATACGTACGGCCGGTTCGCCGAGGCCACGTCGGTGATGAGGTTCTGGCTGTCCTTCTTGTAGAGCACGGCGGCGTCGTTGGGGACCCGGGTCGTGAGCGTGCCCAGGTTGGTGCCGAAGCCGTGGGCGCCCTGCAGCGCCACGGGGTTCACCAACGCGGTGGCGGTACCGACCTGGTTGGCGAAGGGCGCGTCGCCGACGAGCCAGGCGTAGCGGGTGCGCGAGAGGCCAGGGCAGGTGGCCGCGCGGCTCGTGTCGCACTTCGGGTCCTCGTACTGGTAGGCGAGCTGCCCTCCCAACCAGAAGGCCGTCGTCGCGCCACCCACCATCGAGACGGCGTCGCGCACGCTGCCGAAGTCGCCCGCGTTGCGGACCTCTGCCAGGGTCCCGCCCTTGTTCCGGCAGGCCCCGAGGGCGTCGGGGAACGGCTGCGGGTCGTTGAAGGCGCTGAAGCAGCGGCCGGGCGTGGCCTTGAGGCAGCCGTACTTCGGGTTGGCCATCGACGAGACACTCTGGAAGTCGCCTCCGACGATGAGCGTCACGCCGAAGCCGACGCCGACGGTGAAGCCGACCTCGATGACGAAGGGGAAGGGCCCCAGGGTGAAGGGGAACTCCTTCTTGAGCGCCACGCCGACGCCATCGCGCTCGAACTTGCTCAACAGGTTGCGGACCGCGCCCTTCTTCTGCTTGGGCTTCATCTTCTTCTTCTCGCCCTCCGTCTTCACGCCAGCCGTCTTGCGCGACTTGACCAGGTCGATGATGGCCTGAATGTTGGGGGTCAGGTCGAGCCGCACCTCCCACGCGCCCGCCGACTGCGGCTCGCTGCCGTTGCCGCCCGAGAGGTCGAACACCTTGAAGCCGAACAGCTTCATCTCGCTGCTGATGCGGGTCGACTTGCGCGTCGACTCCTGCGCGGCCTCGTCGTTGGACTCGGACTCGAAGGCCGAGATGGGGAACTGCCCCGACAGCGCCATGTTGTTGCGCGACACGCCCCTGCACGTCTGCACCCCGTTGGCCTCGGTGCAGGCGCTCTGGTTGCCGGTGTCGTTGCCACTGCCGGCGCTGGTGTCTCCCTGGCCGCGCGTGGCGGCGGTGTTGAGCGGCGTCTCTTGCGTCTTCGTCGGAGTCGTCGGGTAGACGAACAGCTCCCGCTCGAGCAGGAGCGGGTTGGCCTCGGCGCAGCGCCTGGTGAACTTGAGCCCATACGAGACGCTGTTGCGGCTCGCCGTGACGCCCTTGTCGTCGAGCGACGCGCTGGTGGCCTCGACGGTGCCGAGCGCGTGCGTGACCTCGTCGAAGTCCATGCACACGCGCACGCGGAACAACGTCTTGTCCTCGGTCCAGGTGCGCATGAAGCCATCGCTCGTCTGGTTCAGCGCGGCGTTGCCGCCACGCACGCTCATCGCCCGGGCGCGCAGGGCCGGGGTGAAGGCGCCGCTGATGCGCGCCGTCTGCGACATGGCGTTCCCGCCGCCGAGGCCCGTCGTCGTGACGGCGATGGCGTTGACGGCCACCCACTTCGCTTCGCTCGAGGTGGCGCCCGGCACCGCGGCCTCGTAGGCCAGCTCGAGCGTCGCGCGCAGGTTCCGGGCGCTCAGCGGCGTCGCCGCGTTGGCCGACAGCATGGTGCGCGGAGAGAAGGGGTTCCGCGCGGGCGAGTCGCCACGCTGCGCCCAGGTGAAGTCGACGTCGAACGTCGGCAGCAGGTCGGAGTTCCCGACGTCGAGCTTGACGTTGGGCTCGCGCAGCGACGCGCTCAGCGCCGAGAGCTCGATGGTGTTGCTCTCGACGAACGTCACTTCCTTCCTGAACCGGAAGTCGGAGCTCTGCGAGTAGAAGCCGAGCTGGTCTATCCACCCGTTGTTCGAGTCGTAGAAGAACCCGATGGGGTTCGGCGCCGGGAGCAGCGCCCCGTTGAGCGTCCGCGCGCTCGTCTTGCCGAGCGGGTCGAAGGCCGACACCACGAACGACTTCGCGCGCGTGTACTTCCGACGGAACTCCGACTCGGGGATGCCCACCCGCCGGGCCGCGTCGGACCAGGCGTTGCGACCGTCTTCGACTTCTTGCCGGAAGCACGGGAGCGGCAGCACGCCGCCCTTGCCGCCGTTCACCACCAGGCGATAGCCCGTGGTGATGGGCGGGTACTCGGCGTCTCGAATCGGGGCCTCGGCGAGCACGCACCGGAACCCCGTCGTCGTCGCCCGGTTCGCCGGCACGCCGGCGTCGGCCCGTGCGGTGAACTCGTCATAGGCCCAGAGCGTCACCGGCGTGGTGGGCTCGAGCCGGGCGCCGTTGGTCGCACGGTACTGCGAGAACCCGAAGAGCTGATAGGGGAAGTCCTCGCGGAGCGCCGTGACCTCGGCGCCACCCCACTGCGAGGTGCCACCGTCGGGGTTGGTCGCCCACTCCTTGAGTACGGGGGCCGTGAACACCTCGGTGCGCGGCTTCGTCGCGTCGGGAATGCATGCCAGCTTCGAGTCGCGCCGCATCGTCCCCGGGCAGGTGGCCGGGACGCAGGCCTTCTCGACGTAGGGCGTGTCGGCCACCTCGCACCGCGGACGCAGCACGGACACCGGGTACGAGTAGTCCGGGTCGGGCTCCCCGTCGCCGTCGTACGAGTAGACCTTGGGGTCGGCCCCGCACCGCCACTTGAGGTGGGCGACGAGGTTGCCCTGCTTGCGCAGCTGGCAGTCCCCGTTGTTCCCCGGGGGGCACAGCGCATTGACGTCGGCCCCGAGGCGCCGCGCAGTCGGGAACCTTTGCGCGTTCCAGCACCAGTTGCGCTGGTCGCGTTGGCCATCGAGGTCCCAGTCGCACTCGAGCGAGAGAATCTTGACGTCGGGGCGGCACGTGAGCTGGGAGCGCGGAACGCTCACGGGCGTTCCATTGGGGAACCCGGCCGACGGCCGGCCGATGACCGTCACGGACGCCGACTGCGACGACTTGACCTGGTTGCTGGTGCCGCAGCGGTACGTCGCCGTCACGTTCGACGGCAGGTTGCAGACGTCGCGCCCGTAGCACTGCTTGGTGGCCTCGACGATGCCGATGCTCGAGTCGACGATGCGAATGCCGCCGACCAGGTTCTGGCTCGGGTTCGGGCAGCGCACCTGCAGGTCGAAGGGCTGCTCCACGGAGAGCCGCCAGGACCCGGTTGATTGCTGAAAGAAAGCGTCTCTTCGATAGGACGTGGTCTTGACGTCGAACTCGTTCTCTCCGCAGGTGTAGTCGTATTCCGCGATGAATTGTCTCGGGTTCGGAACGCCACCGTCATAGCTGGCAGGGAACCCGATGCTGGGGAGCACGCAGGTGGACTTCGCGTCACACGCCTCGCGGGCCGCCTCGAGCCTGGCGGCGTTGCCTCGCGCTGCCACGATGCGAATGGGGACTCCGCAGTGGAGGTCGAGCGACGTCTCTTTGGTGTCGTCGGTGTAGAAGAGCCGCGACTCGGGCGCCTGCGGCGTCGTGCACCAGTAGTCGACCTTCACCAGGAGCGGGCCGGGGCCGCCTCGAACCCACTTGTCGAGCTGGATACGGCACGACTCCCGGCCCTCGCAGCGGGCGCGGAGGGTGGCCTCCCACTGTGCGAGGCGCGCCTGGTCGGCAGGGCGGCAGGTAGGGCAGCTCACCTGCTGGAAGCGCATGGTGTCGCGCTGCACGACCCGCCCATCGACGTTGGGGCACAGCAGGTCGACGCGCGCACCCGAGGCGACCGTCGCCTCTTTCACCCCGGGGTCGGTGCCACAGTAGTACCTGATGGCGGTCTCCTTGGCCGCGTTCGGCCAGGGGTCGACGCGGGAATTCAGTACGTAGGGGTCGTCGAGCGAGCAGCGCCGCTTGCCCGTGCACGCGCTCGCCACGGCCGTGGTGATGTCGGCCCGGTTGGCCGACGTGGGGGCATTGCTGCCGTAGATGGCCGAGACGATGGTGATGGGCTCGCCGCAGCCCAGACGCACCGTCTGCCCCGACGCCTCGCCGGCGACAACGAGCTCGTACCGGGGCGTCTCGTCGCCACACCGGTAGACCAGCCTGAACGCCCCGCCGGCGCAGGCCGGCGACGTGGGCTTCTTCACCAGCCGCGAGCAGTCCCGCTTGCCGTCGCAGTCGATGGCGAAGTCGTCTTTGTAGTTGCAGGTGCCGAGGGTCGCGCTGTCGACGGTAATCTCTCTCGACACGCTGTTCTCGACGATGGCGCTGTCGTTGCCGCCCGTCGAGAAGTCCCAGCCCACCTGCCCCGTGGGGCACTGGACGCTGAGGTCTCTGGCATTGAACAACGGCGGCGGGTCACTCTCGGGCGTGCACCCGGAGACGACCAAGAGCGATGCAGAGACGACCCAGGCAAGGCGCAGGTTCATGAGCGCTCCAAGAATCAAGGGGTGATGGCGGCGACGCCGAGGGCCTCGGAGCCGATGCAGCGAACGGTACCAATCGCGACGAGGCGCAGCGCGATGTCCACCCTCGGGAGGTCCGAGAGGGCCGGGGTCACGAGGCCTTCGTCAGAGACGCCTGACACGTTCGGGCGGGTATCGACCTCGCCGGCGGCCGAGCGCTTCGTCATGGGTTGATCCTCGCGACGCCCAGGTCGGGAAGGCTGGCCCCAACGGAGAACGGCCCAGCGATGACGATGCGCCCGAGCCCATCGAGGGCGACCCCGAACGCCGCGGCTGTCCCGGAGTACGAGTCGCGGAACTCGCCGGCCATACTGAAGGTGGTGTCGATGGCGCCAGCGGCGCTGAACCGGAGCACCGCCGCGCTGCCGTCGCTGAAGCCCGCGGCGTACCAGCCGCCACCAGGCCTCCGCACCAGAGAGGTGAGCGCTTCGTTCGCCGTCGCTCCACCGATGATCGTGGTTCCACCCGCGCCGAAGCTCGTGTCGAGAGCGCCGGCCTGCGTGAAGCCTGCGAGGTAGTAGTTCGACGAAGCGCTGTCGAGCCCTTCGCCAGCCGCGACGATGCGCGCACCATCGAGCGCCACGGCGTTCAGTCGGTCAGAGAACAAGCCCGTCGTGAGGTCGACGGTGAACACCCCCATCGAACCGAAGCTCGAGTCGGGCACGCCCGCCGACGTGAGCCGGAGGACCAGCGAGTCCTGGTCGCGGAAGCCGACGGCGACCACCCGGTCAGACCCATCGATGGCCACGCCGAGCAGGTTGTCGGGCTGCGGCGTGCTGGACAGGAAGCGGCCGTTGGTGGCGAACGTCGGGTCGAGCGCCCCGGCGGCGGTGAGCCGTGCCACCACCAGCTCCTCGCCCGACATGCCCGCCTGGTGACCCACGACGACCAGCCGACCCTGGCTGTCGATGGCCACGTCCTCTGCGAACTCGTCCCCTCCGAAGTCGAAGCGAGCGATGCCGTTGGTACCGAACGTGGTGTCGAGGGCGCCCGCGCTCGTGAGCCGGGCCACGCCGAGGTCAAGGTTCGTCGCGCCAGCGAGTGTCCCCACGACCACGTAGCGGCCCATGGAGTCGCGCACCAACGCCTCGGCCTGCTCGGCCCCCGCGCCCGCGGTCACCAGCCGGCTCCCGTTGACGCCGAAGCTGGTGTCGATGGCGCCCGCGGCCGTCACCTTCGAGACGAGCCACTGGCTCACGCCAGGGCTGGCCTCGGTGAAGCCCGCGAGCACGATGCTGTCGTCTGCGTTCACGACGAGCGCGTGCCAGGCATCGAAGTCTGGCGTCGGCGCGACGCGCAGGAAGCCGTTGGTCCCGAACGTGGTGTCGCGCCCCTGGGCGCCACTGCAGACCACGGTCACGTTGGTCACGTTGGCGGTCGCCGTGCCGCTCCCGTTGGCAACCGCGCAGGTCTGCCCCATCGGCTGCGCCGAGATCGTCACGTTGTACGGGCCCGGAACCGGGGTGACGAACTGGAAGGCCCCGTTCATCGTGAGCGGGAGCTGCTCACCGTCGTTGGCGAGGGTGATGCTCCTGCCCGCCCCGAGCCCCGACAGCGTTCCGCCAATCGTGTACTGGGGCATCGAACCACACACGACGAGCACGTCGGTGACGTCGGCGCTCGCGGTGCCGCTGCCGGCAGAGACGGTGCACGTCGCGCTGGCCGGCTGCGTCGCCACGGTGACGGCGTAGGCGCCAGAGACGCGCGTGGTGAAGGTGAACGGCCCGTTCGCGCTCGCCGTGAGCCTGTCTCCGCCGTTGGCCAAAACGACCGACTCGCCCGCCGGCAGGCCGCTCACCGAGCCGCCCACCGAGAACGTCGGCGTGCAGGTGACGGCCACCACGACGTCGGCGGTGGCGGTGCCCGTGCCGCCGGTGACGGCGCAGGTCGCGAGGTCGGGCTGCGTCTGCACCGTGATGGCGTAGGCGCCGAGGACCCGCGTGGGGAACGAGAAGCGGCCGTTGGTCGGCGCGGTGAGCGCGTCGGCGCCGTTGTTCTGCAGCAAAAGGGGCGCGCTGCCCGCGGGCAACCCCGTGACGTCCACCGCGACCGCGAAGGTCGCCCGGCAGGTGCCGCTCTGGCAGCTGGCGGTGCCGGCGCAGTCGCTGGTGCGCGCGCAGCTGAGGCCCACCGCGCAGGCCCCGCAGCTCCCGCCGCAGTCGACGTCGGTCTCGTCACCGGAGCGGACGCGGTCGTCGCACGACGTCGCGACGCAGCGCCCCGTCATGGAGTTGCAGAAGGTCGACTGGCAGTCGGCTCCGGCGCCGCACCGCAGGCCAACACCGCACTTGAGGGTGCACACCGCGCCGCAGTCGACGTCAGACTCCATGCCCGACCGGCGCCCGTCCTCGCAGGCGTTCGTCACCATCATCATCGAGCCGTTGTTGTTGACCGTGCCCGACAGCGGGTCGCCGGCCATCCACCCGGTGGTGTCGGCGCTGATGCCCCCGTCACCCGAAGAGACGAAGGTGAGCTGGCCGGTGCGCTCCTGGCCCTTGTCGTCGGTGGCCGTCACGACGAGGGTCACGGTGGAGCCAGAGGAGCCGGCGGCGCCGATGTCGACCTTGCCGCTCGCCGGGTCGACCGAGGCCGTGACGCCCGTCGAGGTGCCGCTGACGACGGCAGAGACCGCCAGCGACCGCCCATCGGCCAGGCCCACCTCGGTCTTGAGGCCCAGCGGGTTGCCGCTCTCGTTGCGGAACGAGAGGCTGGTGCCGCCGGCGCCCACCTGCAGCTGGTCGGTGCCGGTGACGCGCAGGTTGAAGGCCGAGACGTTGAAGTTCGGGCCCTGCAGCCCGACCTCTTGCACCGCGTCGGGGAAGTCGGGGTCGCCGGGGTTGGTGATGTCGAGGCTCACGGCGCCGCTGGGCAGGAAGAAGTTGAACTCGGCCGGGGCGTTGTCGAGGCCGATGGAGAAGCTGGGGCTCGCCCCCTCGGAGAGCTCGCCTTCGCGAACGCCGACGCCGCCCCCCGACGCCTGCGCGCCGCCGCTCGTGGTGACCAGCGTCTTGCCGCCGGCCTCGCAGAAGTCGCAGGGCAGCGTCCCGGTGCGCGTGAGGATGGGCGCGAGGTACAGCGGGTTCTTGTTCTCGGCGTCGCCCATGTACAGGCGGGTGGACCGCTTGGGGTTCTCCGACGCGTTGAACTCCCAGCGGTTGTTGACGGTGTCGATCTTCATCAACCGCTCCGCGTCGGGGTTGTTGTTGTCGTAGACGCGCAGCCAGTAGACGCCCTTCTCCGACGGGTCGGCCGAGTACCCGATGGGCGTCAACGCGTGCCCACCCGACACGGTGTTTCCCTTCTTGCGCACGATGCCCAGGCGGAAGCGCTCGGGCGCGTCCTTCGCGAGGGCCCTGGCGAGCGCAGGCATCACGTCCTTCGCCTGGTACGCCTTGGTCTTGCCCGCCGAGACGCTCGAGACGAGCTGGGTCGAGAACCAGTAGGCAATCTCGCGCTGCAGCGGCTCGTTGTCTTCGAGGCTCAGGTCCCGCGCCGAGGCGCCGCCGAAGTCGTTCGGGTCGAGCCTCTTTCGCTCGAACAGCGACGAGAGCACCGCGAACCCCTCGCACCGTCCGCCGGCCATCGCCGCGTTGGCCTTCTTCGCGAAGTTCCGGGCGCCAGGGGTCAGCTGGCAGGGCGACGAGCCGGGCTGACAGACACGGTCACCGAACATGCGCTGCATCGCCCCGGTGTCCATCGCGGACTTCTCGTAGCCGAGGGCGAAGTTCGCGAACGACAGCGAGTGCTGCGGCATCGAGAAGCCCGACTCGAGCTGCTGCGGCACCTCTGGCGTACAGGCACCGAGGCCCAGAAGGGACACCATCAACGACCGAAATCTCATGAGCACCGCTCCCGAGTCAGCGCCGCATCTTGTCTCGCCGCGGGTGAACTGCCAAGCCAAGAGTCGCGACGCCCCGCGCCCTCACTCGAAGCGCAGCGCCGCCAGCGGGTTGAGCCGCGCCGCCTTGCGCGCCGGGAAGACGCCGAACACCACGCCCACCAGCAGCGACACGCCGAAGGCGACGGGAATGGCCGCGGCCGGGAAGACGAAGGGCACCGAGATGGCCTTCGCCAGGCCCCACGCACCGGCGAGGCCGAGGAGGATGCCGAGCAGCCCCCCGGCCGCCGACAGCGCCACCGCCTCGACGAGGAACTGGCTGAGGATGTCGCGGGGCCGCGCGCCGACGGCGAGGCGCACGCCAATCTCTCTCGTCCGCTCGGTCACCGACACCAGCATGATGTTCATGATGCCGATGCCGCCGACGACCAGGCTGATGCCCGCCACCCCCAGCAGGAAGGTGGTGAGCACGCCCGTCACCTGGTCGAGCACCGCCTGCAGCTCGCGCGGGTCGCGCACCGCGAAGTCGTCTTCGTCCCCCTCGAGGATGCGGCGGCGCTCGCGCATGACGGCCTCGAGCTGCGCCTTGAGGTCGTCGATGCGGTCCGGCGAGGGCGCCCGCGCCATCATGAAGGCCACCCGCTCGCTCCCCAGCACGCGGCGCGAGAACGTCGAGAAGGGCAGGTACATGACGTCGTCCTGGTCCATGCCGAAGGCCGACGCGCCCTTCGCCTCGAGCACGCCGACGACGCGGCACGACAGCTCGTGCACGCGCAGCTCCTGGCCCAAGGCCGGCCCGCCGGGGAACAGCGCGTCGCGCACCGTCTTGCCCAGCACGCACACCTGCGCCGCCTGCCGCTCGTCCTCCCGCGTGAGGGTGCGCCCGTCGGCGACCCCCCAGCCCCGAATCGAGAGGAACTCGGGCGACACGCCGCCCACGCTGACGATGCGGTTGTTCGCCCCCGCCACCAGGCGCATCGGGCGCGTCGTCACCGCGGCCAGCGCGTCGAGGTCGTGGGCCCGTCGCCGCACCGCCTCGACGTCGGCGACGGTGAAGAGCGGCGCCGTCATGCCGCCGCCCATCTGCCGGCGCGGCGACCCGGGGATGACCATCAGCAGGTTGCTCCCCATCGCCGAGATGGTGTCGCCGACGTAGGCCGTCGCCCCGCGCCCCGTCGCCTGCATCATCAGCACCGCGCCCACGCCGATGACGACGCCCAGCATGGTGAGGAGCGAGCGCAGCCGGTTGCGCATCAGCGCGGTGAAGGCGAGCGACGCGGTGGCCGGGAGCGTCACGCCGCCACCTCGCCGCGCGTGTCCGAGCGGATGCGCCCGTCCTGAAAGACGACGCGCCGGCGCGCCCAGGCGGCGCAGGCCGGGTCGTGCGTCACCATCAGCACGGTGATGCCCCGGTCGCGGTTGAGACCCGACAAGAGTTCCATGATGTCGCGGCCCGTGCGCGAGTCGAGGTTGCCGGTGGGCTCATCGGCCAGGATGACCTCGGGCGCGTTCACCAGCGCGCGGGCGATGGCGACGCGCTGCTGCTGCCCGCCCGACAGCTGGTTCGAGCGGCTCTCCTCGCGCCCCTCGAGCCCCACCTCGGCCAGGGCGGCCCGGGCCCGCGCCTCGCGCTCGACGCGGCCGACGCCGGCGTACACCAGCGGCAGCGCGACGTTCTCGAGCGCGCTGGTGCGCGAGAGCAGGTTGTAGTTCTGGAAGACGAAGCCGAACTTCGCGTTGCGCAGCGCGGCCAGCACGTCGGCCGACAGCGCCTGCACCGACACCCCCTCGATGCGGTACTCGCCGGCGCTCGACGCCTCGAGGCACCCGAGAATGCTCACCACCGTCGTCTTGCCACTCCCCGAGGCGCCGGTGATGGCCACGAAGTCGCCGGGCCACACCTCGAAGTCGACGCCGTCGAGCGCCCGTACCGCCGCCTCGCCGACGCCGTACACCTTGGTGACGCCTGCGAGCGCCAGGAGCGGCGCCGGGCCCGTCACCGTCTCATGGCGCGTGGGCGACGCCATAGGCCACCTTCCCCTGCGGGCTCAGGTCGACGAGCACCGCGCGGCCGGGCTCGAGCACGCCTCGGCGCACCTCGGTCCACTCTCCGTCGGACAGGCCCGGCTCGGCGGGCACGAAGGCCACCGCCTCGCCCTGGAGCACCCACACGCCCGCGCCCGGCCCGGGTCGCGTCTGCCCCGGCGGGGTGAAGTGCAGCGCCGTGTTGGGCACCGAGACGGCGCCGCTGACGGCCCCCGTGCGGATGCGCAGCGACGCCGTCATGCCGGGCTTGAGCGAGCGGTCGGCGTTGTCGACGGTGACGACGGCGTCGTAGCTGACGACGTCCTGCACGACGCGCGGGGCGTTGCGCACCTCGGCCACCACGCCCTGAAAGGTGCGCTCCGGCCAGGCCGTCACCGAGAACGTGACGGGCTGCTCCGGCTGCACCTGCGTGATGTCGCCCTCGTCCACCGCGGCGACGACCTCCATGCGCGTCAGGTCGGCGGCGACGGTGAAGAGCGTCGGGGTGGTCAGCATCGACGCCACCGTCTGCCCCGGGTCGACGTTGCGGGTGATGACGACGCCGTCGATGGGCGCACGAATGACGGCATGCTCGAGGTTCGTCTTCGCCACGACGGCGTTGGCCGCTTGCGCGGCGAGCTGCGCCTCGGCGGCCCGGAGCCGCGCCTCGGCCACCATCGCCCCCGTCACCGCGGCCTCGTGCTCCGTCGAGCTGATGGCGCGCTGCCGGAAGAGCTCGTCGGCACGGGCGCGCCCGCGGCGGGCCTGCACGACGTCGGCCCTCGCCTGGGCCGTCGCCGCCCGGGCGGCCGTCACCAGGGCCGTCGTCTGTGCGCGCTGCGCCTCGAGCGACGCCCGGTCGAAGGTGGCCATCACCTGGCCCGCGGTGACGCGGTCGTTGTAGTCGACGTTCACCGTGGCGATGCGCCCCGAGAGCTCAGCGCCCACCAGCACCGTCGTCACCGCCTGCACCTGGCCGGTGGCGCGCACCTCGCGCACGAGGTCGCCGCGCTTGACGGCCTGCTGCCGGAAGCGGGCGGCCAGGGGCACCGGACGCGGCCGCAGCAGCGCCCACAAGCCCACGCCCAGCGCTGGCACCAGCAGCGCCGCCAGCGCCCACCACCACCGGCGGCGCCGGGCCCGGCGCTCCTCGCGCGCAATCAGCTCCGTCAGCGGCACGCGCTGCTTCTCGACGCCAGGCGCTCGCTCGACGGCCGTCATGGCGGTGTGGCGTAAGCATTTCCCATGCGCGGCCCGCAACATCTCGGAACGGCACGGGCCGCTCCAGAAGGCACCGCGAAGCGTGCGCGCCCCGCGCAGGTCTTGCGCCGGGCCTTGGCGCCGCGCACGGCTGCGTCAGCGCGAGAGCCCGCCTCGGCGCGGTCGGCGCCAGCGTGCGCGCCGGTGAGCGGCACGAAGCGCACCGGAAACAGCGCCGCCTCGCCGAGGGCGCCCGGCCCTGGCGCCGCGCACGGCTGCGTCAGCGCGAGAGCCCGGCCTCGGCGCGGTCGGCGTCGGCGTGCGCGCCGGTGAGCGGCACGAAGCGCACCGGAAACAGCGCCGCCTCGCTGATGGCGCCGGCGGCCGTCTTCGTCAGCACCTTGAGCTCCAGCGCCTCGGGCGGGCCGACGGGGATGACGAGCCTGCCGCCCGGCGCCAGTTGCTCGAGCAGCGGTGCCGGCACCCGCGGCGCTCCAGCGGCAACGATGATGGCGTCGAAGGGCGACGCCTCGGGCCAGCCGAGGTACCCGTCGGCG
Source organism: Myxococcaceae bacterium (assembly GCA_020247085.1). Lineage (GTDB taxonomy): Bacteria > Myxococcota > Myxococcia > Myxococcales > Myxococcaceae > Xiheimicrobium > Xiheimicrobium aquaticum. The sequence goes on along the minus strand of JADCJJ010000039.1, from coordinate 13,964 downwards.
GCGCGCAGGTGCACGTTGGTGGCGCCGAGCCGGGCGAGCGTCCCCCGCGCCCGCTCCACCAGCGGCGCGACGATGTCGACGGCGTAGACGTCGCGGCACAGCTTCGACAGCAGCGCCGTCTGGTAACCGCAGCCCGCGCCCACCTCGAGCACCCGGCTCTCCGGAGTCAGCGCGGCCAGTTGGAGCGTCAGCGCGATGAGCGACGGCTGGCTGTTCGTCTGTCCGTAGCCGATGAGCACCGGCTGGTCCTGCCAGGCGAAGGCCCGCTGCCCGGGCTCGAGGAAGTCGGCGCGGTCGACGGCGTTGGCCGCCGCCAGCACCCGCGCGTCCGTCACGCCCATTCGCATGAAGTGGGCCCTCCACGAGGGCCTCGGCGCGCCGGTGGGTCCGTGGGTGAAGGCTGGTCCGGGTCGCTGCATGGCCTCGCTCCTCTGCTCGGGGACATGGCGACGGTAACGCACGGTGGTCGAGGCGCACCCGGCCCCACCCCATCGTGGAGGCCCCAGCCCGGCGCAAAGCCTGCGCCCGCTCGAGGCTCGGTGCGCGAGCGTCTCGACGTCGAACTCGCCCCTTCACCCCGGCGAACTCAAGGGCAGGCTTGACACGGCGCGCTTGAGCGCCAGCGACCTCAGGGCCTTCGGGCGAGGCCCGACGTCGGAGCGCGGCGCTCCCACGACGGGGGCGCGCCTCACTCGAGGGTGAAGTCGACGCGGTGCTTGCGGCAGCGACGTTGAGCCAGCTCTCTCGCCGCGCCCGACGGCAGCTGCCGGAAGAACCCGTTGGCCCCCGACAGGTCGCCCCTCTTGCAGGCGACCTCCGTCATCATGATGGCGTGGTCGCGGCGCCCCGCGGGAGACGTGAACTGCGACGCCATCGCGCGCCGGAGCCAAACCTCTTCCCACGCCCCTTCCGCGAGGCGGGCCTCGAGCGTCTCGAGCAGCGCAAGGTCTGCTGGCGAGGGCGGCTCGAGCACCGCCGGCGGTCGCATCACCGGCCGCACCAGCCGCACCCCGGCGTCGTCGGCGCGACCCGGACCACCATCGGGCCCTCCGCCCACGTCCATTCCGCCGTCACCTGACACCGCGACGGCGCCCGGGCGGGCGTCGGGCTCTGGCCCCCCATCGCCCGGCGTGACGGCTGCCGGCCCCGCGTCGGGAAGCTCGACGGGCTGCAGGCGCACGCCCGCGTCCGCGCCCGGGCCGCTCGATGCACCCGGGGCGCCCGAGCCCGCTCCGGCGCGCTCCGACGCACCATCGAGGGAGCGGGCGACGAGGAACGTCGTCACGGCGACGACGACGACGAGCACGGCGCCCACGACGAGCCTCGGCGGCCCCCCGGCGCGGGGTGGATGCGCCCCGACCGGCGGCGTGGCCACGGCGGGCAGAACGACGACCGCCGGTGCCGGCGCCGCCACCGGCGTCCCTCCACGCGATGACGCCACCGTCGCCCCACCCATCACGGACTCGTCGACGGGCGTGCCCGCCTGCGCCACGGCGCCCCGCGGCCCCTCCGGCGCCAGCGCCGGCCGCGGGACGCTCGACAACGCCTGGCCGGTGAGCTCGAGGACGAAGGTGGCGACGTCGGGGGTGCGCTGCGCGAGGTCCTTCTGCAGCGCGTGCTCGACCGCGCGAGCCATGGCGTCCGGAACGCCGGGCGCGACCGACGGGAGCGGTGCGTGCGGCTCGTAGGCGATGCGGAAGACGACCCGGGCGATGCTCTCGTCCACGAAGGGCGCCGTGCCCGACAGGCACTCGTAGGCGATGGAGCCCAGCGAGAAGACGTCGCTCGCCGGGCTGACGTCGCGGTTCTTCCCCAGCGCCTGCTCCGGCGACATGTACCGCGGCGTGCCCATCAGCACCGAGTCGGTCGTCTGCTCGGCGCCGCTGCCCTTCAGCTTCGAGATGCCGAAGTCGAGCACCTTCACCACGTCGCCCAGCCCCGTCGGCACGAGGAAGATGTTCTCGGGCTTGAGGTCGCGGTGAATGACGCCAGCGCCATGCGCCGCCTGGAGCGCGCTGCCGACCTGCCGCATGACGTGCGAGACGGCCTCGGGCGCCAGCGGCCCCCGCGCCACGCGCGCCGCCAGGCTCTCGCCCTTGAGGTACTCCATCACGATGAACGGCTGCCCCGTCGGCAGGCGGTTGAAGTCGGTGACCTGCACGATGTTCGGGTGCTCGAGGCGCACCGCGATGAGCGCCTCCTGCTCGAAGCGCCGGAGCGTCTCGGCCGACACCTCGCCCTTCGTGTGCAGCACCTTGATGGCGACCTGCTTGCCCGACAGCCGCAGGTGACGCGCGAGCCACACCTCGCCCATGCCGCCGCGGCCCAGCAGACGCTCGACCTCGTACGTCTCGGACACCACCTGTCCCGGACTCAGCGCGTCGGCCATGCCGCCGCTACTCTCTCACCGTTGGCGCCGGGGTGGGCGACGCTTTGTGGCGCAAGGCCGCGCCGGCGCTCGCGAGCCCAGTCCCCCCCTCGCCCCGTGCACGGTCTGCCGTCGCGCTGCATCCCCTCCCTGAACCCGGACTCAGCGAGGTAGAACCGACCCATGCTCGCGCTCGCCACCCTGCTCCTCACCCTCTCGCAGACGGGGCCTGACCTGGTCGTGGACGTGTCGAAGGAGATGGCCGACCTGGCGGTGCTGACCGATGGCAAGGGCCACTACCTCGCGTACAACGCGAAGGCGCCGACGTCGGGGCCCACCTTCTACGGCGACGGCAAGACGTTCCACTTCCTGCACGTCGTGAGCATCAGCGTGGACGGCGTCGACTCGTGGTCGATGTCGTTCTGGGACCCGCGGGTGCAGCGGCAGTACCAGGAGAACGCCTCGTTCTCGATGGCTGACGAGGGGCGCGTCTACGAGGTCGCCTGCGGCGTGGGAAAGAACATGCTCACCCGGCTCGCCGCGCCCGAGGCCGCGAAGCTCCTCGAGGCCGCCACCTTTCGCGGCTCGCTGTGGACCCGGCGCCCCGAGCACCTGTTCCGCGACGACACCGGCGTCTACTACCTCGTCGACCGGCTCCGCACCGACTCACCGGAGCGGCGCGACTGGCGCGTCTTCATCGGGCCCCGCGGCAAGATGAAGCTCGCCTCGCTGAAGGACGTCGTCGACGACGACCAGGGGCAGATCTTCGCCACGAAGGACGGCTCCCTGCGGCTCGTCACCAGCGGCGACGAGTCAAAGTGGCTCAAGGGCAAGGTGACCACGCCCCTCACCCGGGTTGACCTCTCTTCGCCGCGCAACGCCCGAATGCTCTACGTCGACCTCGGGCCATACACCGGCGAGAAGCTCGGTACGCCCTGCGACGACCTGCTCTGAGAGGCTCCGGTGTTCGAGGAGCGTCAGGGCGTGAACCGAATGCCCGAGCCGGTGAGGACGGGCGGCAGCGCCGGCTGGGTACCCGTGAGGCCTCCGGGGTCTTCGACGCCGACGGTCGCGCTGGAGCCGGTCAGGCTGCCCATGTTGCAATAGTGGAACTCGATGACGCCGGTGGCGAAGAACTTCGCCTGGAACTCGGTGCCCGCGCCCGCGACCTCACTCCAGCTCACGGTAAAGCGGCTACCACCAGTCGAGAAGACGCCGCGGCGAATCCACGCCCCCGGCGTCCGCGGCATCAAGTACAAGTCATCCCAGTAGGGCGCGGCGAAGCCGTTGGGGCTGGACATCGAGGGGATGTTGGCGTTCGTGAATGCCGTGGACACGGAGCTCGCCGACGAGGTGAAGAACTGCACCATGCCGTTCGACTGCACGCCGTAGAACGGGGTCACCGTGCCGAAGAACGGGAAGACGATGGGCGTGTTCAGCACCGACGTCGCGACGTCGTCCGAGAGCACGGGGCTGGTCGACGCCGACAGCAGCTCCGTCGCGCCGAAGGTGAGGTCATCGCAGGACGCCGCGATGCTCGACGACACGTAGCTCCCCCCGGGCCCCCCGGCCGTGCCACCGGCGAATCCACCGCCGGCGCCACCACCGCCCGTGCCTCCCGCGGGCGTAAAGGTGAGCGAGAGCGTGAACGAGGCGCCTGACGAGGTGGCGGCCGAGTCGACCCAGATGAAGTACGTGCCCGGCGTGAGCTGCGGCGTCGTGAGGCTGGTGCTCACCGACGCGCTCGCCGTGGCGCACGCGAGCGTCGTCGTCGAGCTGCAGAGGGCGCGCACGTTGAGGCGTGGAATGAAGCCACCCGTCGTCACCTGCGCGCTCAGCACCCCCTCCTGCGGGAGCGTCACCGAGTAGACGATGTCGGGCCCTGCGCCCGAGCACGCGCTGGTGTCGTTGAAGAGGCCTTGCAGGCTCCCCGTCACCACCGCCGCGTTGCCGAACAGCGTGACGGGCGCGACGTCGAAGCAGCCGTCGCCCGAGGGCCCACCGCCCGAGCTTCCACCAGCGAAGCCGCCGCCCGTCGCGCTGCCGCCGGCCGTCCCGCCGCCGCTGCCGCCCTGGCACGTCAGCGTCACCTGATTGCACGTCTGGCCGAAGCCGCACGTCGCGCAGGGCAGGCCGCCGAAGCCGCACGTCTGGTTCGTGCCGTTCGACGGCGCCTGGACGCAGGTCGTGCCGCTGCAGCACCCGCTGCTGCAGTTCGCCGTGCTGCACGACGGCGGACCCCCGCCGAAGCCACCGGCGCTCCCGCCGCCCGTAAAGCCACCGGCGCTCCCGCCGCCAGTGAAGCCACCCGCGCTCCCGCCACCCGTGAAGCCACCCGCGCTCCCGCCGCCCGTGAAGCCGCCCGCGCTCCCGCCACCCGTGAAGCCACCCGCGCTCCCGCCGCCCGCGCTCCCGCCGCCAGTGAAGCCGCCCGCGCTCCCGCCGCCAGTGAAGCCACCCGCGCTCCCGCCGCCCACCCCGCCGAGGCTCGAGCTGCTGCAGACGCCCAGCGTGCACACCTCGCTCAACATGCAGGCCTTGCACGTCTCTCCGCGCTGCCCGCACTGCGTCGACGAGGTGTCGAGCACGCAGCGGCCGGTGAGCCCGTCACAGCAGCCGGTGCTGCACGACGAGGGCGTGCAGGCCGGTCGCACCGGACCGCAGCTGCTGACGAAGACGCCGCCCGCCAGTCCCACCACCCCTGCCAGCGCGAAGGCCGAGAGTCTCATGCGCACGTGACACCAGACTGGGGCGCCGAGTGCAAGCCCTCGCCTGCCTCGAAGCGGAGCCCAACCCGCCGCCGCCGGGGCGCTCAGCCGTTCTGCATGCTCAAGGCGTATGTCGTGCACGTCGGCGCGCTGTTCGCCCGCCGATACACCTTGATGTCGAAGTCAGCGCCATCGTCGGTGCCGAGGCTGCCGTCCCTGCGGTAGCTGCGAACGTCGCAGGTGGCCTCGTTCATCGAGCACAAGCCCTGCCGCGCGCTCGAGCGCTGCCGGTAGACGCACATGACGATGTTCGGGTCCGACGCGGTGAGGGTGATGCGCACGTCGAAGTCGTCGCCGAAGAGGTTGTTGGCGTCTTCGGCGTAGAAGCTCACCCAGTCGACGTCGTCCGGGGTCGGAATCATGCCGGTGTGCTGCGCCGACGCGTTCGAGGTGTCGCGCAGCACGCCCTTGTAGACGCCCATGCTGCAGAAGCCCGCCGGGTCCATGCCGAGCTCCTGGCACTCGCACCCGTTCGACAGCAGGCCGTCGGTGTTGTGGTAGCCGGCGTTGCAGCTCGCGATGCCGCAAGCGCCGTTCATGCACGAGGGCGTCGCGTTGGCCACCATGCAACCCTGGCTGCACGACGCGCCGGTGGCCGACAGCGGAACGGTGGTGATGGTGTTCACCGCGTCGTCCGACTCGATGGACAGCTCGCCGCCGAAGGTGGCCATGGTGTCGGCGCGGAACTCGACCTCGACGACGGCCCGCCCCCCGGCGGCGATGGTGGCCGGCAACGCCGGCGCGTTCTTCAGCGCGTAGAGGTTCGAGGTGCCGCCGACGAAGGTGAGGCGGCGCACGGTGAGGGCGCCGAAGCCGACGTTCCTCAGCTCGACCGGGCGGGCCACCTGCCACCCGAGCGGCACCGAGCCGAAGGCCAGCATCGCCGGAGCCACCGCCAGCCGCGGCTCGGTGACGGTGCCGCGCACCGGGACCTCGAGGCTGGGCCGCGCGACGTCCGTCGAGGCGATGACGAGCATGGCGTCGACCTGCCCGGGCGTGGCGGCGTCGAGCTCGATGGTGACCGGCAAGCGGCTCAGCGACGGCAGCGTCGCGCTCTGCATCGCATTGGGGAGCGAGGCTCGCACGTTGTTCGACGGGTCGCGCACGGTGACGCTCGACACGAAGAGCGCCTGCCCGCCGAGGTTGGCGAGCTGCATGGTGACGGTGCGCCGCTGCCGCCGCGAGACGTCGCCGAAGTCGATGGCGCGCTCCTCGGGCTCGAGCGCGATGACGCCGTCGACGAAGCTGGTGCCCTCGACCTCGAGCGCCACGGCCCCCACCGCTGGCGTCGACGAGCCGAGCACGACGTCGCCCCGGTAGTAGCCGCGGGTCAGCGGCGAGAAGCGCACCGGCACCGTCACGCCCGCGTCGGGCACCAGCGCCGTCAACGGCGGCAGCGACACCGCCACCCACGGGTGCCCCGCGTCGACCTGGTCGAGCGCGAGCGCGATGTTGCCAAAGCCGGCGTTGCGCACGGTGACGGGCAGCTCCTTCGTCGTCCCCGCGGGCACCAGGCCGAAGGTGAGCTTCGGCGGGCTCAGCGCGAGCGCGGGCTCGCCGACGAGCCGCCGCACGATGGGCACCTCGAGTTCGGCGGGCTCGAGGCGGTCCGGGTCCTGCTCGTCGGGCGAGGCGTCGGTGTAGGTCACCAGCACCTTCAGGTCGTCGGCCGCCGGCGCCGACTCGGGCGTGTAGCGCACGTCGATGGTGAACTCGCCGGCGGCCCCGAGGATGAACGGCGCCGGCTGCGAGGGCACCAGCGAGTACTCGGCCGAGGCCTTCGAGAAGATGACGCGCTTGATGGCGACGCGGCGGTTCACCGTCGACGCCACCTTCAGCACCAGCGTGGTGTCGCAGCCCGGCGTGACGCAGGTGAAGGCGAGCTGCCGGGGCACGGCGCGCAGCCCGCGGAAGGGGCCGATGCCGTTGCCCATCGCCGGGGGCTCGGGGGGCCGGCTCGAGCAGCCGGCCAGCGCGAGGAGCAGGAGTGGGAGCCTCGAGGTCGTCATCGCCGCGCTCCCCTCAGGGCACCGAGAAGGTGCCGTTGCGACGGACGAGGTCGAGCACGTACACCGAGTCGCCGCGGCGGCCGAGCGAGGTGCTCTTCTCGGCGATGAGCATGCCGTTGACGTACACCTTCACGCCCACCGCCGACGCGCCGCGCGAGAGGCACACCTGCTCGATGAGGCGCCCGATGTCCTGCCCTGGAATCGGCACCGCCCCACCGGTGAGGACGTCGACCAGCACGTCCACCGAGATGCCGAGGATGCCGGCCAGCAGCGCCGTCGGGAGCGACTTGCAGTCCTGCGCGTACGTCACCTGCACCTTGTAGGTGCCGTCGGTGCGCGCGTCGGCGAGCACGATGCGCTCGGGCTCCTCTTTCGGCGCGAAGGCGAGCCACGACGGCTGCCCGTAGCTGCCCCAGTTCATCGGGTTCGGGTTGCGCTTGTTGCAGACGTAGCCGAAGGGGTGCTCGAGCGTCATGTCGACGTCGCGCACGTCGTTGTCGAAGGCGTTGTCCGAGCCGTTGTCGTACGTCATCTCGAGCTTCACCACCTCGGGGCCCGGCCCGCTGACGCCGTTGGCCATGACGGGGATGGTGAGGTTCGACCGCGCCGGGTCGTTCAGGTTCAGCACCAGCAGCCCGGTGATGGGGCCCTCGGCGGTGGCGGTGGCGACGACCTGCACCTCGGTGAAGGTGCCCCCGGCGACGTTGGGAATGGCCTGGGGCGCGACCGAGAGGTCGGTCGACGGCCGCGTGCCACCCCAGGTGGCGCGCACGGTGAGCGGCGCCCCGCCCTCGTTGGTGATGGTGATGGGGCGCGACACCGTGGTGCCCAGCCGCACGTCGCCGAGGTTCACCATCGCCGGCGTCACCGTCGCGCGCGGCGGGGTGGCCGAGTTCCCCTGCAGCGGCACGCGGAGCTCGCCCTCGCTCGTCGTCAACACCAGGGCCGCCGTGGCGTCGCCGCCGCCATCGGGCAGCCCGGCGTTGCGCGGCGTGAAGCGCGCCTCGAAGGACAGCAGGGCCGAGGTGTCCTGGGTGATGGGGCGCAGGGTGCGCGGCAGCGTCATCGGCTGCACCACCTCGAAGTCGCCCATCGGCGGGTCCACCGCGATGGCGCTGATGGTGATGGGCGCGGTGCCAGTGCCCCGGTTCGTCAGCGTGACGTTGCGCTTGCCCTGCCGGCCGACGGCGACGTAGCCGAAGTCGACCGGGTTGGGCGCCGCGGTGAGGCTGGGCGAGCCGATGTAGTTGGCCCGAATCGGCAGCCGGAACGTCGGGTACTCGCCGTCATCCGACAGCAGGCGCAGCTCGTTCGACTGCGGCACCGCCTCGCCCGGCGTCCACTTCAGCGCCAGCTCGACGTTGCGCCCGGGGAACACCTCTTTGGGGAAGTTCGTCTCGCAGAAGGCGCAGGCCACGCCCGCGTCGCCCTTCGCCAGCGTCGCCTCGAAGAGCGTCAGGGTGCAGTTGCCGATGTTCGACAAGAGCACCTTCTTCTCGAGCGGCTGGCTCGAGGTGACGGTGCCGAAGTCGACGGTGTGCGGCGTGGGCTGGAGAATCGGCGTACCGTCGTTGACATTGTCACACGTCTTCGCCGCCTTGGGCACGCACTCGAAGTTCTCGCACAGGAAGCCGCCGGCGCAGTCCGCGTCGACGCGGCAGTACGTCACCGCCAGCACCTGCTGTGTGCGCTCGCAGGCGCTGAAGGCGCACATCGCGACGGCGGCGGTGAGTCGGAGGGAGTTCGAGGTCATGGCGGGTTCTCGACGGCAGCGACGGGAGCCGGGGCCTCGAAGCACGCGACGACCGCCCCGGCAAGGGCTCGTGACGACAGTAGCGCGAAGGCGGCGCGCCTGTCCCGGGAGCGACGCGTGCACCGTCATGCTTCGACGGTGACCCGAAGACTGCGGCTCGTGGCTCAACCCGTTGACGGCCTCGTTCAGGCCCTCGTCCCCCCCCCCGGAGCCCGCCCATGCGCCTGACGCTCACCGCCGTCGCCTGCCTCGTCGTGGCGTGCGAGCCTGAGCCCGAGACCGGCGGCTTTTCGGGCAGCGGCGCGGGTGGCCGGGGCGCGACGAGCCGCCAGCCGGCGCCGCTGTTCGGCGGCACGGTGGCGGTGGCGCTCGACGGGCGCATGGTGGCCGTCAGCGACCCTGACGGGGACGCGCTGTGGCTCATCGACGTCTCGACGGGCTCAAAGGTGCGGGTCGCGCTGCCGCCCGGGAGCCAGCCGGGGCGCGCGGTGGACGACGGGGCCGGCCGCTTCGTGGTCGCGCTGCGCCGCGCCGGGCAGGTGGCCCGCGTGGTGATGAAGACGGGCGCGCTCGACGAGCCCCTGACGGTCTGCGCCGAGCCGCGGGGCCTGACGCGCGCCGAGAGCGGCGTGCTGCTGGCCTGCGCGACGGGCGAAGTGATGAAGCTCGAGGGCGACGCGGTGACGACGGTGCGCGTGACGGAGCACGAGCTGCGCGACGTGGTCACGGTCGGCGACCAGCTGTACGCCTCGTCCTTCCGCGAGGCCGAGCTGGTCAGCGTGCTCGACCAGGGCGGGCGCACCATCAGGCCCCCGTCGATGCCCGCGTTCCCCTCGAGCGCCACGCCGGTCTCGTTCGTGCCTCACGTCGCCTGGCGCACGCTCCAGGTGCCGACAGCCGAGGGGATGGACGTCGTGATGGTGCATCAGCACCACCGGCGCGGCGAGCCGACGAAGCGCCCGCCGACGCCGAGCGCCAAGCCGGTGCCGGTGTCATCGGGCTACGGCTCCGGTTCTGGGGCGGGGGCGCCGCCGGGCGATGCGCCGGTGGAGACCGGGACGACCCAGGGCGGCTCCCCGTGCGCGCGGTCGGTCGTCCGCACGGTGGTGACGCGCTTCACGGCGACGGGCGTCACCTCGTTCGAGGTGCCCGGGGTGCTCCCCGTCGACGCCGCCCTCTCACCCGACGGGTGGACGCTCGCCATCGCGCACGCCTCGAGCCACGCGGTCACCTTCGTCAACCTGGGCGGGCGCCACGGCGCGGTGGACCTCGACTGCGGGCCCGTCAACGAGCCGAGCCCACCGCTGACGAGGGACCTGCCCCTCGAGCACCCGATCGGCGTGGCGTACCTGCCAAACGGAGACCTCCTGACGCACTTCCGCAAGCCGCACGTCCTCGTCCGGCAAGAGCCTGGCGGGCGGGAGGTCGCTCGCATCTCGCTCGACGCGACGCGCATCGAGACGCCGGGCCACCGGCTCTTCCATCACTCCACCGGTTCCATCGCGTGTGCGTCGTGCCACCCCGAGGGTCACGACGACGCCCACACCTGGACCGTGCAGGGTGTCGTGCGGCGCACGCAGGCGCTGTCGGGCGGCTTGACCGACACGGCGCCGTTCCACTGGGCCGGCGACCTGCCGAGCCTCAAGGACGTCATGCAAGACACCTTCGTCAGCCGCATGGGCGGCGCGGCGCCCAGCGACGTCGCCATCGACAGCCTCGGCCGCTTCCTCGACGCCATCGAGGCGCCCCGGCCGCTGGCGCGCGCTTCGACGGGCCCGGCGGCGTCGGGGTACGGCGCGTTCCTGAAGGCAGGCTGCGACGGCTGTCACCGCGGCGCCCGGCTGCGCTCCCAGGAGTCCTGGAACATCGGGAAGGGCGCGGCCATGCAGGTACCCTCGCTGGTGGGCGTGTCACGGCGGGGCCCGTGGATGAGCGACGGGTGCGCCGCCACGCTGCGCGAGCGCTTCACCAACGTCCCCTGTGGCGGACGGGGCCACGGCGACGTCTCGTCGCTCAGCCCCGGCGAAGTCGACGCGCTCGTCGCCTACCTCGAGCGCCTGTAGCGCTCCGCCCCGCCGCAGCCCGCGGCCGCCAGCCGTCCGTCGAGGCCGCCGAAGCACTCAGCCAGCACCGGGCGCACGACGCGCGCGCCCGTCTGACGACGCCCCTCGCGGTCCTCTGCGTCGCTCAGCAGGCCGAACCTCGACGGGTCCGGCCCCCCCTGCGGCGGGCGACCCGGCCTGCACCTCGAGCTCGCGCAGGCGGGGGCCCACCTGCGAGCGCAGCGGCGCCCACAGCCGCTCACCGTGGCGCTCCGGGGCCCACCCGACCACCGAGAAGGCCAGCTGCGCGTGCGACAGCTCGTCGCGCGAGAGGGTGACGAGCGCTGCGCGCACCGGCGCGAACGCGGCGAGCCCGGCGGCCGTCGATGCCACCGCCGCGGCGATGGTCTCGATGACGCACCCCTCGAGCACCGTCGAGAGGGCGAAGGCCTCGAGCGGCCGCGTGAGCGCCACCCCGTCGAGGCGCAGGGGCCCGGGGCCGAGCCCCTGCCCGCGCAGCGTCGAGGTGATTCGAAGCGACAGCCGGGCGCGCAGCAGCTCGTCGATGGCGGCGTGGTGCGCGGACTCGACGAGGGCTGGCGGAGCGGCGATCGTCAGCAGCTCGAGGGCGCACCGCGAGAACGAGGCGATGGACGCGGGCTCGAGCTGCGGCGCGCGGCTCCAGCGGTCGGCCGGGACGCGAACGTGGGCGGAGGGCTCCGAGGCGACGGCCTGCGCCAGCGCCGCCCACGCCTCGTCCTGTGGTGACGTCACGCCCAGTCACCGCGGGCGACGAGCGGCGCCACCACTCACGCCTCGTCCACCGTGGTGAGCGGGCGGCCGCCGCAGACGATGGTGGTGGCGACGAGGCACGCTCCACCGTCTCCGATTGAGAAGGGGCCGATGGAGCGCTGGCCCTCCGGAATGGCCGAGTGCCGGCAGCCGCACAGGCCAGAGCCGAGGGTCGCGACGCCTCTGCAGGAGGCCCGCGTGCAGTACTGCCCGTGATGGCCCGCGTCGAAGACGGGCCCGTCGCACCGGTCGACGAGGCCGGTGGTCAGCGAGGCCACCCAAAAGTCCGCGACGGACCCGCCGGCGTCAGCGCGACGTGTATCGGGGCCAGCGTCTTCGCGGCCGGCCTCGGGGACGCAACCGGTTGACAGGAGCGCGAGCGCTCCCGCTCGGACGACCGCGCGACGGAACAGGTCGGCAAGCACCACGTCCGACGCTGGAGGCCGGGGCGCCGCCCGGAGCAACGGGTCGCCCGCGTCGAGCCGCACCGCTGGACAGCGGGCCCCGCACTTCTCCTACGGTGCGGCCCCACCATGAGGACTCGCACGGCCGCAGCGACCTCCTTCCGCGGCGCGGCGACGACACCACCAGGGGCTCGGGTCGACCAGGCTCCCGGGCGGGGCGTCCGAACGCCGGGGCGCCCCGTGGGCGACGCCCTCACGCACGCCCGCCTGGGCCTCGTCGCTGCGGGCTTCGGGCTGCTCTCGGCCACGACGCGCGCCGAGCCGCGGTCGGCCTCCGTCGTTACGCCGGTGACGGTGAGGGCCTCGGCCGACGCCGGCGCTCCCGCCGTCGGCGCGCTGTCTCGCCACGCGCCCGTCACGGTGACGGCCTGCGTCCCCTCGTGCGAGGCGCTCCGCGCGTGGGCGGTGCTCGGCGGCGACGGGGTCGTGCCGCTGGCCGTGCTCGCCTGGGACGACGGCGGCGCGCCGCCCTTCGTGCCCGACACCTTCGTGTGGGCCGTCGCGAGAGACCGCGACGCGGGCGTCGAGGTGCGGGCCCGCCCGCGGCGTGACGCGCCGCTGCTGACGGTCGAGCCGGGCATCAAGACGCTCGCCTTCCGCCGCGGCGACGAGGCGGCACCGACGGCCGCCTCGCTCGAGCGGCCAGGCGGTGGCTTCGTCGCGCGCGGCGACGTCGTGCAGCTCGACGACCGCTCCACCATGCGCGGCGTCGAGGCGCCCACGCTGCCGCTCGCCTTCACCTTCCGCCAGGCGGCGCTCGCGTCACCCGGCACGACCGATGGCGGAGGCGCCATCGCCAGGTTCGCCCGCTTTCCCCTGCTGGCGCTCACCGCCGATGGAGGCGCGCACGTCGACGGCGGCGTGCTGCCGGCGAAGGCCGTTCGCATCGCCTGGCCCCGCGAGCGACCGCCCGGGGTACCCGATGGGGGGCGGTGGGTGCACGTGGACCTGGCCGAGCAGACGCTCACCGCCTGGGACGACGCGCGGCCCGTCTACGCGACGCTGGTGTCGACGGGCACCGGCGCGCGCGGCCGGCGCACGCGGCCGGGCCTGCACCAGACCTGGGTGAAGGCGCTGCACGACCAGATGCGAGGCGACGAGTACTTCATCGAAGAGGTGCGCTTCATTCAGTACTTCGCCCGCGGCCAGGGGCTGCACGCGGCCTCATGGCACGACGCCTTCGGGCAGGCGGTGACGCACGGCTGCGTCAACCTGTCGACGGCCGACGCGCAGTGGCTCTTCGACTGGGCGCCGCCCCGGCTGCCCGACGGCTGGCACACACGCTGGCCCCTCGCGAAGGGCGAGGCGTCGCTGTGGGTTTTCGTCGAGCGCTCCTCGCGTCACCTCGCCGACGGCGGCCTGCGCGCGGTTGGTGTGCCCTGAGCGGGGTGCCACGCCATGGCTCGAGTTGGCACCGGCACCCCAGGCCGCGCCCTCGGCGTCGCTTCCGCACCTCCAGCTGCCTCTCGGCGCTCGTTCTGCATGGGCGGTGGCGGGCTGCGGTGTCGAGCGTCCCGCAGGCGTGGCTCGACATGGCGTCACGGCGGCCACGTCTGCATCAGCGTGGCACCTGGTGCCGGAGGCCGGCCGTCAGCGGGTGAAAACGTAGACGGCGCCGGCAGGAAAGGCGCTGTTGTCCGTCTGGGTGCCGTTGACGCCGGTGGCGTTGCTGGCCTCGGAGCGCGCCCCCACGGCGAGGGTGCTGCCGTCGACACTCAGCGCCACGCTGCTGCCGAATCTGTCGTCGGCGCCGGTGTTGGAGGCCTTC
>JADCJJ010000389.1 GCA_020247085.1 Myxococcaceae bacterium | reverse complement strand
GCCACCTGCTGCTGGTCCAGGTGCTCGCGCACGACTCGCGCGACCTTCGCCTCCAACGTCTCGCCTTCGGGCGGTCTCTTGGTCATCCGCCAGAAGTCGCACACGCAGACTGCGCCCTCAACCCCACCCCTGAACGGTTACTTACGCCCTGCCTCGCGAGGAGCCGAAAGAGCGCGGTGTCGGAGATGGCTCGACCGACCCCCAGCGCGCGCCAAGCGCCCTTGCTGAGGTCGGCGCTGAACTCATCGACGCGACGCCGACACGTCTTCCCGCAAGCAAAAGCTGCTGCCAGTACCGAGAGCATCCCTTGAGCGTGTCGCCGGGCTTCGCCCGTGCGCATGGCTCCAGTTCGTCGCGTGCCCACATGACGACCTGACGCCTCTGCCCACGAGTTGAGGCAGCGGGCCGGGCCAGGTGATTCGACGGTCGGCGCACGCAAGGCCCCACGGGGCGGTGGCATCTGGACCCGCCACGGGGGGCATGGGAGGTTGCGACCGGGAAACGAGCGAGCCGCTTGACACAACGAGCCGCGCGCAGGTATACGCAGCGCCCCTTCGTTGCACGGCTCTGTGACAGCCCCTCGGTTCTCCCCTGGGACGGCCTCATCCGTCGACGTCGGACAGGAAGTTGTGAAGTGAAGCCGCGAAACGGGGTTGACCGAGAATGGCAACACAGAAGATTCGCATTCGACTGAAGGCGTACGACTCGAAGCTCCTGGACCAGAGCGCCACGGAGATCGTCGAGACGGCTCGTCGGACCGGCGCTCGCGTGTCGGGTCCGATTCCGCTGCCCACGCGCATCAACCGGTTCACGGTACTGCGCTCGCCGCACGTGGACAAGAAGAGCCGGGAGCAGTTCGAGATCCGCACGCACAAGCGGCTCCTCGACATCCTCGAGCCGACGCAGCAGACGCTCGACGCCCTCATGAAGCTCGATCTGTCGGCTGGTGTCGACGTCGAGATCAAGAGCTGAGGAACGCCATGGCCAAGTTCGACGTCGTCGATGTGTCGATGAAGAAGGTCGCGGAGATCGAACTCTCCGACGAGATCTTCGCTGCCAAGCCAAACAGCCACCTGCTGTACGAGGGGGCGAAGATGCAGCAGATCAACCGCCGCCGGGGCACGCTGGGCGTGAAGAACAGTTCGCTCGTGTCTGGTGGTGGCAAGAAGCCCTGGAAGCAGAAGGGCACCGGGCGTGCGCGCCAGGGGTCGACCCGAGCCTCGCACTGGGTTGGTGGCGGCAAGGCCATGGGTCCGAAGGCCCGTGACTACAGCTACCGGCCGCCTCGCGCGGTCCGCCGTGGCGCGGTGGCCTCAGCCATCAGCCTTCGGGCCGTTGAGAAGAACCTGGTGATCCTCGACCAGTTCCCGTCCGACGGGAAGTCGAAAGCGGCCTCGACCACGCTGACCCGGGGCCTCAAGCTCAAGGACGCGCTGGTCGTCGACGCGAAGAGCAACGAGAAGCTCCACCGGGCCGTTCGCAACCTGGCCGCCTTTGACGTGCTGCCCCCCGAGGGCGTGAACGTCGAATCGGTGCTGCGTCGCAAGACGTTGGTACTGACAGTGGCGGCGGCGAAGGCTCTCGACGAGGCGCTCACACGCGCCCGCGGTCCGAAGGCGGAGGCCTGAACGCCATGAAAGCCGTTGACGTCATCAAGGGTCCCATCATCACCGAGAAGCTCGACCTCGCGCGCGAGAAGTTCCGTCAGTACTCGTTCGTGGTCGACAAGAAGGCCACCAAGCACGACATCGCGCTCGCGGTGACTCAGCAGTTCAAGGTCACCGTCACCGGCGTCCGCACGCTCATCATGCGCGGCAAGATGAAGCGTGTGGGCACGTCGATGGGCAAGCGCTCGAACTTCAAGAAGGCGTTCGTCACCTTGAAGGAAGGCGACAAGATCGAGCTCTTCGAGGGAGGGGCGGTCTAATGGGTATCAAGAAATTCAAGCCGACGTCGGCAGCTCGCCGACTGACGACGGTGTCAGACTTTGCGGAGATCACCCGCGACCGTCCCGAGAAGAGCCTCACGCAGTCGTTGAAGCGCTCGGGCGGCCGCAACGGCGACGGGCACATCACGCGGCGTCACCAAGGTGGCGGCCACAAGCGCCGTTACCGCGTCATCGATTTCAAGCGCCGCGACAAGGATGGCGTTCCGGCCAAGGTCTTCTCGATTGAGTACGACCCGAATCGCACGGCGAACATCGCGCTGCTCCACTACGCCGACGGCGAGAAGCGCTACATCCTCGCCCCGACGGGGCTGAACGTGGGCGACACGCTGTTCTCGGGCGCGAACGTCGACATTCGCCCGGGCAACAGCCTTCCGCTGCAGAACATCCCCGTGGGCACGGTGATTCACAACATCGAGCTCAAGCCGGGGCGTGGCGGGCAGATCATCCGCTCAGCGGGGTCCTCGGGGCAGCTGATGGCGAAGGAGGGTGAGTACGCCCAGGTTCGCCTCCCCTCGGGCGCGGTACGCCGGGTGTTGATCAACTGCCGCGCGGTCATCGGCATGGTCGGCAACATCGACCACGAGCTCATTCGGGTGGGCAAGGCCGGTAAGTCGCGTTGGCTCGGTATTCGCCCGACGGTGCGCGGTCTTGCGATGAACCCCGTCGACCACCCGCACGGTGGCGGCGAAGGCAAGTCTGGCCAGGGCAACCCGCATCCGGT